>NZ_JBFTMM010000002.1:0-417080 GCF_056396945.1 Pseudomonas sp. 05N432 | reverse complement strand
ATAGTCCCGGCGTGTGACCTTGCTGGTGCGGGTGCTGAAACGCTGGGAGAACTGGCTGATCACCGAATGCTCCGCCAGCATGCCGGCGTCTTGCTGATACGGGGTTTCGCCCAGTGTGGGGAAGAAGGTCTGGCCGTCGGTGAACACCAGCACATGACTGTCCCGGGAGTGCTGGTGATGCCAGGCGATACCGTCCTCGGCGCACAGTCGCTGGACGAACTCGAAATCATTTTCCCCGTACTGGGTGCAGTATTCGCGCTCGGGGCTGGCACTGACGTTGAAGGTAAAAGCATCCGCCTGGATGCCATGTGCCTTGAGTACCCGAGCGATGATTTTCGGTACCGTCTGGCCCTGGAAAATCCGCTGATCGCGACTGAACTGCAGATAGTGCAGCGCCGGCACCAGGATCAGCTGATAGCGGTTCAGGCGCTTGCCGACATCATCTGCGCGCACCCCGTCGATATAGCCATGAATACCTTCGCCGTTAAGGCCGAACTGGAGGAAAGCCGGCTGGCTGAGCAGGCTCTCCAGGTCGAAATCCGGGTACTCGCTGACCAGTTCCACCCGAATGGCATACAGGCTGCTGATGGCTTCAGTGCCGTCGAAAGCCAGCACCTTGAAGTCGTTGCAAACACCGGGAATTTGCAGTGAGAAATGCGCCGTATTGGACGATTGGGACATTCGCTTATCCTTTAGCGGAATGGAAACAACGCGCGATATCCAAACCGTCCTTGGTCTTGTTCGCGTGAACTGCCAAGTACGCTAACAAGCCGACAAACGAAATAATGTAAGAAGGGTCCCTAACGGCGGTCAGAGCGATCCGCGTTTCAAAGTGTTGCGTTAGCCAACGACAAAGACAGTGCAACTCGGACGACTCGATGGCCCGCACACTTGCACCATCGCCCCCAGCCAACAAATACTGACGTCGACCTCCCCTCCTCCTCTGACAACACTCAAGGACGACCCGATGAAAGCTCGTTTACTGCTCTGCTCCTTGCTCACGTTCAGCGTCCAGGCATTTGCCCAGAATGCACCTTCGCACCTGGACCAGGTGATTGAACGGGGTCATCTGAAGGTCTGTACCACCGGCGATTACAAGCCTTACACCTATCTGCGCGCAGAGGGCGGATACGAAGGGATCGATATCGCCATGGCCCAATCCCTGGCGAAAAGCCTGAACGTTGACGTGCAATGGGTCCCCACGACCTGGAAGAACCTGATGACGGACTTTCTGGCCGACCGTTGCGATATCGGCATGGGCGGCATTTCGGTTTCACTGGAGCGGCAGAAGAAGGCCTCTTTCAGCGACACGCTGGGCGTCGACGGAAAAATCCCGCTGGTGCGTTGCGAAGATAAACAACGCTATCAAACCGTCGAACAGCTCAACCAGTCGTCCGTGCGGTTGATCGAGCCGGCAGGCGGCACCAACGAAGTGTTTGCCCGCACTCACCTGCCCAACGCCACGCTGACCCTGTTCCCGGACAACGTGACGATTTTCGAGCAATTGCTGGATAACAAGGCCGACGTGATGATCACCGACGCTTCCGAAGCGCGGTATCAGCAGAAGCAAAAACCCGGGCTGTGCGCGGTCAATCCCGAGCAGTACTTGCAGTACAGCGAAAAAGCCTACTTGCTCCCTCGTGATGACGTGGCCTGGAAGGCCTATGTGGATCAGTGGCTACACCTGAGCAAAGCCACGGGCGCCTATGATGCGGTGCTCGCCCAGTGGCTGGCGACCGCTCCCGGTCACTGAACACTGACCAGCGCCCGGAATGCCTCACTCGCTGCGCTGCGATAAGCGCCCTTGCGACTGAGCAAGGCCACCGTGCGTTGTGGCAACGCCGGTTGCAGCGCCAACGGGCGTAACCCCGGCAGCGCATGGGTGATGGCCTCGGGGAGAATGGTCGCCAGGTGCCCGCGGCGAACAATCTCGACAATCGCGCTGATGGAGTTGGCTTCGATGGCGATGCGTGGCGCGATGCCTTGTTGTCGGCAATACAGATCGATGTGCCGACGGGTTGCAAAATCGCCGCTGAGCAACACCAGCGACTGTTGGCCCAGCGCCTGCGCATCGAGTGATTGTTGCCGGACAAACCCCGGATGCGCCTCACTGACGACCAGGCTCAAGGTTTCGGCAAACAGCGTCTGGCTGTCGATGTCCGCCAGGTGACTGCCGGTGAACGCGATGCCGAGGTCCAGCCGGTCTTCGGCCAGCGCAGCCTCGATCTGGTCCTGGGTCATTTCCTCGACGCTCAGGTTGAGGCCCGGGTACAGGCTGTTGAAACGCGCCAGCAACGGGCCGATCAGGTAAGCAGTGAAGGTCGGCGTCATGGCCAGCCGCAACGAGCCGCGTGTCAGGTCCTGCACGTCGTGCATCGCCCGTTTGGCCGCCTCCAGGTCCTGCAAGGCCAACCGCGCATAACGCACATACGCCTCGCCGGCATCGGTCAAACGCACCGTGCGCCCGGAACGATCGAACAACGGCGCACCGAGGACATCCTCGAGTTGCTTGATCTGCTGCGACAGCGTTGGCTGCGAGACATGCAATGCCTCGGCCGCCCGAGTGAAGTTGCGATGCTCGGCGACGGCGAGCAAGTAACGGATATGGCGTAACAGCATGCCGGCTCAACTATCGACATGGATTATGGATGGCATCATAAGCTGGTCCGCGACGCTATGGCTGCAAACAGTATCCGTGCGCCATCCCTTGCGACTTTTTCCGGTAAGCCGAGCAGTATTTAATTTTTAAATACCGCGCATGACTTTCTGATTTGCCGACTCTCGCCGCGCATCGCCTAATCCAGACCTTGTCCTTCAAGGTATGGTCATGGAAAACGTTCGCGCCACCTCCCGTCCCGCTGTCTGGCTGATGATCGCCGTGATCCTCGTCGCCCTGAACCTGCGCCCGTCGATGGCCGCCGTCGGTCCGCTGTTGTCGGCCATTCGCGGCGATATTGCGTTGAGTTTCAGCCTGGCGTCACTGCTGACCATGCTGCCGGTGATGGCGATGGGCTTGGCGATGTTCTTCGGCATGAGCGTCAGCCGGCGCCTGGGAGAACATCGAACGGTGGTGCTGTCGCTGCTGATCATTGGCCTGGCCACCGTGTCGCGGCTGTTCCTCGATTCGGCCGCCGAACTGATCCTCAGTGCAGTCCTTGCCGGCATCGGCATTGCGCTGATCCAGGCCTTGATGCCAGCCCTGATCAAATCCCGCTTCGGCGACAACGTCTCGCTGTTCATGGGGCTTTACGTCACCTCGATCATGGGCGGCGCGGCCATCGCGGCATCGTTTGCACCCTTGGTGATGACGCATACCGGCAGCTGGCGTGTGGGGTTGGCGATCTGGGCGCTGTTGGCATTGCTCGCCTTGCTGCTCTGGTACGGCCAACGTCACGCCGTCCCCGCGATGCCTGCCACCGTGCAACGTAAAGAAGCGTTTTTCAGCAATTCGCGCGCCTGGCTGCTGGCGATTTTCTTCGGCTTGGGCACCGCGTCCTACACCTGCGTGCTGGCCTGGCTGGCCCCGTACTACGTCGAAAAAGGCTGGAGCGAGCAGAACGCCGGCCTGCTGCTAGGCTTTTTGACGGCCATGGAGGTGATCTCCGGCTTGCTGACGCCGGCTATCGCCAACCGCAGCCGCGATAAACGACTGGTTCTGGTGGTGCTGCTGGGATTGATCATGGCTGGCTTCTGCGGACTGATCCTCAGCCCGCAACACCTGAGCCTGCTCTGGCCGTGTTTGCTGGGCCTGGGTATTGGCGGCCTGTTTCCCATGAGCCTGATCGTCTCGCTGGATCACCTGGACAACCCTCAGCGCGCCGGTGGACTCACGGCGTTCGTGCAAGGAATCGGCTATCTGATCGCGGGGGTGTCGCCGCTGATCGCCGGGATGATTCGCGATCAACTGGGCAGTTTCGAATGGGCCTGGTGGGCACTGACGGCAGTGATGCTGTTGATGGTTCTGATGGTGTTGCGCTTTGACCCACGGCATTACGCCAAACACATTGATTGATCAGGGGCACACTGATGAAACACACCAGTTTCGCCTCCGCCAACGCGGGCATGTTGCTTTGGGCGGTGTTGGTTGCCGCCTCGTTTTTTGCCGCCGCCGAGGTCAGCCAAGCCATCGACCCGATCCTGCTGACCGGCCTGCGGCTGCTGTTTTCGGCATTGGCGTTTCTGCCGATGCTGCTGCTCAACGGCGGCACCGCGATCACTGCCAAAGGCCTTGTCAGTCATGCCTGGCTCGGGCTGTTGCTGGCCGTGTATTTCGGCTCGTTGTTCGAAGCGCTGCGCTACACCTCGGCGGTCAACACCGGGACCCTGTTTACCCTGGTGCCATTGATGACACTGTGCTTCGAGGCCTTCCTGATACCCGGCAACCGTTCGAAAAGCCGCCTGCTGCCGATGCTGATTGCGGCGGCCGGTGCGCTGCTGCTGATCCTCAAGGGCACAGGCCCCGGCGAAGTCCCTTCACTCTATGCGGTGTCGGTGTTCGGGGTTGGCTGCCTGGCGATGGCGCTCTATTCACCGTTGAGTCAGCGCTTCAAGGCGAACAGCCTCAAGGGCCGTGGGCCTGTGGTGATGACGTTCTGGAACATGCTCTTCGGTTCGCTGTTCCTGTTCGCGTTCAGCCTGGTCAATGGCGGCTGGCGGTCCGGCGCCCTGTTGTCTGCCCACGATCTGTTCTGGCTGGTCTACCTGGCGCTGTTCGCGACCCTGGCAACCTTCTGGTTGCTGCACCGGGCGATCGGGGTGATTGCACCGTCCACGGTCATTTCCTACGTCTACCTCAGCACGTTGTTTATCACCTTGTTCCATTGGTTCTGGCTGGCGCAGCAACCACTGATGCTGGAAGTCGTGGGTGCCTTGCTGGTGGCCAGCGGGATGCTCGCGCTGGTGATGTCCAGCCGTCGCGCACTTCCGGTAACCGCGTAAACACGGTGACTGAAAGCTGAAGGTGCTCACCCGCCTTCGGCCCGGATTGCGACAGACGTCGCATTCGCAACAACTTCTGTCCCACACTTGTCCGTGAATGATCCTACGAGCCATTCTCCTAGGACGGTCGTTCCGTTAGCATCACTCGCACACGTTTGCGCACAACTTGCGCAACGAGCGGAGTGAGACAGTACGGATGCTGAACAGTAACTTGCTTAGAAAGCTCGATATGCAGGACCTCATGGTGTTCATCGCCGTGTATGAGCAAAGCAGCGTCACCGGTGTGTCTGAGGCGCTGTTTGTCAGCCAGTCCACGGTGAGTTACTGCCTGAAGAAACTGCGCACCAGTTTCGAGGACGAGTTGTTCATCAATACCCGCACCGGTATGCGTCCGACCTACAAGGCCGGCACCATGTACGCACACGTGCAGAAGATTCTCGAAAGCATCAACCTGTGCCATGCCGGGGTTCAGGCATTCGACCCGACGCACCAATCCGTGACCTTCAATATCTGTGCGCCGGAATACTTCGAGCAACTGATCCTGCCACGGCTATTGAAGAACTTCGATTTCGCCGACCTGCCGGTGATCGTCAATGTGCACAAACTCGAAACCGACATCCCCGCCGAAGAGCTGCGAGATGGCAGCCTCGACCTGGTGATCGGCTTCGGCCCGAACTTTCATCGCAGCCACACTGACTTCAGATCCCAGGTGCTGCTTGAGGATGATCTGGTGTGCGTTTTCGATAAACGGGCGACGCCGCTGGAGCCTCGCATCAGCCTCAAAGCCTACGTCGAACGCCGACACGTGTTCCCTACGCCGTGGACGTCCACCACCAACATGGTCGACGGCTGGCTTGCCCAACAGGCGCACAAACGCCAGATCGTTGCGCGCGCCAACAGCTACAGCGCTGCACTGAAGCTGATCACCGGGACTGACTTCATTCTGACCATGCCCCGGCGCATCCAGCACCTGCTGGCCAAAGACTCGGTCTTCAGCCATTGCGAGGCGCCGAACGGCGTACCGGGGTTCACCCTCGAAATGCAGTGGAGTCAAACCCGCGAGCTGGATAGCGCCAACGCCTGGCTTCGCGAGCAAGTGGTCAAGGCCTGCACAGAACAGGGTTTTATCTGAGGGGCAACGCGCTGAATATCAGTGGCTGATGGCCGTCTTGGCGTAGGAATCGCGATCGATATCCAGAATCTCGACGCACAGCTGCACATCAACACTGGCGGGCCATTCGCAGAGATCCTGCACCACCGCCAACAGACTTTCGGACAATTGCTTCTTGATCGCGGGCGAGCGCCCGCTCAGCAATGCCAGCTTCACATGCACAAAACCACGCTCGCCCATCCCGGTACCGACCCGGAAGGCGCCGACCTGCACCGCACGGCTCTTGATATCGTACTCCGAGGAAAACTGCCCGGACGCCACCAATGCGTGGTTCAAGCGCAACAACGCCACATCGGCATTGAGGTTCGGCAGGTTGGCGGTGTATTCCATGTGCAGGTGAGGCATTGCGATGCTCCTTGAGGATAGAACGAAGGGGCGTAGATATACCATAGAGCGCCCCCGCCCTTCCCCGCGAAAACACCTGGCGCGTCAATGCTCCTGCGCCGGTAGCGATTCACGCAGTACCCGCGTTTCCCACGTCGCTACCAGAATCATCACCGCAGTCGTCAGCCCTCCCAGGACCAACGCTGAAAACAGCTGATTCAGCGCCGCAGGCAATAGCGCGAGCAGCAGCACCAGGCCCACCAGATGAGACAGCGGCGGCAAAACCCGATCGGCCATTACCCATTTGAACAACGCACACCCCAGCAAGAACAGCCAGGGCCCGGCGACGATCACGATGATCCCGGCATCGCTCGCATGCTCCGGATGCACCAGCACCAGTTCATCGGCCACCGCGCTGACGATGATTCCGGCAACGATCAACACATGCAGGTAGGTGTAGGCAATCCGCGCCTGCCGCCCAGGGTCGCTGGAATGTACGATCCGGTGGTGAGCGCGCTCGGCGCCGCTGTCGAAATACACCCACCACATCGCCACGCTGCCGAGCACGGCAATCAGAAACCCCGCCAGCACCGGCCAATTCAGCAGCAAATCGGCGAAGGTTGCGCCGGTCACCAGCAGCGACTCGCCCAGGGCGATGATCACGAACAGACCGCAGCGTTCGGCCATGTGATTACCCTCGACGTTCCAGTCGGCCAGCGTTGAACGGCCGAGCCCCGGTACCCAGAAGTACAGCGACGGCGAGATCAGCTCGATCAGTAATGCCAGCGCCCAGCAGGCCAGGCGCTGATCGCCTTCAAGCAGCGCACCGCTGATCCAGAACACCCCGGACAGCACCATCCACGCCAGGATTCGCTGGAAGTTGCGGGTCATGTTCAACGGCTCTCCACGCACGGCCCAGATCGCGAACAGCGTGCGGCCGACCTGCATGAAGACAAAGGCTGYGGCGAACATCACTCCATGCTCGGTAAACGCCTTGGGAATCGACGACGACAGCAACAGGCCGGCGACCATCAAACCGAACAGGCCGAGGCGGATCGGCAACTTTTCGGGGTCGAGCCAGTTGGTCACCCAAGAGGTGAAGATCCACACCCACCACACCGCCACCATCATCAACGCGACCTGCACCGCGCCACCTATCGTCAGGTGCGCAAGCAAGGTGTGAGAAAGCTGGGTGACGGCGAACACGAACACCAGATCGAAAAACAGCTCGATCATGCCGACCTTGCCACTGTCTTGACTGCCGCGCCCACGCAACAGAGAACGGGAACTGCTCATGGGATGGATCTCCGGTCAGTCATCGGGAAAATACTGGCAGCAAAACAGCGCTATGCCGGGCAAGCAAGCCGCCACCGGTTACCGTCCGAGCAACTTGTCGCTCTGTATCCCGGACACACCGCGCTCGCTCATGAAGGCTTCGAGGCGTGCACGCAGCCAGCGTTCGGCGGGGTCGGTATCGACGTGGCTCAGCCAGACCATGGACAGGTCCAGGGTTGGCGTCTTGAACGGGAACGGTTCGCTGAACAGCAGACCTGAAGCCGCCATCGCCGCCGCCGTGTAGTCCGGCAGGCTGGCAATCAGGTCAGTCCCCGCGAGTAGCGCCGGCAAGGCACTGTATTGCGGCACCGAAAGCACCACCTGGCGTTTGCGACCGATCTCGGCCAGCCACTCATCGGCATAGCCACTGACGTTGGCCGTATGCGAAACCAGCACATGCGGGCGCGAACAGTACTCGTCGAGGGACAGCGGCGTATCGGAGGCATCGGCGCGCAGTATGCGGGGCTGAATGTGCCGCAACAGTTTGCGCTTGGCATTGGCCGGCAGGCCGCGGGTCTGGCTGATGCCGACGGTGATGTCACCGGACGCCAGCAAGTCCGGGATCCGCCAGTAATCGACATGCTGAACCACGAACACCACTTGCGGCGCTTCCTGGCGCAATGCGCGCAACAGCGGTGGCAGCAAGCCGAACTCGACGTCATCGGACAAACCGATGCGAAAGGTCATGGTGCTGCTGGCAGGATCGAAATGGTGGGTCAGGCTCAACGCCGAGGACAGCGCGTCCAGCGCCGGCGAGAGGTGTTGAATCAGTTCCTCGGCCCGCGCCGTCGGCTCCATGCGATGGCCAACCCGGATAAACAGCGGATCGTTGAACATCGCCCGCAAACGGTTGAGCGCCGAGCTGATGGTCGGTTGCCCGAGAAACAGCTTCTCTGCCACTCGCGTCACGTTGCGTTCGAGCATCAGCGTCTCGAATACCACCATCAAATTGATGTCGGCCTTACGCAATTCATTGCGATTCATCAGCTACTCCCGGCTCTCAATACTTGGGCCAGTTTAGAAAGGCCGGGGGGACGGCGTCTATCGACATGAGCGCTGCACATGAACGAGAGGCTGCGACGGCTTACTGTACCGTCAGCGACTTCACTCCCAGGCCCATCACACGCTGATCTTCTCCAAGCCCCAATTGTTTCGGGCTGATTGCGTCGGGTAACTGCACATGAATACGCATCAGCGTGTCCCGGGCGATGGCTTCATGGATGGCCGCAGTCAGGGGGATTTCGATGCGATTGTCCTGAAGCCGGGTCAGACGTGTCGAACTGGCTTGTAAACCGTTGATGGTAAAAACCACGTCCTGGCCAAGATGCATCGGCAGTACGAAGGCCAGCGCCTCGATCACGATGGATTGAGCCTGAGGTGGAACCCGAAGCACGATCTCTGCCTCCTCTCCCTCGGACCATGTGCCCCAGGCTTCCGGGGTCGACCAGCCATGGGCCAGATGAGGGGTCTTGTAGTTGAACCGTTGTTGCTGCCCGAGTTTGATCAACGGCACTGACTGCATCGAACGTCCTTCGTCCACGACCGGAAGGCATTCAGCGCATTTTTTCCAGCCCGGCGCAAGCACCACCAGGCCATCAATGCGGGCCAGCAGATCGGTGTCGCTGTTGACGCTTTTCACGACGTCAAGCATGGCACTCTCGTCAAGGATATACAGCGAATCAGGGTCGAACTGCCCCGTCACAAGCATTTGCCCGGCTTTTTGCTGGGCATGCTCAAGCGCCGTAGAACTCATGCGCCCCAGATAAGCGGTATCGGTTTTCAGACCATGAGTAGACGCGTAGTAGGCTAACGCAAGCCAGGTCTGCGACTGGTTCTGCGGCAGTAAAGAACGAATATTCGCGTAGTGGGCGGCGGCGCTGGACCAGAACGGGTCATGCAATGCTGTTGACCATTCGGAGGCAGGCGTCATCATCCTCGCGTGCCATACCCCTCTCCATCCGTTGCAGGTATCAACCACCTGAACAACCAGTGCCAAGGCCAGCAAACACAGCGCAGTGCGCGGCCGGTTGCCACGCACCACCAGGAAAATGACGGCAAACACGATGGCGTAGAACACCGGCCAGAACATCCGCCCCGACGCCCGAAAGATATTCGCCAGCTTGATGATTTTTTCCGGCAATGGGTAATGAACACTGAGCAGGCCAACACCGATCTCGTTCGAGAGCGCAAACAGCGTCAGGCCAATCAACGCCAACAGCAGAACCGGCAGACGGCGCACCGCACTGCCGAAGTCAGTTGTACGTCGCAGCAGTACGACGCAGGCGCAGATCGCCAGCACCAGCGTCCCCAACCCGAGGTAGTTGAAACCCTCGTAGTCGCCGCTGGCCTCGGGCAAGTCCGGCAAGATCAACGACCAGCCGCTGGAGTCGATCGGCGCCAGCAGATTCATACGGTACAAGCCAAAACCACCGGAAGCCATACCATCCGCGATACTGAAATAGCCCGCCTGCCAGCAGCACAGACTCACCAGCAAAAACAACAAGACCACCTCGATGAATGCAGTGCGTCGAGTCAACTCGCCTTTGAGGGTTCGACCGGCAACATCGGCTACCCAGATCAATGCCACCATGGCCAGCAGATAAGCGTGGATCATCGCCGTCGCCGCCAACAGCGCTCCCCAGGCCACCCGGCGCTTCTGCACGCCCGGGTGCAGGGCCAGATAGAGCGCGGCCAGAATCAGAAAATGCCCGGCCAGGGACAAATGCCCCCCCATGCGCAAGAACATCGGCGGCGAAAACAGAAAAAGGCCTGACCCCAGCACCCTGAGCGCAACACTGGGCGTAACCAGCCCCAGCAACTTCCAGGCAAACCAGGCTTGCAGAACAAAACATGCCAGCAGCCAAATACCGAAATACTGGAACGTCTCGGGAAGGATTGAGTTGAAGGGTTTGAACAGCAGCGCCAACAGCGGATTGGAATCGGAAAAAATGATCGCACTGCCCAGTTCCAACCCATAGGACGGGTTAAGTCCGAGCGGAAAAGTCCAGGGAGAATGTCGAAAGAACGTCCAGCCCAAGTAATGGGTCGCCGGATCGCCGCTTTCCAGCCAGGCAATGTTTTGCGGGTCCAGGGCCCGTGGCCCGATCACCATGAAAAATGCCACCACGCCCATTAACAGGGGCAATAACCCGATCGCCCAATGCTTGCCCGAAACCTTCATCGATACGTCCAGAAGTTATGCAATACAAACGTAAAGGCCGGAATGGTCAGCGCCACCGCCCCTATCCCCAGCAAGTAATGAAGCCCGGCCATTTGTGCGGCCCAGGCCACCAGCATCGCCAGTAGTAAACCGGCCCCGGAAACCATCATGAAGCGCGCCAGCGTCCGGCCATGCAATCGGCTGGAAAAACTCCAGCTCGTGTTGATCACATAAGAAACCAGGGTCGCCACAGAAAACGCTACACCGTTGGCCACGGGTGGCAGCGCCAGCACGTAGTTGATGAGCAACACGGCCACCACCGCATGCAGGGCCGTTACGAATAACCCGGTCACGGCAAAACGCAGGCCACGCTTGATCAGGGCTGATTTTTCGGCTGAGGTCACGGTTTCTGCGCCAGCACGAACACCGTCAGACCCGCCAGGCGGTTCGCGCCCATGAACGGACGTTCGATACTGCACAAGGTCTTGAGCAGCGTATTGACCAATGGATGGTGCTGCTTGAGTTGCGAGCGTGGCGACGAAGGTTGTGCGCCTTGGGACAGCAACCGCAGGGTCGCTGCAATCGGGAACACCGCGCCGAAATAATAAGCCCCCTTCTTCACTATCAAACCGGAGTCCCTGGCCACTGCTTCCATTTGCGCCAAGGTATAGCGCCGTTTGTGTTCAAGAAAGTCATCGTGCCCACTCCAGAGAAACTGAAACGCCGGCACGGTTATCAGGAAACGACTCCCGGACGGGACTTTATCGACGTACGCCTTGAGTAACCCGACATCGTCATCGACATGTTCCAGCACATCCATCAGCAGCACCAGATCGGCATCAACCGAGTCGATCGAACGGCGATAGTGCACCGGTTTCCCGGCGGTCGTGGCGTCCGAATCCGCTTCGTAGCTGATGTCCACGCACCAGGCCTCGGTGGCTGCCGTATGGGTCAGCAGATGATGGGAAAAGAACCCCGAACCCGCACCTACGTCAAGAATCCTGTCGACCCGCGCATTGCCCAGCAAACGAGTCGTCGCCGCCGCTTTTGAGCGGTAGTACCAATGCTGCTCGATGCTTGAACCGAGGATGTCGGTTTCCTTGAGATCCATGGTCAGTCCTTGGCATTATGGACGCGACGCACCAGAAAAACCGGGCGGCGTTTTGATTCGATGTAGGTTCTGCCCAGGTACTCACCCAGCACCCCGATACCGATCAATTGCAGCCCCCCCAGAAAGGTGACGGCAACCATCAGCGAGGCGTAGCCCGGGACATCGATCCCGGTCAACAACGTCCGCAGCACAATGAAAGTGGCAAATGAAAAAGAAACCACCGACACCAACAGCCCCAGATACGTCCATACCTTGAGCGGGTCGGTGCTGAAACTGGTGATGCCTTCCAGCGCGAAATTCCACAAGCGCCAGCCATTGAATTTGCTTTCCCCCGCCACCCGCTCCGGACGCTCGTAATCGACATGGGTCGTCCGAAACCCGACCCAGGCGAACAAGCCCTTCATGAAACGCCGTGACTCCGGCAAGGTCTGCAAGGCATCGATCACGCAGCGGTCCATGAGCCGAAAATCACCGACATTTTTCGGCAGCGGCTGATCAGAGATTTTGTTGTGCAGGTGATAAAACCAGTTGGCGGAGGTTTGCTTGGCCCAAGAGTCGTTGTGACGACTCACGCGATGGCCCAGCACCACTTCATAGCCTTCACGCCAGCGGTCGATCATCTGGAGGACAACTTCGGGAGGGTCCTGGAGATCGACATCGATGGGCACTACCACCTGGCCAGTGGCAGTCTGCAAGCCCGCGGTCAACGCCGCTTCCTTGCCGAAATTGCGACTCAGATCGACGATTCGCACGCGGGGGTCAGTCTTCTGGCGCTCCAGAAGCAGCTCCAGCGTGGTGTCGGTACTGCCGTCATTGACGAACACCATCTCCAGACCGACCAGCGCCTCATCCTTGAAGACGTCAGTGATCCGCGCCATGAACAAATCGACGGTGGCAGCTTCATTAAAGACCGGAATGACGAGCGATAGCGCCACATGCTCGCCCCAATGCGTTCCATGCTGATGAGTCACTGATTGCTCTTTTTATAGTGATTTTTCTGCTATCCGAGGTCGCCGGCTAATCTCCAGCGCCATGAGCTGCGTGACATTAAGCAGGAGCGTGGGAGGTGATGCAAGGGCGAAACTGCGGCGATTTTGGCCATTCATTTACCCCCCTTTCGCCACCTGGCGGATGACCTGATTCAGCAGACGCCGAAGCCGCGAAGCTGCTCGATGTGCCTGAGCAGCTTCGTTTCCACACACCAACAGATACAGGCCCTAGATTTCCTTCACCACCGTTTCGTTATGAACGCTTTTGATCAACCCGATCACGTGCAGGCAATCCGCCTTGTTGACGTACGACTCGCCGCTGGCAACCGTCTCATGATTGGCCGCCCTTAAACGCCAGCGCCATTGGCCCTTCCCGGTAAGCGGGGTGCCTCGCGACTGCCTGTAGATCTCAAAGTACATGGTTCGCTCCTTGCGACTGCTGATAACGACAGACTCCTGGTCTGTGCAGGCAGAGTAGACGAGTGATTCAAGATTTAACGGCGATCAAAAGTAAGCAGACATTACCCAAAAAACCCTCCGCCCCGACGAAAGCCAACAGACACTGAGGCCCGTGAAAAGGCTGACTGAACACCGTCACTATTCAGGAAATCGTACTTATTTTTCATACAGCGCATAGGCCGCATTCATCCCGATCCGCTCAAAAAAGCACGGAACAAACAGGATCGTTCCGTCTTTGCGCCGCCCCCATACCTGGCTGCTACGACCGCTATCCGCCCGATGATGAGCACCCTGGGTGGATAGACCTCAAAAAAGTCGCTTTTTTGTTCATCACCCGCCAAGGGATAGTCCAGCCATCTCATCGATTTCAGGAAATACCCCATGCCCTCTCAATAAGCACTGGGAACAGTGCGCCAAAGCCGAAGAGGTCAAACGCATCAATCAAATCCTCAAGAGCCCTGCCAACAGCCTGCCGAGGATAATTGACCAGCCCGCCCGTCTCGGTCGACCACATCAGAGCGCCAGGGCCAGAGTATCGGCCTTGGCGCTATTAATGTTCCGGCACTGCTCGCGAATGATGTCGGTCATCAGCCGGACTTCCGGGTTGAACCTGTACTCTTCCAGGAACCCCATATACATCGGCACGTTGCATTCGCGTTGATGACACAGTGGCACCAGGCGCAACTGACCGCTCGCCAGCTTTTCGCTGACCATGTGTTCAGGCAGCCAGGCAAAACCCAGACCGCGTTCGACAAACATCAGCGCGGTGCTCAGGTTACTTACGGTCCAGCACTGGGACGTGCCGGACCAACTGCTGTTCTGTGAGTTGCGCATGCCCGAATCGCCAACCACGATTTGCCGGTAGTCTTTCATGTCAGCCAGGTTCAGCTCGCCATTGAAATGGGCCAGCGAGTGATCAGACGCCACGACACATAGCAGCGAAACGTTGAGCAAGAACTCCTGCATATAGCCCGCAGGCAGACTACTGGAGATGCCCAACTCGACCTTGCCGTTTTCCAGCAATTCGCATGCGCCGGACACGGCCGTTTCGTGAAGCCGGATACGGTACCCTTGCAAGACCGAAGAAAAGCGTAACAGCGCTAGCTCCAGCACGTCGGCGGGAAACAGCATGTCGACCGCCAGCGAGTGTTCGATAGACAACCCCGGCTGGTACTGATTGGCCAGTCGCTCAAGCTTTTTCGCCGAGCCCAGCAGGTGCTTGGCCTGAGGCAACAGGGCCTGGCCCAGAGGTGTCAATACGGCCTTGCGCCCCTCGATCAGGAACAGTTCCTGACCCAGCAGGGTTTCCATGCGGTTGACCGAATGGCTGACGGCCGACTGTGACTTGAACATATACTCGCCGGCCTGCTGGAAACCGCCACACTCGACTGTAGAAACAAAAGCCTGCCACTGGTCGAGACTGATCCTGGAAAACATTCGAACCTCCCTGTCCATATCGGGTGAAAACCACCGCTACTGCGGCTCGGCGTTTTACCACAAAAAAACCTCTTGCCCTACGCCATCGATACCTCGATCGCCCTCATGCCTTACATGAAGATTCTGAATGAATAGCGACTAATTAATTCATTTAAAACAATCAAGCCGCTCATGATAAAACGCCACGCCAAGCAGGACGCTATCTCATTAATCCATCGGAAGGATTCGCTACACGCTGACACGCCAAACCTCGCCCGTATCTTCCGTTCAGAAAAACCGCACATACCCTTGTGGCGTTTTCTGCGGACGCGTGTGGCAGCCTGAAAAATCGTCAAAACTCAATAAAACACTATAAAAATCAAGCCAATCAGTTGATTAAGCCACGCTATTACATAGGGCATGGATAAGCCCCCTGTTGCCGTAACAACAAGAGGCTTTAGCACTGTTGTACCAAAACAACCCGTCTATCGTTCCACGCAGAAAAGAAAGGAAAACTTGCATGCGTACTCAAGTAGCCAAACGCAACACCCTACTCTGGAAGTCCGCCGTTGACTTTGTTAAACGTCGGTACATGAAAGCCTTTAACGCCATCATCGAGCCATCTCCCGAGTACTTTCTAATCGTATTCGATAACAATGACTCCATTCAGTCGTGTGCCGGTTTTAGTTTCGCCAAGTCAGGCCCTCTATTGTCCGAATGTTATCTGGACTCACCGTCCGAGGAGACGCTGTCGCGCATCACCAACACCCGGATCGAACGCGACAGCATCGTCGAAATCGGCAATACCGCATCGATCAATTCAGCTGCCGGCCAGACCCTGTTCAACATGCTCTCAATGGTGACCTGGTGCATGGGCGCACGCTACGTGCTGTGCACCTGTACACCCCAATTGATCAAATCGATGGGCCACTGCAACGTCAAGGTCAACAAGATCTGCGATGCCGACCCGCAACGCATGACTCCCCAAGCGGAAGTCGAATGGGGGTCCTACTACGAGCAGACGCCCATCACCGGCTACATCAAGCTGAGCGAGATGAAGCATCACTATCACGAGACCGTCCTCAAGACCGTTTTCCGACTCGACGTGCAGAGTGAGCAAGCAGCATGACGCATTTCGTCGAAGACTTGCTGGCCCAGGCCCAACGCACACCGGATGCCGTCTGCGTCGTCGATATTCCTGCGGCGGACGGCACGGGCGGGCGCCGCCTGACCTACACCCAGGTGCTGGAACATGCCCGGCAGCTTGGGCAACACATGAACCGTCAGTTCACCGACGAAAAGCGCACCATCGGCATTGTCATGCGCAACAGCAGCGACTGGGTCATTGCCGACTTCGCCTGCCTGCTCTTCGGCTTCACCTCCTTGCCGCTGCCGTTGGGTTTCAGCAAGTACCAGGCCGAACACCTGGCCTTCGAATGCTCGGGCTTCCTGGTCGATGACAAAGGCCGGGAAACGCTGGAAAAGCGCTGGGAAATCGACCTGAACGCCAGCCGCCTGATCCATGTGCCCAGCGCACTCGAGACCTCGCTTGCGGTGCCTGCGGGCCCAGGCTTCATCGACAGCGCCGATGCGGAATGGACCTGCAAAGTCATCCACACCTCCGGCACCACCAGCAAGCCCAAAGGCGTGAAGCAAAGTCTCGGCGGACTGAGCGCCGTGCTGCAATCGCTAATCGATGTGGTCCCGGCCGCCGTGCAGAAACGCTACCTGTCGGTGGTGCCGTTGAGCCTGTTGATCGAACAGATCACGGCGGTCTACCTGCCGCTGCTGTCCGGCGGCACGGTGTACTTCCTCGACGAGCAAACGCCGCTGATCGGTGAGGCGGGCTACAACACCTCGGCGATTCTGGCGCAACTGCTCAGAACCCGGGCAAGCGCGGTGACCGTACCGCCGATCATGCTCGACGTGCTCCTTGAAGTGGCCGAGCAGAACACTGACGCGGAGCTGCTGTCGTTGCTGCGCAACGAGTTGTACATCACCGCCGGTGGCGCTCCGATCAGCAGCGAAAAACTGCAGCGCCTGAGCGCGCAGGGTATTCAGGTTCATCAAGGTTACGGATTGAGCGAGAACGGTTCGGTGGTGAGCGTCAACACCCCGGCCAACAGCAAGCTCGGCAGCGTTGGCAAACCCCTGCCGCACGTCCAGGTCCGGGTGACGGATCAGCAACGGGTAGAAATCAAAAGCAGCTCGATGTTCCAGGGCTACTCGTGGGTCGATCCGAGCGCCTGCTCTTTCACCGAGGATGGCTGGCTGCGCACCGGTGATATCGGCGAGTTCGATGACGAGGGTTTCCTGTTCATCACCGGACGCGAGAAAAACATCATCTGCCTGCCCAATGGCCGCAACGTTTCTCCGGAACAAATCGAGCTGGAGTTCAAAGAGCAAACCGGCGTGAACGATGCGCTGATGTTCATGACCGCAGATGGGCAACTGGCGATCATGCTCAGCGTCGGACCGCAATTCGATCACCAGCATACCCAGGACTGGGCGCAACAGCGCTTCTCGGAAGTCGAGCTGCCGCAGGCCATCTGGCCACTGGCGCCGGACACTCCGCAGTTGCAAAGCCTCTACGCCCTCAATGGACCGGCCCGTAGAGCCCACGCCACCGACCTGCATCGTCAGACATGTACTCACTAAAGGACTAGCGACATGACTCAATCCATTTATCAGGCGAGCGTCATCACCGATCGCGCGTATGCCTTGAACGCCGACACTGCGACGGTTTTCGAAGAGCTTTCGAACGCCGGCGTGATTATCTTCCGCAACTGCATCCAGTCGCTGGACGAGTTCGGTGCCTTCGTGAAAAAACACAGCTCGCGCCTGAGCCTGGACCCGGGCCGCGTGATCGCCAAAGGCGTCGCACAACTGGTCGACGCCGGCACCGACGCCGTAGGCCTGCACTGCGAAAACGGCAACGCGCCGATCTGGCCCGACCTGACGTGGTTCTTCTGCGAGATCGCCCCCACCAAAGGTTCGCAAACCACTTTGTGCGATGGGGTGAAGGTTTACCAGGAACTCAGCGAAGAGGCCCGTCAGCGCTTCGAGAACACCCGTATCCGCTACCGCCGCACGGTGACGGGCGAAAAGTGGCGCAAGATCGTCAGCTACTACAAACCGGAAATCCAGCAGCTGGAAGACGCCAGCTTCGAGCACCTGAACGAGATCATCGGCCAGGACCCCAACACCCGGATGGAATACAACCCGGACACCGATTGCGTGGCCTATGCCTACAGTGTCCCGGCGTGCCAGATCTCCAGCTTCTGTGAGCATCCGGCCTTCGCCAACAGCATTCTCGGGCCGTCCTTCAACTACGAAAAACCGGTGATCGATTTCGAGAACGGCGAAGAGATTTCCGCCGACCTGCTGGCGGAGATTACCGAGGTCACCGAACGCAACACGCACTCCGTGGGTTGGCAGGACCTGGACCTGGTGATGATCGACAACCGTCGGGTCATGCATGGCCGGCAGGCGATCATCGATGACCAGCGTCGCATCTTCAATGCGCTGAGCTATCGGTAATGCTCGCCATGACGAATCACTCATCGAAGGCCTGTACGAGCGTTTCGTCGACAACCACGGTCATCAACTGATTGACCGCAACGGCGACTTCAGCCTGTAGGTGCCGAAGTCGTGCGCTCGATCCCCGCATCGGCGCACGGCTCGTTGTGCGCGCCCCCCATCGGCACCTATCACCTACCGCCATGCGCAGGCCCGCAACGCCTACGGCAAAGCCTCGCCCGCCAAACACGGTGGCATCACCGCCGGTAACCCGCTGTCACGCAACCCGGCGCAGATGCACCGCCGCACCTTGATCGAACAATTGCCACCCGCCCCGCTTGAGGATCAAGTTTGTGGCCAGGACCGATTGAAGGTCTCGGGGCTCTTCAGACCGGTGTAATGCGATAAGCGCAACGGCGGGCATTCATCAGAATGTGCTCCACACGTTCAACCCTGGCTTGCAGAACCTGCTCGAACACATTCAATTCGGCACGGCAGAAACCCTGGCACGCGGTCGCCGCCGCGCAGATCGGGCAATGGTTTTCGATCAGCACAAAAGCCCCCCGGCGTGAACAACATCACGTCAAATCAAGGAATCAGAAATTTCCTCTTGTGCTCTCCCTCGGCCAATCAGCCAGCGTTGAAATGCCCGACATTGCGTTTTCTGCAAAGTGTCCGGGTGCCTACTCAGGTCATACGGCGAAGGAAGAGGCATGGCTCGCTGCCAGGGAATGATCAAGCGCCCCTCATTGATGTCACCTGGGGCACCTTCCAGCTCAAACCATTCGGCCCAAGAGAGGGGGTGAATCAAATTTCGGCTCTGGTTTGCAGCCGTTTCCTAAGCACACCCTATTGTTACCGAACGTCCCGGCGCGACGTAATTCCACGCTCAAGTAACAGCCGTCACGCCTTCGCAAAATCTCCCGAAAAAATCGCCTCCGGCCAAACCCTTGCCCCAAAAGCGTTACAGCCAAATCCTGAGCTTTATTGAACAGCGATCCAACAAGTTGGCCGCTTGATTGCATATTCTTGTATGTACAAGTAAACGCGTGTGCACAAGAGATCGCGGGGATCTCTTCACCTCCACCGCTTTGCTTGTAGAGCAATGCCGCGCACAACAAAAACGTGTGCATCGGCAACCGCATCGTGATTCTCAAGGACGGCCGATTGATTCAGATCGATGCGCCGAAAGAGATCCTTGACTCGTCTGCTGACGAATAGGTTGATCGCTTCGTTCAGCGTCCTGCTGCACCTGCTTGAAATGAGTTTTCCGGACGACGTGTATCCAATGTGGCCAGGGGCCGAACCTTCTGGCCACAGGTGTAACTCGACAACAACCCTTGCGTGAGGCTTCACATGTCACAGGCTAAAAAAATTGTTATCGCCGATGCGCCGTTGCGTTGGCAGGATGTGGTCGCAGTTGCCCGGCACGGAGCCGTGCTTGAATTGTCGGCTCAAACCTGGGCGCGGATCGACAATGCCCAGGCCATCGTCCAGCACATTGTCGTCAGCGGCGAGCGCGCGTATGGCGTCAATACCGGTCTGGGTGCACTCTGCAATGTCTCGCTGCAAGGCGAACAACTGAGCCAGCTGTCGCGCAATACATTGCTTAGCCATGCTTGTGGCGTCGGTGCACCACTGACCGATGAGCAGACGCGGTCGATCATGTGCGCGGCGATCATAAACTACAGCCACGGCAAATCCGGCCTGCATCGGCAAGTGGTCGAAGCGCTATTGGCCTTGCTCAATCGCGGGATTACCCCACAAGTACCGTCCCAGGGTTCGGTCGGCTACCTGACTCACATGGCGCATATCGGCATCAGCCTGCTGGGGGTCGGCCAGGTCAGTTACCGCGGGCAGATCGTCCCTGCGCAGCAAGCTTTGGCTGAAGAAGGCTTGAAGCCGGTGCAGTTGGGCGCGAAAGACGGGCTGTGCCTGGTCAACGGTACGCCGTGCATGACCGGCCTGAGCTGCCTCGCCCTCGCCGATGCAACCCGCTTGATCCAGTGGGCCGACGTGATCGGTGCCATGAGCTTCGAAGCCCAGCGCGGTCAGATCGACGCATTCGACGCCGAAATCATCGCCCTCAAGCCACATCCGGGCATGCAGCAGGTCGGTATCAACCTGCGCGGCCTGCTCGATGGCAGTGAAGTGATTGCCAGCAGCAAAGGCATTCGCACTCAGGATGCACTGAGCATCCGTTCGATCCCGCAAGTACATGGCGCGGCCCGTGATCAACTTGACCACGCGACCCGACAGATCGAAACCGAACTCAACTCCGCCACCGACAACCCGCTGCTTCTGGGTACACCGGATAACTACCGGGTGATGTCCCAGGCCAACCCGCACGGCCAGTCGGTGGCCTTGGCTGCCGACTTGCTGGCGATTGCCATTGCGGAGGTCGGCTCGATTGCCGAGCGTCGTCTGGACCGTTTGATCAACCCGCACGTCAGTGGCTTGCCGGCATTTCTGGTGAGCAACCCTGGGGTTAACTCCGGAATGATGATCGTCCAGTACGTTGCCGCTTCCCTCTGTGCGGAAAACCGTCAGTTGGCGCAACCGGCGGTGCTCGACAACTATGTCACATCGGGCCTGCAGGAAGACCACCTGAGCATGGGCACCAACGCTGCACTGAAGCTGCATCGGGCGCTGGAAAACTGCACGCAGATCCTCGCTATCGAGTATCTGCTGGCCGCCCAGGCCTTCGAATTTCTCAAGGCCGACTTTCTCAAGGGGCCATGCTTCGGTGCAGGCACGGAGGTCGCTTGGCGACTGCTGCGCGAGCGCGTTCCGGCCTATGACCAGGACCGCTGGCTGGCGCCGGATATCGCCAGTGCTGCAAGCATTTTGAAAGATCCGCAATTGCTGCAAACCGCGTTTCCGAGCCTGCACTAAAATCGATTCCCACGCAGCGTACCAAGCCGCAGCCATTCATAAGTGGCTGCGGCGGATAATCGCCACAAAAGCACTCACCCAATCGTTCCCCATCGCGCACCAACATCTCTCAGTTTGTTACCGAGCGCCCCGGCATGGCGCAATTCCACGTTCAAGTAACGGTCGTCACACCTTCGCAAAATATCTCAAAAAAAAAAGCCTCCCGCCAAACCCTTGTCCCAAAGCCATTCCTACCAAACCTGAGCTTTATAGAGCAGCGATCCATTAAGTTGGCCGCTTGATTGCATACTCTTGTATGTACAAGTAAGTATGTGTGCGTAAGAGTCGTGAGAACCTCTTTGCACCCGCCACTATTTCGCTTGTAACGCAGTGCCATGCACGGGCTTGCTCGCCCGCTGCCTGGGCTGGTTTTCATTGCTTTGTCCGGTGTGCACAAAAATAGATGTGCATACCCGCACAGGAGATTCGGCCTGAGCCGGATCAGATCGCAACACTCCATTGATTAGGCAGGAATTATCAAGATGTCGAAGAAATCAAGCTGGTTGGGTTCTGTAGCGCTCAGTGCAATGGTTCTCGCCTGTGCTCCGGCACTGCAGGCCAAAGAATGGACCTCGGTGAATATTGCAACCGAGGGCGCCTATGAGCCCTGGAACGTGACTCTGCCAGGCGGAAAAATTGGCGGCTTCGAACCGGAGCTGATGGATATCATCTGTCCGCGCATGAAGCTCAAGTGCAACATTGTCGTGCAGAACTGGGACGGGATGATCGCCAGCCTCAATGCCGGTAAATTTGACATGCTGATGGACGCCATTGTCATCAACGATGAGCGCAAAAAGGTAATGGCCTTTTCGATTCCTTACGCCCAGACACCTGCCAGTTTCGTTGCGCTGAAAGCTGATCTGTTGCCGGGCAAAACCGGTGCCGAAGCCGCCATCACTCTGGGGACCGATGCCAAGGAAGTGCGCGCCGGCGTTGAAGAGCAGCGCAAGGCACTCAAGGGCAAGACCATTGGTATCGCCTCCGGCACCATTTACACGTCATTCATTGATCAGAACTTCAAGGACGTGGCGACCATTCGTGAATACGGCAGCTCGGCCGAAGCCATTCTCGACCTGCTGGCCGGCCGCATTGACGTCGCTTTCGATGACGTGACCTTTTTCAATTCGGTGATGGACAAGCCGGAGAACAAATCGCTGGCCTTTACCGGCCCGGTCATCAAAGGCCCGATCTGGGGTGAAGGGGAAGCTCTAGGCTTCCGCCAGACAGACCCTGAGCTCAAAGCCAAGTTCGACGCAGCTCTCAAGGAAGCCATGGCTGACGGCACGATCAAGACACTTAGCGAGAAGTGGTTCAAAGTAGACCTCACACCTAAGTCTTGACCCCTGAATTGCCCGGCACCGTGAAGGCTGCCGGGCTGCTTAAACCTTCTCAAGAATGGGAGCCTCTATGAACCTCTTGCAGCTACTCAGTTTTGGTGACTCAGGCTGGGGAATGGCGCTGCTCAAGGCAGCGGGCATGACCGTGATATTGACCCTGGCAGCGCTGCTGGTGGGTGCGGTATTTGGCAGCCTGGTCGCGGCTGCCAAGCTATCCCGTCGACGCAGTTTGCGCTGGCTGGGAGATCTGTATTCGATACTGTTCAGGGGGATCCCCGAGTTGCTGGTGATCTACCTGTTCTACTTTGGCGGAGCCAGTGTAGTGACGGCGGTTGGCCACTGGTTCGGGGGTGAAGGCTACATCGACGTGCCACCTTTTCTGGTCGGTGCGCTGGCGGTCGGGCTGATTTCCGGCTCCTATCAGGCTGAAGTCTACCGCGGCGCTTTTCTCGCGGTATCACGGGGCGAACTGGAAGCCGGCCTGGCCATAGGCATGTCCCGCGCGATGCGCTTCAAACGGATTCTGGTCCCCCAGGTGCTGCGATTTGCGCTGCCCGGGCTGGGAAATGTCTGGCAAATGAGCCTGAAAGACTCGGCGCTGATTTCAGTCATCGGCCTGGTGGAATTGATGCGTGCCAGCCAGGTCGCGGCCGGTTCCACTCGTCAATATTTCACGTTCTACATCATCGGGGGCGCCGTGTACCTCATTCTAACCGGCTTGTCCGGTCGGCTTTTCAATATGGCTGAGGCTCGCGTGCGTCGCACGCGGCAGCGCAGTCCAGTCTAGTTCGAGTCGGGAGCGCTACGTATGATCGATTTTTCGTTCCTCGCTGACACCATGCTCAAGCTTTTGGCAGCGCTGCCCACAACGCTGACGCTGTTTTTCAGCTCATTGGTGATCGGCCTTACCCTGTCTGTCGGCATTGTCAGCCTGCGGGTCAGCCGCTGGTGGTTTTTCAGCTATCCGGCGCGGTTTTACATCATGTTGTTTCGCGGTACGCCACTGCTGATTCAAATGTTCCTGATTTACTACGGGTTGGGCCAGTTCCCGGCCATTCGCGATAGCTTCGCCTGGGTACTGCTCAAATCACCCTATGGCTGCGCGGTGCTTTCACTGGCCTTGTGTACCGCCGGTTACACCGCCGAAATTATTCGCGGTGGGCTGCTTAGCGTGCCACAGGGACAGATCGAGGCGGGCAAGGCCGTGGGCATGTCGCCTTGGGAACTGCTACTCCGGATCATTGCTCCGGTCACCCTGCGCCAGGCCCTGCCGGCCTACTCCACCGAAGCCATTTTGCTGGTCAAGTCCACGGCTCTGGCTAGCCTGGTGACCGTGTGGGACGTCACTGGCGTCGCGCAGCAGATCATCCAGCGTACTTATCGCACGATGGAAGTGTTCATTTGCGCAGCCCTGATCTATCTGGTGCTGAATTTCCTGGTCGTCCGCGCTGTCGCCTGGCTCGAGTATCGCCTCTCGCCGCACTTGCGTGAGCGGCCAGTTGACGCCATCAAAAAAGCCAGCCCCTCGCTGCCTTCCCATTCCTGATTTGATACGGAGCATGCCATGAGCACTCAGCCCGCTTCAGCCTTGTCGGTAACCAATATTCAGAAGTCCTTCGGCAACGCACATGTCCTCAAGGGCATTTCCCTGGAAGCCCACAAGGGCGATGTGATCTCGATCCTCGGTGCAAGTGGATCAGGCAAAAGTACCTTCCTGCGTTGCATCAACCTCCTGGAGACACCCGATCAAGGCATCATCAGCGTCAATGGTGAAGTGATCGAAATGAAGCAGCATGCCGACGGCCGCCAGACACCGAGCAACAGCCGCCAGGTCGAGCGCATGCGCAGCTGCCTGGGTATGGTGTTCCAGAGCTTCAACCTCTGGTCGCACATGACGGTGCTGCAAAACGTCATTGAAGGCCCGATGCGGGTTCTCAAACGCTCTCGTGCCGAATGCGTCGAGGAAGCAGAAGCCCTGCTGCACAAGGTCGGCCTGTACGATCGCCGCGACTATTACCCGGCGCACCTGTCCGGTGGCCAGCAGCAACGCGTAGCGATAGCCCGCGCACTGGCGATGAATCCACAAGTCATGTTGTTCGACGAACCGACCTCGGCACTTGACCCTGAACTGGTTGGAGAGGTGTTACGCGTAATGCGCTCTCTGGCTGAAGAAGGCCGCACCATGCTGGTGGTCACGCACGAAATGGGCTTTGCCCGACACGTGTCAAATCGGGTGGTGTTCATGCATGGCGGCCTGATCGATGTGCAGGGGACACCGGCGGAACTATTCGAAGGCTTACCCACCGAACGCTTCCGGCAATTCGTCTCCAGTCATCATGAGAGAAGTGCCGAATAAGCACGGCCCGCGCACAGCGCGCCAAACCATAAACCCAAAAACGAAAAAGCCCCGTAGTGTGTTCAGCTACGGGGCTTTTCATGTATTGCGTACAGCACAGCCTGATTTGTCATACGCCGAAGCGCTGGAAATCTTCAGTAGCGCGCCGGCAGCCAGAATCGACGACGCCTGAGCCTGATGCGAGAAGAACCGCCTGCCCGGCCAGCAACTGTCCGAGCTTGCGGCCACTAAAGCGGATCTGCGACAGGCTCAGGGCCGTAAACCCGATCATCACCGCCGCCGGCCGTCGCACCTCCTGACAGAATTCGCTGACCGGTTGCAAGGCCAGTCCGATGGCGCTGGCACGGCGACAGAAGTCGGATTCGTCACTGCCCGCAGGCAACTCCAGGACGAAGTGCAGACCGGCATGTTGCCCGGAAACCGAATAACCTCCCGGCGCCTGTTCCTCCAGACAGGCCAGCAGCGCGTCACGGCGCTCCTGATAGGCCTGGCGCGCCGAACGCAGGTAACGCACGAACGCCCCGCTCTTCATGTATTCCGCCAGCGCCGCCTGCTCGGTGACCCCAACGGAGCGGCCGGTGGTCTGCAGGGTCGCCAGCAGGCGATTGCGTAACGCCCCGGGAACCAGCATGAAACCGACGCGCAGTCCGGCGAACAAGGTCTTGTTGAAGCTGCCGCAGTAGATCACCCGGTCATCGCGGTCCAGGGCCTTGAGGGCCGCCAGTGGCGCGCTGTTGTAGTTGAATTCGCTGTCGTAGTCGTCCTCCACCACCCACGCATCGGTCCGGCTGGCCCAGTCCAGCAGGGCCAGCCGCCGCGACACCGAGAGGGTCACCCCGAGCGGCGACTGGTGTGCGGGGGTGACATAGACCAGCCGGGCATCGCCGTGCCGACGCAGCGCCCCATCGTCGATGCCGTCTTCGAGGACCGGGATATACACCAGCCGCGCTCCAGCCATGGAAAAGATCCTTTTCGCCGACAGGTAGCCCGGATCTTCGACACACACCTTGTCGCCCTGCGTCACCAGGCTGCGGGCCACCAGGTCCAGGGAGTGGCGAATGCCCGTGGTCACGATCAGGTCGTCCGGCTTGCAGCGGATGCCACGGTACTTGGCCAGGTAATCGGCAATCTGTTCGCGCAGGGCCAGCATGCCGCCGGGGTCCGGCGAACAGAGCAACTGCGCCGAGGCTTCGGCCATGGCCTTGGCCACCGCCCGCGACCACACGCGAATGGGGAACAGCGCCGGGTCCGCCAGGCGCGCCACGAAGGGCAGCCCTACCCTGACTGCGGTCTCCAGCGCCGGTGGCGATGCCACTGACGCCTGCTGCTCTCGCGCATGGAGGGTCGCCTGAACCTGCGGCGCGCGGATAAAGAGATCGGGCACCACCGCACTGACACGAGTCCCCGAACCCGACACCCGGGTCACGTAACCTTCGCTGCGCAAGCGGTCGAAGACCATTTCCACCGTTCCCCGGGACAGCGACCAGCGCTGCGCCAGGGTTCGCGTAGAGGGTAACTGGCTACCGGCGGGCAGGAGTTTTTCCAGGATCGCGCCGCGCAATGCCTCATAGGCGCTTTCCTGTTTGGTCAATACCCGGCTGCCATTGCTCAGGCTGCCGGGCTGGGGCAGATCAAGGGGAACGGAAACCTTTCCTCGGCTCATAGTGGTCCAGTCGAAATACTAATAAACGGCTCTGCGAATTAAACCACAAAGCGCCTAACGTCGCGGCCCTGTAATGGATACCCGAGAGCGACATGGCTTCTACAACACAACCCCCCGAATTCACCCTCGCGATCATCGGCGGCGGTGGCGCCTGCGTAGCGTTCCTGCATCATTTCGTCGCCTCGATCAGTGCCGAACAGGCCCGGGGGATGCGCATACAGGTCTTCGAACCACGCAACAGCATCGGCCCGGGCCTGGCTTACCACCCGGACGTCGACTCGCTGCTGCTCAACCGCGTGGCGGAAACCATGTCAGTGTGCGCCCGGGATTTTTCCACCTTCTCCGCCTGGTTGCGCTGGAAGGCGCACCACGCCGAAGAACTCAAGGCCGTTTCCAATACCGACCTGGCGGAAGCCTTCGTGCCGCGCGCAATATTCGGGCGTTTTCTCAGCGATTTCTTCGCCGAGACCTGCGCCATTGCCCGTCGCAAGCACCTGCAGATCGAGGTGGTGCAAGCCCGGGTCACGGCGATCGACAAGGACAGCCGCTACCGCCTGAGCACCGCGGGCTCGACCCATTTCGCCGACCGCGTGGTGCTCGCCGTGGGCAATACCGGTCCACGGGATCATTACGGACTGGACGATCATTACCGTTTTATCCGCAGCCCCTACCCCATCAGCGAACAGATCGCCCCGACCCTGATCGGCCAGCGTATCTGCGTGATCGGCAGCGGCCTGACTGCGGTGGACGTGGTACTCAGTCTCCAGGCGCTGGAGTTCACCGGCCAGATCGACATGATTTCGCGCAGCGGTCGCCTGCCCTTCGTCCGGGGCTTGCCCGGACCGCGCCACCCGCTGCAGTTCCTCACCCACGCGGCCCTGGAGCAACTGACTCAAGGCGGTGCCCGACAGCTGGCACTGCGCAGTCTGTTACGCCTGCTGCGGGCCGAGCTGCGGGCGATTCACTGCGACTGGCGAACGCTTTTCCGCTCTGACAGCGACCCGTTGCAACACCTGCACGAGGAAGTCGCGGCCGCGACCCAGCGCAGGGACTGGCAGTTGGTCCTCGCCGCCACCAATGAAGTGATCGAGTACGCCTGGAACGCCTTGGACAGCGTCGACCAGCAGACCATCACCGAGCATTTCGCCAAGGACTGGCTGGCCCGTCGTGCACCCATGCCGCTGGCCAACGCCCTGAAACTCAAGGTCCTGATCGAAACCGGCAGACTGCGCCTGCTGGCAGGCGATGTACGTTTCGAGGGGCAGCAGGAAGACCTGATCAAGGCCCATTACGCAGCGACCGCCGAAACCTGCGAATACGACTACGTGGTGAACGCCACCGGCGCGGCCAAATGGGTGGAATGCGAGCAGGACTCCGGCGTGCTCTGGCAGCTGCAGCAGGACGGCCATGCACTGCGCGATGAACGAGGTGGCCTGCAAGTGGAGTTTGCCAGTGGCGCACTGCTCGACCGGCACCGACAGCCGGATCCGCACCTGCGCCTGCTGGGCCATATGACCAGCGGCACCTACTTCTTCGTCTCCTCGCTGGAAATGATCGCCAAGCGTGCCCAACACATGGCCGAAGACCTGATCCGCGGCCTGCCCTCGCACCTCTCGGCGCCCACCGCTCCCCTCGCCTCGCCATTGCCCGCCCCTACGGAGTAACCCATGCCTGTAAAATCTAACCTGGCACCCTGGATCTGGTCCGCGCTGTTGCTGGTGGTCGTCTGCCTGCCACGCGTCACCATCGACATCTACCTGCCCTCGTTGCCGGCGATGGCCGACGCCCTGCATGCCAGCGATGCTCAACTGCAACTGACGCTCACCCTGTACATGGTCGGGTATGCCTTTTCGATGCTGATCGGCGGCCCGCTCTGCGATCGTTTTGGCCGGCGGCCAGTGCTGATCGGCGGCACGGCGCTATATCTGGGGGCGACCCTGGTGTGTGTGCTCGCCCGCGATGTCGAGGTGCTGATCGTCGCCCGGATGCTCCAGGCCCTCGGTGGCTGCTGCGGCACAGTGATTGGCAGGGTCATGGTCCGYGACCGTTTCGATCGCCATGAACAGACCCGCCTGCTCAGCAGGATCTCCATGGGCATGGCCATTTCGCCGATGGTGGCCCCGATGATCGGCAGCCTTATCGAAACCGCCTTCGGCTGGCGTGGAGTGTTTGTGGTCTTGAGCGTGATTGCCACGCTGGCGCTGATCCTGATCAGCCTGCTGCTGCCGGAAACCCGTCCGTCCGCCCAGCCCGATACGCGCCAGCAAGGCACCCTGCGCATTTACGCGCGGCTGCTGCGCGACCGCTATTTCCTGCGCTACTCCCTGGCCATAGGCTGCGTGTACTGCACCTATTTTCCGTTTATCGCCGAGTCCTCGACCCTGCTGCAACGGACCCTGCACCTGTCCTCGATGGAATATGCCCAAGTGTTCGCCGTCACCGTGGCCGGTTATGTGCTGGGCTCCAATCTGTTCCGCCGCCTGTCCGTCAGACACGATGCCGATGCCCTGATCGGCTACGCCATCGCCCTGAACCTGGTGGGCTCATCGCTACTGATCATGGCGACCCGGCTCTGGCCCGAGGCGCTGCTGTCGATCGTCTGCCCGATGCTGCTGATCATGCTCTCGGTGGGTATCGCCATCCCGGCCTGCCAACTGGCGGTACTGCAACCCTTCTCGAGCATTGCCGGCACCGCTTCGGGACTGTTTTTCTTTATCCAGATGGCCATGACCGCGGTGTGCGGCTTCGTCACCGGCAAACTCTCGGATGGCAGCGTCTACCCGATGATGATCATGACCTCGATCTACAGCATCAGCTTCTGCCTGGTCTGGATGCTGTTCAAAACAGAGACCGCCCCGCTGGAAGAGGCGCTGGGGGAACGCTGAAGCGGCACACGAGGAACGGCTTTTTGCGTCATGCCGCAGCCTGAACCGGCGCTGGGCGTAAGGCAAACAAAACGCCAGAAACGAAAAAGCCCCCGTAACTTTTCAGCTACGGGGGCTTTTTCTATGTAATGGCGGAGAGATAGACCGCCAACGTAGTGTCCGGCAATGTCCAACAAAATACCGACACCCTAGATAATACAAGGGCTACAGCCTAGTATCCATCCATTAGCGTCCTGAGAGCATCCACTGAATCCCACGATCAGTGGGGGAACATGTGGGGGAACAGTCTCTTAGGCCCGACAATTTCTGATGAGTGAACATCCGTGGGAAAACTAAATACAAAACAAATCGAGAACCTGACTGAGCCAGGGACTTACGAGGACGGCGATGGACTGCGTCTAGTCGTAAAGGCGAGCGGTAAGAAGTCCTGGGTCTTGCGGTTTCAGTTGGCGGGAAAACGCCGTGAAATGGGATTGGGTGGATTCCCAGACGTCAAGCTGAAGGATGCACGTTCTGAGGCGGTTACTCAACGACAGCTCCTTCAAAAGAAGATAGACCCTCTCGCAGAGCGCGAGGCCACACGCGTGGCTGCGGCCAAAGCAGTGCTCGCCGAACAAGCCAAAGCCATCACCTTCAAATCCGTTGCTCTGGACTATATAGCGGCTCATCGTTCCGGCTGGAAAAACGCGAAGCACGCCCAGCAGTGGGAAAATACGTTAACGACCTATGCCTACCCCGTACTCGAAAACTTAAACGCCAAGGACGTGACGACGGAGCACGTGCTGAAAGTGCTCACCCCCATATGGCAGTTAAAGCCAGAAACTGCGTCCCGTGTTCGCAACCGAATGGAAATGGTGCTGGATGCCGCAAAAGTTCGAGGGTTGCGTGAAGGGGAAAATCCCGCCCGGTGGCGTGGACACCTCGACAAACTGTTACCTGCACGCTCGAAGGTGAAAAGCGTGGTCCATCACCCTGCTCTGCCTTGGGTTGAGATGCCAGCCTTTATGAAGGAAATCGCCAAGCACAATGACCTCAGTTACAAAGCCATGCAATTGACCATTTTGACTGCGTGCAGAACCAGTGAGGTACTCGGAGCGACTTGGGATGAGCTAGATTTGGAAAAGAAGGTTTGGAAAATACCACCCCATCGGATGAAGGCTGCAAAGGAGCACCGCGTCCCTCTGAGTCAAGCAGCCTTGGATCTGATCAATGGATTAGGACGGTTAAAGGGAAATGCTCATTTGTTTCCAGGAGCAAGGGAAGGGAAGCCTCTGTCCAATATGTCGATGCTGATGTCGCTTCGCCGCATGAATCGTACTGACTTGACCATGCACGGTTTTCGCTCCACGTTCCGTGATTGGGCAGCGGAATCGACTCAATATCCGAGAGAGGTTTGTGAGCTGGCGTTGGCACATTCGCGCCAAGACAAGGTGGAAGCCGCGTATTTTCGTGGTGATCTGTTTGAGAAACGTCAGGCCATGATGTCGGATTGGGCGGTATTCGTGACTCAGCCTTCTGGTAAGTAAATTGCTCCAAGCCCTCTCCTGCATCGATAAACGATGCAGGAGAGGTGGATTCTATTTCGTGCCCGAGATGCATTAGTTGTCTGGAATCAACTTTCTAAGGCGCCGAAGTTCAGGTGATCCCCCGAAATGGGTCTCCAAGAGCTCAATGTCACTTATATTGAGCTCATTGGGTTTGAACTGCTTCAGCGCTCCACTGCCAGTCAGTCGGTTGCAATAAGCGGCAATGCGCCCTTTGATGGTGTTGGTCTTGGCTTCGGTAAACGCGGTCATCAGACTCTGCGCCATCTCTGACCGATTGTCCGTATCCCCCAACACCTCCGAAATGGCCTCATGGTCATCGAAAAGCACAGCTGCCGTCTCATCAATGGAGGGCATCACCACGATTCGCGGGACTACCTCGAGGAAAAATTTAGAGCCGAGGATGCGTGCGCGCGACACCGCCTGTTTCCACAACCGACTTCTATGCGCATCGCCAATGTCTTGACCCGTTATTAAGGATGTCAGCAAAGCTGTTCCTGAGTCAGGCTGCGTTTCGAGCCAAGTACGCAAGGCAAGGTCAGGTTCGGCCTCCGTACCGATAGGTCCTTTGGCAAGGATCTTCATGCTCGTATCCGTCCTGGCCTGGTCAATCATAATTTTTGTAATATTTGACCAGGCCGACTGCAGAGCAGAAATGTGATCCTGGTTGCTCCAATCTATTGGGGTCAACAAATTTGCAGCCTGATCGGCCGAAAGGACAGCGCGTTCGCTGGTAAAGATGTCCAGGGCGTGTTGGGGGGCTGCCGCCCATATGGAACAGGCCGCTTCTATCAGTTTCGAATAATTTTCAGCTGGTACCAGTTCACGCTCAAGCATGTCAGCCATTGAGCGCAAGATTCCCTTTGTCGATGCAGCAGCCTGAGTGAGCGCAAATGTGTGTGCTTCATCAAAAATCAATTGTGGGTCATATGAGGTCAGCGCATCGCTTCGTACGGGCCAATTACCAGTCATCCAATGGTGTAACCATGAGTAATGCTTCGGAGTGCTCTTGGCTTGCGAGAACAGTTGTTGCAGCGAGGTTCCAAGAACGCTGGGCGTTGCATGTTTCAACAGTCCAACCGTATTGGGGATGACCGCGGACAGGTAACTACTCGGGTTGTTATATCGGACAGCGATCTGTGGCAGCAGCTTGTCGAGGTAGCCGCGCAATGGCTCTACTTCCCAACTGGAGCTAGGTGCGGCCTTCACAAAAGCTCCATAGCGTTTATTGATATCGTCGCTGAGCTGCTCGTTATTCAAAATGGTTGAGAACGCGGAGGCCACCGCCGTTTGGGTGCTGCCTTGCAGTGCGGGGAACGACGTCGCGAGGAATTTCACGCACTCGATTGGCAAAGTGGAAATGATTAGCGGCGCCCAAGCATCGAGCACTCTTGATGCTGCAGCCACATCGCGCATGCGCAACTGCTTCACAATTTCGCATGAGAGGGTAGCCAGCGCGGGATCTCTACTCCATTGGTCAGCAAGATCGGCAAGCTCAGAAGTGGCAGTGCCATCCAGTGCGCTCAGCCTTGCTGCAACAATATCGAGAAGCGGGGCAGCCACCTCCTCTCGATCAATGTCCCAGCGTCCATCATTGGGGAATTTTTTTATCCTTTCGACGAAGGTAGTGACGAAATCAGACACTTCACCATCTGTGGCCTTATCTAGATTGCGCGCTGTGACCTCCCAAACAGCGCGAACTGCGTCAGCCTGTGACAAGCCGACATAACGGACTAGGAGCTTCCACAGATTGCGCCGAGTTTCTTCTCCGATGGGTAGCAGCTCAATGAATATCCTACTGGCCCGGCCCGCCGCGGCTGCAATGTCGAATGTGGAGGGATCGTCTTTCTCTAGTTCATCTGCAAGCGCGGACAAGTAACGTATGCCCAATGCGCTAGACAGACTGTCTTGATATTCGTGTAGCCATTGCTCTAATTCGTTAAAAGGGAGTTGGAAGGACTTACTTTTCACAACTATTGTGCGGTCTACAAGCCAGTCCAGCAGTGACTTTTCGGCGGATGGCTCTAGGCCTTGCTCCGTCCTGACAGAAAGCACCAGCGGTGCCGTAATACGCACCATCTCGATCGCCTCTTCAAGGCTCGCAGTTTCGAGAGACTCTAGGCGGAGGCTCATTTCCTTTCCACTGGTCAGTGCGTCATCGACCAGACGCGAAGCTACCACTTGCTGGTCTACACCAGATGCGCGAGAAAGGATCATTCGAATTCGAGTCGGGCCTAACTGCGAGCGCAGATCAGGTGTGTCGCTGATTTCTCGGCAGAGCGCGCCCAGTAGCTGCTGGGCTGGCGGCTCGGGGATACGCTCTATCATGTCGGCAATGACGCGGGCTGCGTTTGTTCGCCGGATTGGGGATTCCTGCCGCAAGTCCTCGAACATCTGGTACAGCGTGCGAGCCTGTTCAGGTGTGAGCGGCGAAGTATCGTTGTGCCTGCCCATACCTTCGAGAAGACCTTTTGTGTCCCCGGAGACAAAGGAACCGTAGATAGCTGACACTTTAGAGCCCAAGCGTCGTGTTATAGGATCCTCGGAAAGGAGCAGAAGGCTCTGAAGTGGATCGGCCCAGCGTAGGCCAATCAGGCTCGCAATGAACTGTCGAAGTGGCCGATGCTCCGGTCGGAGCTCGACCTTATTGAGAACGTCATCTTTGCCATTCGATACCCGAAGATACTTCTCAAGCAGAGTTTGCTGGGACGGTAGCGGTAGTGAATCGAGAGCCTGATTTTTAATTACAACATCGGTAAAGCGATGAAGAAACGCTGGATCTTCCTGCAAGTCACGGTAAAAGTCGGGAAAGCTCACCTTCATCGCGCATAGAGCGCCAAGAGAGATTGGGTGCTTTGTGACAGCCCCCTCATGCAACCCGCCGGGACGATCCGTACCCAGCCCTTCGATTTCGCGTTTCTTAGCAATCCACCACGCCTGAGCAAACGCATTAACAATTTGAAGGGCGTTGCGAGGGTCTTGGACGCCTACGTGGATCATCCGGTCGATGATGGGGGCTAGCGGCACTCCGCGGACTTTTAGATCCTCAGAAATACTCGTGAGACTATCCAGATGATTTGTTGCAAATGTTCGCATGTCGTGACGGGGAGGCGGTGGAATCTCCAGCCTGAACTGAAAGATACGATCAAGATAACGGCGCGCATCGTAGTGATTAAAAACCGTTGCTGGGGATTCTGCGTGTCGACGCCCTTTAGCAAGCGCATCGGCGATCTTGGCCTCGTCGCAAGAAATAACGAAGACCAGCCCCAAACCATCTGGCAGGCGTGTCCTCGGTATTTCCATGAAGGTCCTGACTGCATCCAGCCCGAGAATCATTTCATCTGCGGAGAGGCGGTCTAGGTCGTCAACGAACACGACAAGGCGCTCACAGGTCTTACCGCACTTACCTTCTGGTGATTTGCTCTTCCCGGACTTGTACTGGCGAATTTGGCCCAACAGCATGTCCTCGTACTGCTCTGACGTTGTACTTGGGAGAGCGACCTTGGTCATGGGCCGGTTTGCAGATACTGTCGGCGGCTTTAGGTGCTTGAGCAGATAGGTGTAAGCGCCGGTGATGCAGATAAAGATCACCGATCTTAGATAGGTATCTTCAACCTTGAAGGCGGAGATGGTCAGATAGCAAATAAACAGCAAGGCCGCCATGGCCAAGAACAGTGCTGGAATGGGAAGAGCCCAGGCTTTCAGAATTTCCCACGTTACACGGTGCCACGGCTTAGGAACTTCTCTGGTTTCACTGATCTGCCGAAACAGCTTGTCATGTAGATTCTCCTCGGCCCCTCCCAATTCAAGGAATACATGTCGGAGGAGCGCGCGCTTAATATCCTGATCCCGTCCGCCGAATCGCCACGCATTGAACGTTATGCAGTGAAAGCGTTGTTCACGAGTCAGTCCATGACCCTTACGAGCATCATCTCGGAGTTCAGCGGTATAAAGCTCCTTGATACTGCTCTTGCCAGTTCCCCATCCACCTAGAAGGCCAATGCTGAAGGGGGTTGGGTGGTTGCCTGACTCGATGAGGCTCCTGAGCGCGTGTGCAAAATGTCGATGTCCAAACGCATCCTGCTCTACTTTTGATATTTCCCGATCCAGTGTCGAGGGCATCATGTCGTCATGGGACATCTATTCGTTCCTTGAGCGTATTCAGATAGTTGAATGGATAGTGACTGGATCACTGTAGCCACGCAACTCAACCCAGGCCATCGACCACTCTACGAAACCAGGGAGTGATTCAGCCCTTGCCGCTAAATTTCGCGATGGAATTCAGCCAATCAAATCGTACTCAACAAATTCGTAGTCACACATCACGAATTAGTATCTCTACGCATTAAGCATCACATCCCCAGACTCGGTGTAGCTCACCACTCAAGCAGGTCGCATACGCGGCCTGCTTGATGGGTTCTATGCCCGTGCAATGACTTCCCGACTCTATCTACAGGAGCCCTGTACATGACCACTCAATGCCCACGCTGCCACTCCACCGCTGTTATCACCAAAGATTTAGCCAGGAAGGTAGGCGCCCTTATCGGTACCGTCGGTGGCGCCGCCCAAGGGGTCACCGGCGCCATGGCCGGTGCCGAGGTGGGCGCAGTCATCGGCGTTGTCGCCGGCCCCGCCGGTGTCATTGCTGGCGGTATGGCCGGAGCTATACTCGGCGGCTTAGCCGGCGCGGCGACCGGCTGTATCGCCGGCGCCAAACTCGGCGAAATCATCGATGAGCGAGTTTTGGACAATTACGCTTGTCTCGACTGCGGACTGTCGTTTAGCGACCGTCATTCCGCTTGAACGGCTCAGCTTCCGTTTAACACCACTGCTGCTCCCCATCTGCTCCATCGCTAACCCCCCTCTCGATCAACACCCCGCACGCCGACTGATCCCTGCTGAATGCTCAGCGGCTTCGCCGTGCGCCTATGAAAAGGAAGCTCCCCATGGCACACCTCATCGAACATATGGCTTATGTCGGCGCTACGCCTTGGCATGGACTGGGCAATCAGCTCTCGCCCAACCAACCACTGGAAGTTTGGCAGCGTGAAGCCGGTATGAATTGGCAGATCCAGGAAAGCCCTGTGCACTTCAAATCCGACACAGTCGGCAAACTCGGCACCATCCATTCGTTTGCCGAACAGAAGGTGCTGTTTCGCTCCGATACCAAAGCGCCGCTATCGGTGGTCTCGCAACGCTACCAGGTGGTCCAGCCCCGTGAGGTCCTGGAGTTTTACCGCGACCTGACCGAGCGTTCCGGGTATGAACTGGAAACGGCGGGCGTGTTGAAAGGCGGACGCAAGCTCTGGGCACTGGCGCGCACCGGGCAATCGACGGCGCTCAAAGGCAACGACGTGGTCAACGGTTACCTGCTGCTGGCGACTTCCTGCGACGGCACGCTGGCCACCACCGCCACCCCAACCACCATTCGGGTGGTGTGCAACAACACCCTGACCATGGCCGTCAACGGCGCCAGCCAGGCAATCAAGGTGCCGCACAGCACACGCTTCGACCCGCGAGCGGTCAAACAGCAGCTGGGCATCACCGTCTCGCAGTGGGACGACTTCATGTACCGCATGCGCACCCTCGCCGCCCGTCCCGTCAAAGACCATGAGGCCAAAGACTATCTGCGAAGTGTGTTGTGTGAGGTACAGACCACCAATCCCGAGCGCAGCGGAATGTCGAATGAACGCGCGTTAAACAAGGTACTGGGCATGTATGACGGCCATGGCCGAGGGGCAGAACTGGAAGCCGCCAAAGGCACCGCGTGGGGACTGCTGAATGCAGTCACCGAGTATGTGGACCACGAACGCCGGGCGCGCAGCAGCGAGTACCGCATGGACACCGCCTGGTTCGGCCAAGGGGCAGTCATCAAACAACGAGCGCTCAACACCGCCCTGCAATTGGTGGCCTGACGCGTTCGCAGCATAAAGGGAGGCCTGGGCCTCCCTCATCCATAGGTTTTCTCTCAGTGATTTAACCCTTTTTCCGGAGGTTCACCATGCCCCCACACTGCTTGATCTGCAATTCCAAGGCTGTACTGTCCAAGGAGGCCGCCAACGCAGCCGTCATGCTCATTGGCACCATTGATAGTTTTCTCCTCAGTGTTCGTCAGGCTCATACCCAGGGCCAGGAAACCCAACCGGAAAGCCTGCTTGTGCAACTGCTCGACCTGATTGGCGAGAGCGTTTCCAGCGCGACCTCCGGCTATACCGCCATGACGGCCTTTGCCAGGGACGTGCAGAAATATCAGTTCGGCGACTACGACTGTCTCTGTTTACGCTGCGGTGCCAGGTTCGATCAGAACCTCGAGCCCTGACAGCGCCACTACAGGGCTATCCGACGATCAAGCCTTCCTAAGCCGTTCAACTAAACGCTCAACCAAGTCCACAACCAGTTGCCGATCATCATGCCCCAACTGCATCAATAACCGACTTATCCGGTTGGCCTGGTCATCCGGGCGTGAACTGGCCTCGGTCAACAGCTCGGCCGCCTCGCAACCAAAGATGCCGGCGAACTCCAGCAATCGCGCAATATTAGGAATCACGACGCCACGCTCAATGCGGGAAACGGCTTCGTTGCCGATGCCCAGAAGCTCGGCCACGTCCTCCTGCGTCAAGCCACCGCGAATGCGTTGCTTGGCAATCGCACGCCCCACCACACCCGCCAAATACTTCTGATCAGTCTCTATCACGGCACCTCCCAATATCCACCTAGATGGTTGGGTAACGCCTCATTGACATGAAGAGCTATTCAGGTTGAGAATCAACCTTTAAGGTTGTTTTTCGACTATTTGTGCCCACAGGAAAAACAAGGAGTTTTACAATGGATACTGGCGTTTACTCGGCTTCCAGCATAACAAACGAAGAAATATCGAAACTAATTTCTCAGAAAAAAACATTCACAATAAAAGACATCCCCACTTATTCCTTTGGGAATACGGTCGAAACAATTGAAAAGCTCATCGAAGCAGAAGGCTTAAGCTGTCGAGTATACGTTGCAGGCCGCATCGCCGCAGTGGCTGCAAGTGCATGGACGGTAATGGGTGGCTTAGCCGCAGGGTTGGCGATAGCAGCTCACAATATTGCCACATACGACCCAGACTATGAAATAGCAAAATATTTCGTAGTGAGCACACTGATAGTCACATATAAGAAAAAATGACTTTAAACACATGACGTAATCTTTGTGTGGGGCACCATTAACTATGCTGAACGGCCAGTGATCGGTAAGCACCTATTTCGTGATCATCGTAGCGACATGCCAATCCTTAACGTAATCCTCTGGATCATCAAGGCCCGCGTCCATGGCGCACTGGAAAGTCAGCTCGACAGGTTGATTTTCCAGCCATTCATTCCAAGCACCACACCGCCACCTACTCAACAGAAGGAAACATCTCCATGAACAAGAAGTTTCTATTGATTGCACTACTTAGCTTTATTTCGAGTGCATACTCTCTAGGCGCAGCCGCTTGGCAAGCAAACGAAATACAAGAGTGCCCGGCCAATAAACGCAACGCAGCTTGGTTGGACTGCGCACCTGAGGATGCTCCTGCCAAACTCCCTTACAAGATGCAGGATGGCAGCGTGAAAGTTCTACAAACACGTGGCACGGTATTCTGCGACCAAGGCACCTGTGAGTATCAATATCAGCGCGACAGCGGTCTATGGGACTCAACTAACGAATATGCAGGGCAAATACAGCAAACTCAAAAAACTCCCGTAGTCCTATTACGTGGATACTATTTAGGAAATGCTGAGGATGGTCGTATCGTTGCGTACCTAAAAGGCACAGGCCCAGAAGTGGGTGGACGAGCAGCTCCAGCCATGCAGAAAACCTCTACCAACTCATCGAATAAAGCAAATATAGACAGCTGTGTCGATCAATGGGGCGCTGCGTTCCACAAGGAGAATGGTGAAGACGCCATGGTTATCTCCGACATGCTCGACGAGTGGGAAAATTGGTGCAAAGCAGGCAAGCATCCGTGATTGAAAGAAACTTACAAAGTTCAACCAACGCTAGAAAATCTATCATCTGCACGAATTAATCCCTCTTGATCAAGCTAGAAGTAACCATCCAGCCGCCCTACCTTTCTGACCCAACGCTTAGGGCGATGGTATCCGAACCAATGATGGACACTATTTTTGCTGATTTTTGAGGCTATCAGGAGTAGGTGCTGGCCGGACGGTTACGGTGGGTAGAGGAGACGGGCGCAATTTTGGTTACGGACGGCAGCTAAGCTAGGCCGCAGACACTACGTGATCATAAAGTCGGAGACCACTGACATGGCGATGCTACCTAACGCACCATACATACGGAGACGCCGCAATGTATGGTGCGTTTAAAAAAGCTCCACCTGAAACTTGATTTGCTAATTCAGGATATCTCCGGAATATCGGTATCCGCTTCCGAATACCTGAAATCCCTGACCTGCCACCAGCACTCAAGCTTCTTGGCCCATTCGGAAATCATCTTCCCATCAGCACCACGATGAAGCGCTTCATTCACCTCATGTGCCCAGGTAGCCAGCTGTCTTTGCAGTTGTGGTGAAATGGCCTGCTCCTGCCAGACTCTATCAAAATCGAAATTTTGTCCCAGTTTGAGTGCAAGAACGGAGATCGTGTAAACCGTGATATTGCCCTGAAATGCAGGAAATAGGGGTCTGATTACCTTCTGAGCAGATTTGAACAAAATGGCCTTTGCAATCATGTCCTTAAACTGCCTCTGATCCGGAATCACGTTCTCTCCGGTATCCTCCCGCTCTCCCATCTCATCCATAAAGGCCTGAAAGTTCTTCTGACTGCCCAAACCTACCACGTGTGGTTTCTGCTCCCACGTGAACAGAAACTTCGCCAGATCAGGTTTGGTGATCTTGCGATATGGTGGAATGGCTACCTGCAGCTTTTTCTTTTGAACAACCGTTGTCGCTTCTTTTTCTAGCATCACCTTGTAACTACCAGCGGATCGCTCATAGAACCAGCGCCCCACACCATCCGGGCAGTATGTGCGCATTGAAAGCTTTTCCAGCTCGCGGTGAAATGGCTTGTTTGCGGAAAGATCGGATTGTTTTACGACGTTCTGGCTATTGGCATAGCGAGAAATGTTAGAGATCAGTTCCTCGTCATCTCCCTGACCATTTCGAAGCACAATGATCTTCGCAGGAACTCGGACGCTGCTCAGATCTATATCGGGATTTTTTTTCTTGGCGAAATAGATGGATGCTGTCGTCTGCCCGCCGTTGACGATTTGCATACCCTGAAGCCACAAAATACCTGTCGAACCATCAGCGGTACGATCCAGCTTTGCAGCATCGGCTACAACAACGATGCCATTGTTGTAGGCCATAAAACGGTCCGGATTATTCCGCAAACTGTCCCGAATCCCTTTGTTTACACCTCTGCTGCCAACCCCCAGAAACGAACGCACATTCGCTTCGAGAATGCGCGGCCCGTACTTCTCGTAGAGAAAGCGCAGAGCCTCACCGGGTATTGCAGTCAGGGCATAATCGTATTCGTCGTCACCAGCACCGGGAACCCATACACTCGGCAATGCCGTACCGCAAAGGTCCTGAAAGTTGACCACTAGCTCATCCCGTGGCCGGCCCTGCTGCCAATGGTTGAACAGACGGTGAATATCCATTACTTCAAGGCGTACCTGCTTGCCCTCGATATCTTGGGGCGCATAGTTCCTTGTCTTAACCTGACCATCGGTAATTACGAAAATCCGGATGCTATCCAGCGTTTTGAATATACGTTCAACTTCTGTGACTAGCGGATAAGCCTCGTTGGTTTCATCAAGCTCTTCTGAAAGCTTTCCCGTGGCGCAAAATTTGAGAAAGTGCAGCCCTTGCTTCGCCGCTCTGCCAATTTCAGGGTCGGGGATATCTTCAATGTCCTCAAGCCCTTTATAGAGACTCACGAACAGATCCAGTCGATCAGGGTTCCCCTGTTCGTCGGTTGTGTCCGAGACAGAGTAGCCACTGATTTTGACCTTGTAAGATCCGACCTTGGCGCCGTAGTGGCAGACTGTTGGCTCAAAGGTTATTCCCTCGTCGGCCATATGCGTCATCACATGCTCAGTAAATACGGCCTCTGCAGGCACAGGAGCTTCCCCCGGTGCAACATCCTTCAAAATTTCTTCTCGAATCGATGCCTGCGTGTCCCGCAGAAAATCCACAAGTTCCATCAAACGACTCCAAGTTGCTCAAGCACATCCGCCAAGGGATGGTTATCGGCGAGTATTAATGCTAAATCGAGCTCGTACTGCGCTCGACGAATGGCTGTCGAGATGCCGAAAGGAGTCAGCCTAGGAAACTCCGCATCAACGAGATGCACCCTTATCTCGCTGAGCGAAAAGCGACGACTGTAGTTCTCTGCCTGCATGTCCAGATACCCAGCCTGATGAAGTGCCTGTTCGAAAAGTCTGGTCGCTGCGGGATCAGGCTCCAGCAGACAGCGCAAATCCGCCACGGACTCGGGAAGTGACATTCCCGAGTCCGTCGATCCGAAGCGAAGTGCTGCAAGGAAGAGTGGCGGACACTGGGATTCATCGAGTTGATCCAGGGAGGCGATCCTCACCGGAAAGCCTTCCGTTGCCATTGTGGACTTGACCTCTATCGCCCCCGTACCAATTTGAAAGTCATGAAGCCCGTCGAGCGGCCCTTTCCACCCTTGTACAGCCGAGAAAAGCAGCACGCCTTCATCAAGCAGCTGCCGCAGCAGACAGAGCTCACCCACAAGCCCCAGTTCGGCTTCGGGCTCCAGCCCTTCCCGTCCTTTTCGCATAAATTCCTGCCACCCGCGCACTCTTCCAAGCAGTCGCTGATACACAAGTTCTTCGGTACAGCCATTGGCGGATTCCAGCAGTCCGCATACATCGGAGACAACGGCTGCAAACAGCTCCAGGCTGCCTTCCGGTTGACGGACGATTGCAAGCCACTGGTAATCACCAGCGGCCTCACCCAGCCCGACCCTTTCAATGCGAAATCCCTGCCCCTGAGGCAACTGTGAGGTCGGCGCCATTCTGCAGTTCGCAAAACCGACCAGAACAGCCTCCTCATTGCCTGGCGCATGTCTGGCTGCCTTGATCCTGATTGTTGCTCTCTGAAACAGATCAATCGACCGCCATCCCGGTGCCGACGCATTGCCGGGGAGGGCTCGCCAGATACCAAGCAACTCAGAACTACTCACTGCCGCCATTACTGTTGCTGCTCCCACATGAGGTTAGTGACGACATAGGGCACAGATTTGCCCGCATTGCTGGAAGGAAAGCTGATTGCAAATGCAACGACAGGCACATCAACTCCCGAGACTTTAGAGTCCTCTGGGTCAAGAAGGTAAATAAGCAGAAGCCCTCTTTCGGGATGCGGTGCTACTTGTCCACGTCCTTGACCACGAACACGTCTGATGTAAGGTCCGCTTGGCATCTCGGGCAATTCCTTGCCTCTGGCACGGCCGGGGTCAGGCTTCCAGTCCGTCCGAGTCCACTCAAGCGCGGCATTCCACGACGACTCATCAAGGTCCAGAGCTTCATCCTGAGGAGAAAGCAGACGACCTATCGAATACTTGTGGTCAACCTCCTGAGACTTGTTTATTCGCTTCATTCGCTTTACCGGAAAGCCTGCAACATCTTCGGTGCCGGCAACCCCACCCCCGATCACGGCAACTGTCCAAGAGGTAAGCTCGCCCGACCGGCTCATCTCCTCAATGAAGTTCGCAAGCAGGTCACTTCTCACTTTTCGGGAGTCCGGGTGCGTCTGGTACGCCCTCAGAAAGTCGACGACGGGCTGTGCCTGAATACCATCCCAGGTAACCCCGTTCCAGCTATCGCTCCGGCCGTTTCGGCTCTGCGGAGGAATCGATGATCCCGTGCCCATGGTGCTTACAAGAAAGTTGAAAGCCGCGATATTCTGTTCGAGCTGGGTGGGTTCCTTGAAGAAGCTGACCGTCTCGACAATGTCCCCGCTGAAAGACAGATACAGTGTTTTGGCGGTCCTCATTTTCAGGGGCGAGGTCACCATCAACACCGGGTGAGAGACGACCTTGAGACCATACTGACGTGGTGTCAGCCCGCTATCTTTCATGAAGTCGAATTCGGCTCTCAACTCTTCCGCTGCGTCGGCAATGTGCTCGAACCATTCAACCAGATCCGTCGTGGTGTAGAGGCGACACAAGTCCAAGTAACCCGGTCGATAGCCGAACCAGCGTCCCATCTGCATTAACGTGTCGTACATCTTAGAAGCCCGAAGAAAATAGCTGACACACAGGCCTTCAAGCGTAAGACCTCGGGCCAGCTTGTCTCCTCCAATTGCAATAACCTTAAGCCCCGTGGCGCTGTCTACATAGTCCAGCGCATCCTTTGCAGTACCATTAATCATGCGCACATCGATCTGCTCCAGCAGATCAGGTAACGCTCGCTCTATCTCGAGCCAATCGTCAGCTTTGCACCGAGAGCCCTCTCCCATCTGCTTTTCAATTTCGTGGCTTGTCGTCCGGATGTCTCTATCCCACAGACTGCAGAGTTCAGCCAGAACGCCCTCATGGTCGATGCGCCTTCTAAGCCGCTGCTTCAACTGCATGATGTAACTGCGTACCTGCCCGTGTACATGCTGCTGAACCAAGTTGAATCGCGTGACGTGTACTAGCATCGAGCTGTGTTCGGCTCCCTGCCCCCGCAGTTGACGAATGGTGCATGCCAGTACGAATGCCTGTATTGCCTCGACCAGCGAAGGAGGCATGACGTCGGAAGGCACATAACTGCTTTTGTGGCCGACAGGCATCCAGCCGCCCTTTCCGTCAGTGGAGCAGTGATCCGTGACCGGACGAACCAGATCGAGAGCGCCGATGCGTCCATTCTCTCCTGCCAGTCCGAACACCCTTGACGGGCCGATGTAGCTGGATGGCGCGGACAGATTGGTGATGAATGCTGCCGGGAACAGATCGGGCCCTTCCTTTACTGTCTCTCCCTGCTCGTGGATATAGATGTTTGCAAACGGAGTGGCCGTATAACCGATATAGGCCTTTCTCGAGAAGGAGTGCAGTATCTGGCGAATCAGGCTGTTAATTGCCGTGGGTTCATGTTCGAGATCAGGCTGGCCGTTTTCGTCTACAACCTTCTCACCGGTATCCACCGATGCATGATCCGCTTCGTCATCAACGATCAGCAGAGGGAGATGGGTTACCAGTGGGCGACCGGTTTCCGGATCCGTCGTTTCTGCAACATGCTTGTGAATCCACTTCAACAGACGCTGCAGAACCGTCTTGTTCTTCTTGACGACGAACAGCCAAGGTTTCTGTTCCGGCGAGACACCAAGATTTTTCACAAACTTGGTGTTGAAGTCTCCAGTCTCGGTCCTGTTGGTAACATATTGGGGACGCAACGCAGGAGAGGGGTCAATTTTTCCAACTCCGATGGCTACATTTCCCTCTCCCTCTATGGGGCTGGTTTCATAGCCAAGAAACCCCTCATCCAGTCGCATCTGAGTCTGGGAACGCAGGTTGTTGTGAAGCCCTGCCAGCACGATTATGATTTTATATCCAGCATCCGCCGCCTTGCAGATAAGCCCCGTATAGTTCCCGGTCTTGCCGGACTGCACGTGGCCGACAACCATGCCGCGACGATCCCAGGGGCCTTCACGCCCAGGATCTTCCAGCATGGAAAGAACGTTGTCGGTGGTTTCATCGAGTGCTTCCACAGCACTCCATGGCAACTTCTTTTCCTGCCACTCTCTGTACCGGCGCCAGTAACGCCACTCCTTCTTAACCTCGCTAGTCAGCCAGGGAACATGCCCGGCCATGTCGACAAGAGAGGAGTCCTTGCCAACCCAGATACTGAATCGTCTGATGAGCTCGTCAGTGACGGCCTCGCGATCCAACCCCTCGGCCTTGTTCGGCATGATCTTAAGCACCATGTCGATTTTTTGCGAAATGAGTGCAGGGGTGATCGCCAACTTGCCCTGCTCGTCCACAATCATCTCTTGGACAAACTTGACCACACTCCATTTGTTGTCTTCGGACATTCGTCGCAGCTCCTTAAAAATTGTCGGGCAGGGCATCCACCAATGAAGGAAAAGCATGGAAAGGCTCCGTTGTCCGAAGCTGCTCCCTGGCAGAAGAAGCGGAATATCCTTTCTTCTCGATCATACTGCGGTACATGACCATCAAGACCTCATTGACCTCACTGGACGGGGTCTTCTCAAAGCCAGTGCAGGGCGTATCCCTGTTTTCCGCCGTATCAATCCATATCCTCTGAACAGGGACCGTTTCCTCGATGACCCGCAACATCGCTCTGATCTGCGGAAGCAGCCCTCCCGCATCATCCAGTACGTCCCGTATTGCGGGGTGGTCACTGTCTATCCGGTATCGTATTCCACTGGCTAGGCGCTCGACCTTCCAGGCTTCGGCAACCTGTTTATTTCCAAGCAAAGTGGGCCTGCCTCTGTGAGCAAAGGCTCGGCGCGCACGTCCACGCGTAGCCTCGGCAAGACGGGTCAACCAGTCTCGAAGATAGACAGGGGGTCTGGCTGTGGACTTGCGGATATCGATCTTCCAGTCGGCATCGGCAGAGTTGGGTATGTCCAGACGAATTCTTGCCAATCGGTGAGCTTCGTCCTTTGTCCAGGACCTGCCGGTTCCCAGACCTAGCCAACTGCCTGCAACGAGAAGGCGCTCGTTGCGGTAAACATAAAATCCCTGCTGGGCCGTCCAGCCTTCAGGGCCACCCAGCACTTCAAAATCCTCGCCAGAGAGCATGTCCTTGTGCGGCAAAACATGGCATTCCGCTTCAATACCCTTGAGTGTCGGGTGCTTGAATACGGGAGGGTTGTAGGGTTTTCCCGGATGGTCCGTCATGAAGGGATCCCAGGGTTTTACCGGCTGTCCGTTGAGCAGAATTCTGAGACGTGGTCGGGTTCCTTCCAGATATCTGTGGAACACCATTCCAAGATGCTGCTCGACCTTGTCGGCTAGGTTCAGAAAGTCCTGAACAGTGCTTCCCGGAGTAATGATCCGATCCAGCTCCTCCCACAGGACCAGAGTCCCACGACCGGCTTCGGAAAGCTGCTCCGCATACCCTTCGGAGCCGGGATGGGGCCCCTCCAGCAGATGCCAGCCGCCATCGGAGCTGTTTGCAAGATAGTCAAGGTCCCAGCGCAGAGCCTGCATGCCATCCACGCCAATAGTCGCCACGGTAAGTCTGCGGCACTGCGAAAAAGACGCCGTCTTGAGGCCCAGTCCAAAGCGACCAAGATCGGACGCTGCTCTCTCTTCCAGAGGGTTGCGCTCACCCAGCCTCATGGCCAGATCAAGTCCGGCTGCCGACATTCCGGTGCCGTTGTCCAGACAGGTAATTCGACTCTCTGTCTGAGCCCAGACGAACTCGATTCTGACTTCCGAAGCTCCTGCTGCAACGCTGTTGTCAATGATGTCAGACAGTGCTGTCTGAGTGTTGTAGCCCAGCCCTCGCAAAGCCTCGACCATTGCACTGGCCTTGGGCGGGGCACTTCGACTCTTGAATGTGGGTGACAAAATAACGCTCCCCTGTCGTGCCTGCGGTGGTGGGTTAGACTCTACTTCGCGTTTTTTCCGTTTCTAACGATCCGGGCAACAACATCTGCAATCTGCCGAGCCAAAAGCGGCGGAACCGCATTACCCACTTGATGGAACTGTTGCGTTCTATTGCCCAAGAAAAAGTAGTTGTCGGGGAAAGTCTGCAGTCTTGCAGCCTCGCGAACAGTCAGACTTCGGCACTGCCTAGGGTCGTAATGAATAAAATAGTGACCGTCCTTAGCAATGTGGCTGGTTATTGTCGTGGAAGGAATACCTGCTCTCTGGACACGAAAACGGTCACTGAACTTTCCGCTTGTCCAGTTCTTGTGATCCGGCGCCAGACCGGGAAGGTTGAAGTTCTGGTGCCCCTTGGGCGAGTCCCTGTAAGTCTCGGCAAAAGCGGCAGCGTAAACATACCTGCGCAGATCGGAGCTCATGTGCCCCCTAGCCTCGTGATTGAGCCAGTACTTCAGTCTCGGGTCATGCAGCCAGCTATCGAGAGGGGTTCCCGTCACTCCATTACAAGCGTTTTTTTTAAGTACCCGCAGCCCGCCCGAGTTCATGTCGCGGCTGTCATAACTGCTGGCAAGAATGCCAAGCTTGGTTGCCAACGCAAGTCTTTCAGGTGTCTCACTTACTAGCTGAAGGCACTCATGATTCAGTTCCTTCAAGTGCTGACGCACTATGTCCGCCCACGCATCGGGAGAGTCTTTCTGCTTGGTAAGGGTGCTGCGCAATGGCGGCAGACAACCAATTATCTGATCTATTGTCGGCCCCGAGACGGAGGACAGCTTGTGATCGCCAAGTGCATCTAGATACTCCTCGGAAACACCGAGAAGTATCACTCGATGCCTGGCCTGGGGAACGCCGTATTCCTCTGCCCGAATGATGTAGTTGCTTGGTTCGATGCTGTCCTGATCTGCTCCACTTTCGTAGATGTCATCGGCGACGAGAGAACAGATTCTGTACTTCGGACCATTATCGCTTTCTCCAAACGCCGCGTCCGGGTCTGCAAGATCACGCAAAATCTGGGGAAACATCTGCTCGCCAGCGACCTGTGATGAAAGAATGCCTTTCACGTTTTCCATCACGAAAACTGCAGGTCTCTTTTTCTGAATGATTCTCAGGTACTCACGATAGAGAAAATGTCTATGATCATTTTCCGCACGATAATCCACCTTCCCGCGATTTCTGGCTCGACCTACGATTGAATAGGCTTGGCATGGAGGTCCCCCAATGAGAACCCATGGCCTAGTCTCATCGAGACGGCTTGCCAGCATTTTGTCGAGTCTGGTGTTGCCCGCTTCGGTACCCAATTCCAGCAACTGTGCTTCGTTGTCGGCATGTCTCCACGCCTCAAAACTTTTGGCCGTATGGGGTTCAGGTACGTCTGCCGTTTCACAAAAATTGTAATAATCCTCGAGGGATTCGGGTTGTTCACTCTTTAGCAGACGATAGAAGGCCCTGAGCCGGAGAGTGGAACGCGCGGAAACCTCCATTTCGGCCGATACCTTGATCTCGAAGGTGTCACCGTTAATGTCCGAATGAGAGGAAAACCCCTCCCCTAGACCTCCGGGGCCAGCAAAGAGATCCACAACCTGAATGGGATAGCTACGACTCATGAAACCACGCTATTTTGAGAAAGTACGAAATGGATGTAGTTGACCGCGCCACGAGATCCCGAATGATGTCCGGCATCAGAGGAAAGGACACCAGACCGGAGCTCGCTGTCAGGCGCTTTCTGCATGCACATGGTTACCGCTTCCGACTTCATCGCAGGGACCTGCCGGGAAAACCGGACATTGTACTGCCTCGACTGAAAGTCTGCATTTTTGTGCACGGTTGTTTTTGGCATAGCCATACCGGCTGCAAGTACGCAGTATTGCCCAAGACACGCGTCGATTTCTGGACAGAAAAACTGAAATCCAATGTGGATCGAGATCGCAAGGTAATGAAGGAGCTGGGCAGCAACGGATGGCGCGTTTTTACAGTGTGGGAATGTGAGCTGAAAAATCCCGAGGCGGCATTGCCCGCACTGCTTGAACGCCTAAAGACTCTTGAGTAGCCGCACTCGACGGCAACGGGCATTAACCCCCTCACAAGGCGTCATCCAGAACGAGCAATACGCCTGAAACCCACGAATGGCACACCCATCCACCTGATTGGGTTTTCTTCAGATAGTGGTTCAGAGACCCCGATAGAATTTTATTGATATCCGTCACGTGATACCCCAACACGAGTTCCGCGTGAGCAGCTCGATCTCCCGGATTGTCTGCAAAGTATCTCAGTAGATCTAGGGCTACCGTGCCGAGCTTGGCGGTGCGCTCTACAAGGACCCTCTCTTCAGGCGATCTTGTACTTGCAGGCGGAGGAAGGATTGACTCTTCATTCCAGAGAGTGCCGTCAAAAGGCCCGACTAAACTTGGAATCACTGCACCTTTTTCCAGAGAGCGGTAGGTACCGATAGCCCCCTGAATTTGGCCCGCAACGGCCCTCAGGTCCTTATCGTCTATTTCGGGAATCCCTATCTCATCTGTTGCCGTCCAGTCCCAATCCAAATCCAAATCCAAATCCAAATCCTGCAGACTTTCACCTTCGGCAATTGACTCAACCTCTATATCTGTCTCAGAGGTACCAAACGTAGGGACTGCATTCGCTGGACAAGCAGCAGCGCTTGATATTTCGCTGCAAAGTAATTGGGTCTGCAGCTGCCTGCTTAGACTTATCGAATCGTATTTCTCGCACAGGAAGTCGACTAGCAGCTCGCGTCCGTCCTGTTCTAGCCCCATGAATGCAAGGGAAGAAAGTGCGCGCACAACTCCATCAGGCAGGTTACCTTTGAAAAGCACGCGAAGAAGCTCGGAGCACTCCTCTCTTCGCGCTGGAAGTGACTCTGGCACCAGACGTGCGACAAGCACTCCCCACTCAGCTCTATCGGGGCGTTGACCGGGCGAGGTGTCACACTCGTTTTCGACGTGAATGCAGCCGTCCTCTACTGGCCACAGCTGCTCTCTGTAGATGACGGCAGCTTGCCGTCCATCCATCTTGAGAGGGCCTGTAATGCGGTCAATTTCCTGCCCGCAAGACATCACCCTTACCGTCACTTTCATATCCCTATCGCCTAGTCGGTAAGTTAGCAACACCCGACATCCGAATGCTGGCCGCATGCCGCATAATGCCTAGAAAAGATGCTATTTCCAAGAAGAGTTAATTCCGGGCGTGTCAGGAAAAGCGGTCATGCGCATGAACATGAGGTAGGTAGCCTTGCGTGTGAGTTCAGCGAAAAAATATACGGCGTTGCTTGCTCATCTGGCACCTCAATTTGGCAGGTACTCTCGCCTTAAATGGGTGTCCGGCTCCAGATCGACAGCGCGCACCTTTTAAAATCCCGGACTCGATTCCACTTAAGGCCATAACTAGTTATCGCCTTAAGGTTAGGCTTGGCAGTTCAAAGCGCTAGACGTAGGCCTCGCTACGATGAGATCGGCTTCCGTCTCGCACCAAACGCTCTGCTTCAAGTAGAATTATTGCGTGAAAAAGCTCTTGCCAGACAGGAACAATGTTCCCAGCATTGCGCTAGGCAAAACGAAGCAGCACCCCATAGTGACGGAGCAGGATGACATGACACTCAAAAAACAAGCCAAGCCTACTGAAGCACTTCTGACGTTCGAGGTTTTTTATAACGGCGAGCTGTTTAAAACTGTCGAGTTCTCCAGCCTCCGCAAGTGCAACAACTGGCGCGAAAAAAGCCTAGAAACGCCATTCCTTTATGTGGTCAAAACGCCTAACTGTAATCGTGAGAGCTGCATCGAGCTATCCAAGCGTTACTTCTTAACCAAACACCGCGTGTACCCGGATCTATTTGAGCGCCCTGAGTGGGACGTCGTGACCGAGGCAGAACTGCAACAGCTTGCAGAAACCCGCATTGTGCGGGAAACCCGCGAGCGCACTGGGGTACCGCTTTCTGTCCAAGTCGGCGGTGGTAAATACGACGTCACCATCGTTCACTTTGACAAGCCAATGCGTGACCGCGTTGAGATCGTCAAGGGAGACCTAAGCCGCGAAGAAGCTTACGAATTCATTCGCAGCTACGGCACCGATACCGTCACCAAAGAAGTGACACCAGCAGAAGAGGAAATGAAGTCAATGACAACGATGAATCAAGCCGATCGCCAGCATCTGATCCTGACAACCTTGCTGAACACCATCAAGCCAGAAAAAACTGGCTGGAGAGAAATCATCAAGGCCATTGAAGCGCTGCACCTGATCAAGTCAGACGGCTGGATGGAAGTGCGTGACGTGCTTCAATACGCCTTGGATCAAGGCCGCATCGCTCGCCCTAAGTTTGATCCGCATGCGGATGACGAGTATTACTTTGCAGTTACCCCGACTACCCCCGCCACCCCGAAAGCTGAGGAATAAGCACCGGTTGACGTGCTCGTAGATAGAAGAACCAGTGAGGAATTTTGGTATGTATTGCATGGGGCAGCTCATCGACAACCTTGAAAACATGACGTCTAAGGGCGGGGCCTGGCGCTAGAGCATTGCACGGCTGTTCCATATGAATCCGTAGGCGCATAACAGCCAGCGGCACAATGCCCCCCCCCTACATTGAGATTGAGGTTTTCCGGTAAATACCACTCACCCGGTTATACGGGATACGGGATACGGGACAGACGACATGTACCCTCGAAAGCCAGACGCCTCACTGCACGACCCGTCCCCGGCTTATCTGCGTGGACTTCTGGAGACGGCAGGCATCACTCAAGAAGCAGCAGCGACTGCACTCGGCATCACTGACCGGGTTATGCGCTACTACTTGAGCAGCCAAGAGTCGGCCAGCTACCGACCAGCGCCCTATGCAATCCAGTACGCGCTAGAACAACTGGCTGCGTACGGTGCGAAGAAGCGGAGCGTTAAACGCGTCTGATTCTTAAGTGGGTCGCCGGGGACCGCATACCCGCACCTGAACAGCCTGGCCTTGACCCAAAGCATTCTTGGCCGGATCGAGCGTACACCGTTCATCTTGGACTGGCTCCGAAGCGTCGAGCTGCACCGCCGTGTACATGCGACTGAACAAGTGCGAGGCCCGAACTTCTTTGCATAAATAACAAGTTTTTTATTTTCAATTACTTATATCGATAAAAGGCTAAACACAAGCCGAATTCTATCTGCCAGTGCGTTCATCGATTGAGCAGTGCTCAGGTAACCTGTTTCGGTATCATTCATGCAGACCAGCCCCAAGGGGCTATGTTCAAGCCCAACCTCCTGGTACGCGACCCAAAACACCTCTTGGTGTTCATCGTCGCAGCAGTCCGCATACGCCTCGTTTATCTGCGGCACGCAGTCAAATAGCCTGGACAGCGATGTCGACTTGACCTGCTCATCACCCAGAGCATCCAGAGCGACGAGGTAGGCCGGCTCGTCCGTGCAAGCGACAGCCTCAACCATCCGGTTGATTAGGATTGAAGCGTTTGAATGGGAGAGATCGATGCGTGAATCACTGATGGGAAAATTCATTATCACTCCTACTAAATAATTGATGGATTGAGAATGGAATTAGCGAAATAGCTCATGCCCACGAGCATGGCCGTAGCTATACAACGCCATTGCTCACGCATGACCAGAATGTGCCGTATGCAAACACAGGGCGAGGCTGGAGGCGTGAGGTTGGCGTTCGGTAGTCAGGAGGAATCATCGCCCGATGACGAGCCGATCTGGATCGGTATCAACGATGACGTCGCTGCGGGAAAAGGTGTTTAGGCTGTGGCGGTGACGCCGTCACTCAGCCTCTGCTGCAACCGAATGCCCGGCATCGACTGCCGAACTCCTTGGTCGCGGCCTTGCAGATATAGCTCACTCGGTGGAAGTACCGATCCATCTGCGCTGGATCGTCCTGAGAGAGGTTAAATGTGGCGTTTGCCGGGATATGCACCAAGCCCTCGGCATCGTCGACGCATATTTTCAGCGCGCTGGCCCAAGCGGCCTGGATGCGGCTGTACAGGTTCTCCCTCTCAGATTGAAAGCGTCCCACCGTGTGGAACGCATCCCTGTTGAGCAGCAGGACGAAGTGAAAGTGCGGGCGCCCCTTTTGCCCTACCTCTCTCACCCAGCACCAGCGAACACTTGTCTGATGCGCAGAGCCATTCACACGCTTGGCACGCTCACGTGCAATTCCAATCTTTATGGACAAGGAAGCGACAAACCTGGAGATCACGGCGTTGCTGGATGCTGGTGGCAAATAGTCATCTGGGAAGCGCAGATCGAAACGTACCGCAAACACCCGACGGTGGGCGCTCAGTGCCAACTGAGTCGTTTCTAAAAGACTTTGCAGGTATTCGGTAATGAAGGGAGCGTGGGACGCCATCACAGGTAGACCGTGAAAGGTGTCATCGTAATGCAGGTGAAGATTGCTGTTGCCAGAATGACGCTTGGATTGATGAGCCATGGAAGGTGATCCGCTGAGTGAATTCATAAACTCAGCTGGCTGGGTATCTATTTACGGTTTTGAGCTGACAATCGGATCAGCGCTTGGCGCTGAATCCTGTTACTGGTTGCAATGGGGATGGGTGACTGAGCTCATGGCACTTACCCCATGGTGGGTAAGCCTGATAAGTCTCTGAATAGATTCTGAAGATTGGTAGGTTCGATTGGCTGTGATGGGCTGACGCAATGAGCAATGGATATCTCGTGTAAATATTGGCTATGAATATCGACTCTATGAATGACCCTATAAATATGACCCTATAAATAATACTAATACCGAGACACAGCTCCCCACGCCTGCAAGGGCGCGGGGAGCTGCAATGCCAGGGAACGCGGGAAGAATGCGACGATTTCAATGATTCAGATGCTCTGGAACTAAACCACTTTTGAGACTCATCCGATCAGCACAAACGCCGACCGAATGACAGGGCGCCAGCTCAACCCATGGACGCGGATCATGCAGCCTTTAGCTGCGACACCGCAGCGAGGGAGTCGTGCCTATCACGCGCCTCGATCCTAGTCATGACCCAGGCCATAACTTCACTTTCAACCCAGGCCACGGCTCTTTCCCCCAGCGACACTGACTTGGGAAAAGCTCCGTCTTCGATGTATTTGTAGATGGTGGACCGACCTAAACCAGTGACGTGTTTGACTTCCTTCAGGCGAATTAACCTCATGAACAGGCTCCTCTGTATTCCGTTCAGAGGATTGGGAGGTCCTGTAATAAACTACGCGCCCCGTCAAGCGCAGGGTGACCGCTCCAGGGGCTCTCGGGTGGCTTGAATCAGCACCGGCATCGCCTGCCGCAAACTGGCGTCTCTTAGCGGAAGGGCTTCAATGGCCAGTGGTTGAGCCAACACATCCATTCCTGTATTGGTCAGTTTCACTGACTCCTTAGCAGCCAAGATGTGCGACGGTAGCTGGACGAGCCGCACATAGCCCGGCGCCCATTTATGCCCTTCGCCTCAACCACTAACCCAAGACTACAGACACCAACCATGATCAGTCGCTCGCGGCAGTAGGCAAGATATCCATCCCCGCGCCTCAACAAAGTGGCGAACATGGGCATCAGCGCTTGCATAGTCCGTCAATCTCACCAGCACTCGTAAGTGTGCCCCAAGAGCATGGCAAAGCATTACTGGCGTCCTCTTCACACTCTCGAAAAATCCCCCAACCTAAAAGCCGAAGCGATTCACATCGTGAATATTAGCTACGTACCGTTAAATCACGACCAATATCGGCTACAGAGCCTTTATTCACGGGCCACAGCAGACAAATAAAAACCTAGAATATTCCTAGAATAGTAATAAAATCTACATTGAATTCTCGTAGAGGCTCTATATTCCTTGCCTAGAGTGGGGTTAGGATCACCGCTTAAAATAGCCAGAGAATTTCAGATAATGAGCTTTAATAGGTTTTATCTATGACAAATAATGATGGTTTTGTCACAAAGAATCTCCAGGAGGATGAACTGGCCCGACTGCTCAAGGAGCCTCGACCGAGCACTCGTCACGACATCTGGCTATGGCTCTACCTTTACGATTTCGAAAGGGCAAAACTAAACCCAGACACTTGCAACGGCGCCGCCATGAGGGACGACATCGCCCACTTTCTGAAGCGCAATACCGATTTACTTGATGAAATAAACCGGCAGAAAGACCGATTTATGGTCAAAGATGACTACCTCAAGTGGATTGACGGAGGTGAAAGACAGTATCGGTGGCTGCTCAACAGGATTGAGGGCATCACTGCCTCGGGACTACCTAGAGGGCTGGTACACCTCACCGGCAAAAAACGCCTCATCGCCATGCTCGATCACTGGGATGTCGCTATTACAAAGAAAGTCGAAGAGATTGAACGCCTTCGCAGGGACTGGCTTCAGCGCAAAGCAAGGGATAGTGATTTCAGTGTATTTGAAGACAAAAAAGACGGCGCCAGCCGCTGTAAATGTGCCTGGGAATGGCTAGAGAAGAACTACAAAAACCTCCCTGAAAAACAGCTCCCCATCAGCAATTACACAGAGCTGCTCATATTCTTCGATCAAGAGAATCTTAGTGCCATTGAGCAAAAGCACTTCATTCAAAAAATCAACAAACACTGGAATCGCCAGCAATACGACAAGCGAACACCAGATAAGAAGCAGTTCAATGTCAAGCTGTCGCTAACTGCAATCAACCTCCTTTCTGAGCTAGCCCAAAAGCACGACCTGACACAAGCCCGAGTCCTAGAGCTTCTGATAACAATGGAGTCTGAGCGAGGCATGATAGAAAAACATTTCACCCGCCACGCATCGAAAGATATAGCGGCAGAGAGCGACAACAGTACACCGACGCAACCAGCTCGCACCCAGATGACAATTGATAAGAGCCCAGCCGCTCTCCTAGCGCCTCAGACCCAACCGACCCTAGAAGCAAAGCGAGAGCCCAGCTCAGCATTCATGAGTGATAGCGCCACCCCAGTGATCGACCATCCTGTTAGTGAAAACCTGGAGGCACAACCCAATAAAAATGCTTCATCCCACTTCGAAACAGACAGGCCGCCCCTGAGCATTCAAGCAACCACGCAATGCCCACCCAGCAGAGGTGAGCGCCCCAAGACCCTCGGGGATATCCTGCGCGAAAAAGAAGAGGAAGAGTCCCGTCGCTTAAAAGCAGAGATTGGGCCTGTTTAAACCAGGCCACGCGACATCTCTTCAGGCAGGCGCTGTGCTCCCTGGGCAGCATGGGCAGTTCGCAAAAGTCACGCCCCACCCAAGCGGTCAGTTTGGAACGGAAGGATGAGACTGCTTGCAGCAGCATTGGCGCCTATCCGGGCCTCAATGCCGGAATTGCAGCATGACGACGATAGCGTGCTCACTGACTAGCCATAACACTTTAGAGGGTTAGGCTGCACAATGCCTTACGACCGGATGAGCATTTCGATGTCACACAGCGCTCACGCCGCTATATCAAAGCCCTTAAATGACGGCAGCGTGAAATCACGCAAAAAGAGAGTGGGGGAACAAATGGGGGAACAGAAACCGCACAATGCAAAAAGGCCCCATAAAATGGGGCCTTTAGGTGTAAATATGGCGGAGAGATAGGGATTCGAACCCTAGGTACCGGTGAAGGTACAACGGATTTCGAATCCGTCCCATTCGGCCACTCTGGCATCTCTCCAACGGCGCGCATCATAACAGCACATTCAGCGGAAGCGAACCCCCTGAGTGAAATTTTTTCCGTGCTATCAGATGCTTGCGTCGATTACAGCGGTACGCCGAGGCGCTTGGCGACTTCTTCGTAGGCTTCGATGACGTCACCGAGGCCCTGACGGAAGCGGTCCTTGTCCATTTTCTTGCCGGTGGCCTTGTCCCACAGGCGGCAGCCGTCCGGGCTGAACTCGTCGCCGAGGACGATTTCACCGTGGAACACGCCGAATTCAAGCTTGAAGTCGACCAGCAGCAGGCCTGCGTCGTCGAACAGTTTGCTCAGGACTTCGTTGACCTTGAGCGACAGTTCTTTCATGCGAACCAGTTGCTCGGCCTTGCCCCAACCGAATGCCACGACGTGGGATTCGTTGATGAACGGGTCGCCCTTGGCGTCGTCCTTCAGGAACAGTTCGAAGGTGTAAGGGTTGAGCTTCATGCCCTCTTCGACGCCCAGACGCTTGACCAGGCTGCCGGCGGCGTAGTTACGCACGACGCATTCGACCGGGATCATGTCGAGTTTCTTCACCAGGCACTCGTTGTCGCCCAGCAGTTTGTCGAATTGGGTCGGCACGCCGGCTTCTTCGAGTTTCTGCATGATGAAGGCGTTGAACTTGTTGTTCACCATGCCTTTGCGGTCGAGCTGCTCGATGCGCTTGCCGTCGAACGCCGAGGTGTCGTTGCGAAACAGCAGGATCAAGCGGTCAGCGTCATCGGTCTTGTAAACCGATTTGGCTTTGCCGCGGTAGAGTTCTTCACGTTTTTCCATGATGGGCTCCGCTTGCTAAGTAGATGGGCTAGGCGATATGTCGCCAGTCGAGCCCTGAATCTTGATCGGCCAATTGCAGCCAGTCCGGGTCGCACCCGAGGGTGTCGACAAAACATTGCCGGGCCAGCTGCGGCAGGTTGTTCTTGCTGCTCAGATGGGCCAGTACCAGGTGTTGCAGGTCCTGCCAGCCCAACTCGGCCACCAGGCTTGCGGCCTGATGGTTGTTCAAATGTCCCAGTTCACCGCCTACCCGCTGCTTGAGAAAGTACGGGTAGTGACCGCGGGCCAGCAGGTCGCGGCAGTGATTGGATTCGATCATCAATGCATCGAGATCCCGATAACCGTCCAGCACCGTGGCGCAGTACGAACCAAGGTCGGTCAGCAGGCCGAAACGCCGCGAACCGTCACTGAAGACGTATTGCGTCGGTTCCTGCGCATCGTGGGCCACGGCAATGACGCCGATACTCAGCCCGCCGATCTGCAACTGCTCACCACCGGCGACAAAGCCTGCCGGTTCAACCGGTTTGCGCATCCCGCGCAGGGTGCCACGACTCAGGTAGACAGGAAGATTGTAGCGCCGAGACAGCAAACCCACGCCATGCACGTGGTCGGCATGTTCGTGGGTCACCAGTATCGCGCTCAGCTGCGTAGGGCTTACACCCAGGCGCAGCAGGCGTTTTTCGGTTTCGCGCAAGGAGAAACCACAATCGACCAGGACGTACGTGTCATCACTGGCTATCAGCGTGCCATTCCCTTGGCTGCCACTGCCGAGAACGGCGAAACGCATCTGATCAGCCCAGGTTGTCCTGAATCACGCCCAACACTTTGCGCGCCACTTCAGCCGGCGCAACGGTGTTGATGTTCTTCTCGACGGTCACTTGTACGTTCTCGCCAACCTTGCTCAGGCGAACCTGATAACGCTCGGCGCGGGCTTCAACTTCTTCCTTGCTCGGCGCACTGCCGAACAGGTTGCTGAAGAAACCTGGCTTCTCGTTTTTCTTCTCGGCTTTTTCGGAAAGGTTGATGTAGTACAGGCCCAGGCTGCGGTTGATGTCTTCAACGCGCCATTCACCCTTTTCCAGCGCGCGCCCTACGCTCGACCAGGCACGGTCAAGGTCGGTACCGACGTTGAGCACCGGGTTACCGCTGCCGTCTTCAGTCAGGCTGACACGGTTTGGCGTATCGAAATCACGCGAAGCGAGCATCGAGACCGAACCGCCCTTCTCCGACGTGCGGCTCATGCTCGCGAGCATGTCGTCGATCAGCGCTGCGTCCAGGCCGGTGTTGACCGAACGGTTGGTGAACGCGACATCGGCGGTGCTACCGGCAGGACGCTCGGCACTGACCACATAGACTTCACTGGTGTTGCGCTGCACGCCTGGTTCGATACGCACCCGCACGCGAGTCTGGCTGTCAGAACCAACGCCGGTACTGCTCAGGCGCTTGGCCATCGCCGCGGAAAGCTCGTCAGGACGCTGCCAGGCCGTGGTGAACTCGCCGGTTTGCGGGCGCTGCTGATCCAGACGGAAGCCGTTGTCCTGGAAAAACTGCACAGCCACTGGCCAGACTTCAGCCGGTGGATGCTGGGCCATGACCCAACGCGTATCGCCGCTTTTTTGCAGGCTGTAATCGCTGGCATCGGCAATCGCCGACAACGGCTGCGGACGAGGAACGACGTATTCGCCCTTGAACGTGTCATCGGCGACGTTGCGCGGAATCGGCAGCAACGGGTCCAGGCGCTTGGAGGTATGGACATCCGGCGGCAGTTGCATCGGTGCAGTCTGTTGCGCTTCCAGGTAATCGCTACCACGGTCACGGAAGTAACCTTCCGGGCCCCAGATCCATCCACAGCCACTGGTGCTGGAGATAATCAAGGCAAGTGCGGAAAGTCCGGCCATTCGCTTCATGCGTTGTACTTCCTCAATTAAACCAATACGCCGGACTGGCGCATGGCCTGTCGCAGCGGTTCGTGACAGGCTTCGCTGAGCCAGGTGAGCGGCAGACGGATACCGTCCGGCATCAAGCCCATTTCATGCAGCGCCCATTTCACGGGGATAGGGTTGGATTCGATAAACAGGGTTTTATTGAGCGGCATCAGCTTTTCGTGGATTGCGCGGGCTTTCACGGCATCACCGTTCAAGGCGGCGATGCACAGATCGCTCATGTCACGCGGCGCAACGTTGGCGGTCACCGAGATATTGCCTTTGCCGCCCAGCAGGATCAGCTCGACTGCGGTGGCGTCGTCACCGGAAAGCACCAGGAAGTCCTTGCTGACACCGTCCAGGATGGCCTTGGCGCGCGAAAGATCGCCCGTGGCTTCCTTGATGCCGATGATGTTCTTCACGGTCGACAGGCGGATAACCGTCTCGGCCTGCATGTCGCACGCGGTACGACCCGGCACGTTGTAGAGGATCTGCGGGATGTCGACAGCTTCGGCGATGGTCTTGAAGTGCAGGTACAGGCCTTCTTGCGTCGGCTTGTTGTAGTACGGCGTTACCAGCAGGCACGCATCGGCGCCGGCGGTCTTCGCATTGGTGGTCAGTTCGATCGCTTCGCGTGTCGAATTGGCGCCGGTACCGGCGATCACCGGGATACGGCCGTTGACCTGCTTGACCACGCGACGAATCACTTCGATGTGTTCGTTCACGTCAAGGGTCGCAGACTCACCTGTGGTGCCGACCGCCACAATGGCGTGGGTGCCGTTTTGCAGGTGAAAGTCCACCAGTTTGCTCAGGCTGTCCCAGTCAAGACGACCCTGTGCATCCATGGGTGTGACCAGTGCCACCATACTGCCCGCAATCATGCAACCGCTCCTGCCGGAAAAAGAGAACGGTAATGGTACTGGCGCCAAGATGCTTGTACAAGCGAAGTACTGCGCTCGCGCCATTCCCCTGAGCGCCGGTTTTCGCTACCCTTCAGACTTTGATCAGTACCGACAGGCTCGTACGCCGGGTTCCAGCCTCCACTTTCGGCCTCACAAGCCCCGATCCTGCGTTGCCGCCTACCCGATCTCGCCCCACTGGAGCTCGTCGCAACCATCTGGCTCGGGCTTTTTGATTTCGCATCCGGACGCCCACCCCGACGAATCGGCCCTTGATAAGTACCGACCGCTCATCGCTTTAGGAATGCTGCATGTCCACCCCCACAGTTCGCGAACAATTCCTTGTCATCAGTGCCCTCGGCGCCAACCCCATGGAGCTGACTAACGTCCTGTGCCGCGCCAGCCATGAAAACCGCTGCGCCGTGGTTACCTCTCGCCTGACCCGTCACGGCGAGTGCAGTGCGTTGGTCCTCGAGATTTCCGGTAGCTGGGACGCGCTGGCGCGCCTTGAAGGCAGCCTGTCGAGCCTCGCCAAAAAGCACGCCTTCACAGTCAACGTGGTGCGCAGCGCGGCGCTGGAGAACCGTCCGCAGGCCCTGCCGTACGTCGCTTATGTCAGCTCGGCTTATCGCTCAGACATCATCAACGAGCTGTGCCAGTTCTTCATGGACCACAACGTCGAGCTGGAAAACCTGACCTGCGACACGTATCAGGCGCCGCAAACCGGCGGCACCATGCTCAACGCCACGTTTACCGTGACGCTACCGGCCGGCGTGCAGATCAGTTGGCTGCGCGATCAGTTCCTGGATTTCGCCGATGCGCTGAACCTGGACGCGCTGATCGAACCGTGGCGCCCACAGAACCCAATGTAAGGAAGCTCCCATGGCCGTTGCCATCGACCAACCTGTCGCCGACTTCGAAGCGCCTGCCACCAGCGGGCAGACCGTCAGCCTCGCGGCCCTCAAGGGCAAGCAAGTGGTGATCTACTTCTACCCCAAGGACAGCACGCCGGGTTGCACCACCGAAGGTCAGGGCTTTCGCGACCAGTATGCGCAGTTCAGCGCGGCCAACACCGAAGTGTTCGGCGTGTCGCGTGACAGCCTGAAATCCCACGAGAACTTCAAGTGCAAACAGGAGTTCCCGTTCGAGTTGATCAGCGACAAGGATGAAGCCATCTGTCAGCTGTTCGACGTGATCAAGCTGAAAAAGCTCTACGGCAAGGAATACATGGGCGTTGATCGCAGCACCTTTCTGATCGACAAGAATGGTGTACTGCGTCAAGAGTGGCGTGGTGTGAAAGTGCCAGGGCATGTTGACGCGGTATTGGCTGCGGCCCAAGCGCTGAACAAGGCCTGATTATTTCGGCGCCTGTCCGGACCTCATCGCGAGCAGGCTCGCTCCCACAGGATATGCGCAAACTCTGTGGGAGCGAGCCTGCTCGCGATGAGGTCGGCCCGCCAATGCACATCTAGAATCGATCGCTACAACAACGGCGCAACAATCGGCTCTTTGCGCGGCCAGGCATCCAGCACGGCCTTGAACAGGGTGGCCAGCGGAATCGCGAAAAACACGCCCCAGAACCCCCACAGCCCGCCGAACAGCAGCACTGCGCAAATGATCGCCACCGGGTGCAGATTGACCGCCCCCGAAAACAGCAGTGGCACCAGCACATTACCGTCCAGCACCTGAATGATCCCGTAGACCGCCATCAAGTAGATGAACTGATCGCTCCAGCCCCACTGGAACAACGCAATCAGCAGCACCGGCACGGTCACCACCACCGCCCCGACATACGGCACCACCACTGAAATGCCAACCAACAGCGCCAGCAGCGCGGCATAGTTGAGCCCCAGGGTAACGAAGCCGATGTAGGTCGCCCCGCCGCAAATGACCATTTCCATGACCTTGCCGCGAATGTAATTGGCGATCTGCCGGTTCATTTCTTCGGCAACGCGGGTGATCAGTGCACGCTCACGCGGCAGATACCCGCGAACCCACTGGCCGATCATCACCCGGTCCTTGAGGAAGAAAAACACCAGAATCGGCACCAGCACCAGATAGATCATGATGTTCACCAGCAGTGGCAAGCTGGACAGCGAGAACGTCAACGCCCACTGACCGAACTTGCCAATCTCGCCGCGCGCCACTTCGATGGCTTGCAGCACCTGTTGATCGGACACCAGATGCGGATAGCGCCTGGGCAGCAACAGCAGCAATGACTGCCATTTGGCGAGCATGCCCGGCAGTTCGTTGAACAAGGCAATCAGTTGATGCCAAAGCAACGGCAGCACCACGACCAGAAATAGCAGCAACATGCCCATGAACAACGCGAACACCAGCCCCACCGCGGCAGCACCCGGCAAATGCCAGCGCTCGAGTGTGCTGACCAGTCCTTRCATCAGGTACGCCAGCACCATCCCCGCCAATACTGGCGCGAGCATTCCCCCCAGAGTCAGGACCGCGGTGAAGGCCAGAAAGAGCAGCACGGCCAGCACCACGGCCTCCTCATCGGAGAAGTAGCGCTGAATCCAGTCGCGTAACACTTTGAACATCAATATTCCTCAAGAATGAACGCCGCACACTCAGGCTTTTTTCAGCCAATAGCGAAAAACGCCAGCCTCATCCTCTTCATGAAGCAGCGTATGACCGGCCAAACGGGCAAAGGTGCGAAAGTCGCGTTGTGAGCCGGCATCAGTAGCAGTTACCTTGAGTACCGCGCCGCTGGGCAGGCGATTGAGTTCAAGCTTGGCCTTGAGCAACGGCAATGGACAGTTCAATCCGCTGGCGTCCAGTTCGGCATCATGCTCTACAGCGTCGGTCATTGCGTCACTCCGGATAGGTGATTGAGTGGTCTAGAATATCTGGTCGCAACGCATGTGTCCGGCTACAGTAAGGTCTTTGTCGACTAAGGCTTCGTGCATGACTTTTCTGCGCCCCACCCTGCTGACGCTCGCTTGCCTGCTAGCCTCACCGGGCTTTGCCGACGACCTGCCGTCACTTGGCGATGCCAGTTCTGCCATCGTATCGCCACAGCAGGAATACCAGTTGGGCCGCGCATGGCTGGCGATGTTGCGCAGCCAGGTGTCACAACTCAACGACCCACTGCTCAAGGATTACGTCGAAACCAGTGTCTATAAACTGGTGGAAACCAGCCAGGTCAATGACCGGCGCCTGGAGTTCATTCTGATCAACAGCCCGCAACTCAACGCCTTCGCCGCACCCGGCGGGATTGTCGGGGTCAACGGCGGCCTGTTTCTGAACGCCCAGACCGAAAGCGAATACGCTTCGGTACTCGCCCACGAATTGGCTCACGTGTCGCAACGCCACTTTGCGCGCGGCGTCGAAGCGTCGCAACGGATGCAAATCCCGATGATGGCCGCCCTGCTCGGCGGGATCATCGTGGCCGCGGCTGGCGCCGGAGACGCTGGTATCGCTGCTATCGCCAGTACCCAGGCAGCGGCCATTCAAGAGCAACTACGCTTCTCCCGGGAGAAGGAGCAGGAGGCCGACCGTATCGGTATGCTCAACCTCGAGAAAGCCGGTTACGACCCGCGCTCGATGCCGACCATGTTCGAACGTCTGATGCGCCAGTACCGTTTCAATGCCAAACCGCCCGAATTCCTGCTGACTCACCCGGTCACCGAATCGCGAATCGCCGACACCCGCAACCGCGCCGAGCAGTTCAAACCGGGCGGCAAGGAAGACAGCCTGACGTATCAACTGATTCGCGCACGCGTCCAGTTATTCTACGAAGACAGTCCAGGCCTTGCCGCTAAACGCTTTCGCGCCCAACTCGATGAAAACCCGAAAAGCGATGTGGCTCGTTATGGCTTGGCCATCGCCCAGATCAAGGGCAGCCTGTTCAACGAGGCCCGCGAGAACCTCAAGCAGTTACTGGCCAAATCGCCTGACGAAATCATCTACAACCTGGCGCAAGTCGATCTGGACATCGCCAACAATCGCCTGCCGGACGCACAGACGCGGGTCGACCGGATGCTCGTGCAGTACCCGCGCAACTATCCGCTGAATCAGGTGCGGGTCGACTTGCTGCTCAAGCAGAACCGCCCGGCTGACGCCGAGAAAGCCCTTGAGGCCCTGCTCAAGAACCGCCCGAACGATCCGGACGTCTGGTACATGGTGGCCGAGACTCGCGGCCTGTCCGGCAACATCATTGGCCTGCATCAGGCTCGCGCCGAGTACTTCGCACTGATCGGCGACTACCGCCAGGCGATCCAGCAACTGGACTTCGCAAAACGTCGCGCAGGCACCAACTTCCCACTGTCGTCACGCATCGATGCGCGTCAACGGGAGCTGATGGAGCAAGAGCGTCTGGTCAAGGACATGATGGGCTGACGTTTCTTTGCCCCATAAAAAAACGCCTCATTCGAGGCGTTTTTTTATTCAGTGACTAACCGGTTTACTCGACCAGTTTGAAGGTAATGAAGCTGGCACGCCCCTGACGCAAGACCCGCATCGATACAGAGCGGTTCTTTGGCAGCGCCTGGGCGATCTCTGTGAACTCCTTGGCAGAACCAATCGCCTGATTGTTCAAATGAGTAATCACATCGCCCGGCTGCAAGCCGATCAGGGCAGCAGGACCTTCCTGCACGTCCTTGATCACCACGCCGCCCTTGAGGTCCAAGGCTTTTTTCTGCTCATCGCTCAAGTCGGCTACGGATACACCCAATCGATTGCTGCTGCGCTCGACACCGGGCTTGGCAAGGGCATCCAGCTCTTTACCTTCCTCTGGAATCGCGCCAACCGTCAGCTCGACATTTTTATGCTTGCCGTCACGAATCACTTCAAGCTTGGCTTTCTCACCCGCCTTGAGCGCACCCACCAGATGCGGCAGGTCCGCTGACATGATGATCGGCTGAGCGTTCATGCTCAGGATCACGTCACCCACCTGCAAACCACCCTTGGCAGCCGGACCACCCTCCTGGATCTGCGCTACCAGCGCACCGGCCGGCTTCTCCAGACCAAAGGACTCGGCGAGATCCTTGCTCACTTCCTGGATCACCACACCCAACCAGCCTCGGCTGACTTTCCCGCCACTTTTCAGCTGATTGGAAACATCCATGGCGACATCGATCGGGATCGCGAACGACACGCCCATGAAGCCACCGGAGCGGGTGTAGATCTGCGAGTTGATCCCTACTACTTCGCCCGCCAGGTTGAACAGCGGACCACCCGAGTTACCCGGGTTGATCGGCACGTCGGTCTGGATGAACGGCACATAGTTTTCGTTCGGCAGACTGCGACCAACGGCACTGACGATGCCCTGGGTCACCGTGTGGTCGAAGCCAAACGGCGAACCGATGGCAACAACCCACTGCCCGGCTTTCAGATCCTGGGATTTACCCAATTTGAGCACAGGCAGACCTTTGCCCTCGACCTTCAGCAACGCCACATCGGAACGTGGGTCAGTGCCGATCAACTTGGCTTTCAGTTCACTGCGATCGGCAAGACGCACGATGATTTCATCAGCATCGGCGATCACATGGTTGTTGGTCAGAATGTAGCCATCAGGCGAGATGATGAACCCCGAACCCAGGGATTGCGCTTCACGCTGGCGACTGCGAGGTGAACGCTGCTGTGGCGGCATGCCACGCTCGAGAAACTCGCGCAGTGCCGGCGGCAAGCCTTCCAGATCCGGAATATCCTGATTGGAGACCTTACGGTCCGGCAATTTCTGCGTGGTACTGATGTTCACTACCGCAGGCGAGGCTTGCTCGACCAGCTGCGTGAAGTCAGGCAGCTCGGCCGCCTGGGCACTGACGGCCTGACCGAGTACTAATACAGCAGCAAAAATGGAGAGGTAGGATTTCAAACGTGGTATCGACATACGGCTCCCGTTACGACGAGCATGGTTAAGCGATATGGAGCAAGGAATACCGGGAAACATACACCGGTACTTTTGTTCCGGGAACAACAAACAAGGCCAGAGCCGTGGGGCTCTGACCTATAGAAAATTTTTGGGGATTTTGCAAATAGAAATGCTCACCAAACATTTCAACATCTCAATTGTGGAGTGGACAATTGCTGGCCTCTTTCACAACCAACCGACAGTCCGATGAGCATCACCGGATCAGCTCACTGCTTGGCCGCAGTGGTATTGGAACGCATGGAGAGTGCAATGCGCTCAGCGGTGCCGATCGGAATTTCGCCGACTACAGTGACCATCATCTCGCCTTCAGGCGTGGTCAGACGTCGCGAAACCGCAACGGTCGGGCCTAACTGAGTACGTGTATCGGTAACCACCGCGCCATTGAGCGGCTCCAGGAACACCGAAAAACGCGCCAGGCCATCGTCATACATCAAGCTGCTGATCTGGACCTTGGTCTGCGGATCCTGGCGTGCACTACTGCTGCTGAGCTCGAAGCCAGGTGGCAGCCAGTCGGAATGCCATACCTGAGCGGTTTTCACCGCTAATGCCTTGTCGCTGTCGAGCGTCACAGCCTTGCACTCGGACGTGGCTTGCAGATCACGCTCAGTCGGTACGTCAGCCGTATCCAGTCGAGTGAACTGGAAACGCTCCAGCAACTGCCCCTTGTCATTCAACAGCAATGATTTCAACGGCAAGCCGGTTTCGCGGTCCAGGTGCAATTCAAAGCCATAACGATGCTGATCACGCGGCGTCAATGAAACGATGACCGCCGGGCGCCCAGCCACGCGTGACTTGCCGATTACGGCAAGATCGTACCAATTCTTGAGCTTTTGTGGATCGAGCGCACGACCAGAAGAGTCGGGAGTATCCCCCAGCCCCGCCACCAGGCTGCCGCTGACGCATTGAGTATGCCCATCAATACGTACGACTTCCTGAGCAGAACCGTCAAGCTGAAGCAAACGCTCGCGGACTTTGCCATCCTGGACACGATGCCAGATGTTGTGGGTAGAAAAACTACCGTTACGCTCGTAGACGAAAGTGCCTTGGAAACTCTGCTGTTGTTCGGCCTGGCCCAGGCGGGTCAACCAGTCCTGAGCCTCATCGGCATAGGCTGGAACAACAAACCAGCCAGTTACCAGCAGCGTAAGTAGAGGGATGGCGCGCATGATCCTCCTTAACGGTTTTCCATGCTTGCCGCACGAGCGTAAGGCAGAGCACTTTCAGTGCCTTTGAGTGCAGCTTGTTGAGCATGTTGGCGCAAGTAGCCTGGCAGACGTTGATCATGCCAGCCCGGCTGACCTTGCAATACGCCGTTGGCCATAGGACCAGTGGCTTCCGAACTCTCATTGTAGCCTGCCAAAACGGCTGGACCTTTTACTTGAGGAACGGCCAGACCCGGTTGAGTGGAGTGCTGGGCCAATTCGACACCGGCGATCTCATCCTGGTTGTACAGACGCACGCCCGCCAGAACAGCAAGGGTCACCGATGCAGCCACCGCCAGGCGACCCACGGTACGCCACGGACCACGAGTGGCCTTGACCGGTACGGCTTCGTCAGCCAAGGCAGCAGAAACGGCCGAAGCCAGATCCAGGCGAGGGATCAGCAGGTCTTTGTGCATGACTGCCCGAGCGACTTGGTAACGGGCCCAGGTCTCGCGGGTTTCAACATCGTCAAAGGCATTTAATACCCGACGCAATTCCAGTTCGTCCGCTTCGTTATCCATCACTGCGGACAGCGATTCCTGCAGGGCTTCACGACTCATGGCGGTTCCTCTCTTGGCTGTCGCCGCTGTCTCAGCTTTCCTGCAACAACGGCTGCAGGGCTTTATCGATGGCTTCCCGAGCGCGGAAAATCCGGGAGCGCACGGTACCCACCGGACACTGCATGACGCTCGCAATGTCCTCGTAACTCAGACCATCGAATTCACGTAAAGTTAATGCCGTACGTAAATCTTCTGGCAGTTGCTGGATGGTTCGATGGACGGTGCCTTCGATCTCATCACGCAGCAATGCACGTTCCGGCGACTCGAGATCCTTGAGGCCATGATCGCCATCGTAGAACTCTGCATCCTCTGAACTGACATCGCTATCCGGCGGCCGACGGCCGCGTGAAACCAGATAGTTTTTCGCCGTGTTGATGGCGATGCGGTAAAGCCACGTATAAAACGCGCTGTCGCCGCGAAAATTTCCAAGTGCACGGTAGGCCTTGATAAAGGCTTCCTGTGCGACATCCTGGGCTTCATGGGTGTCGTGCACGAAACGCACGATCAACCCGAGAATTTTGTGCTGGTATTTCAGCACTAGCAGATCGAAAGCGCGCTTGTCGCCGCGTTGAACGCGCTCGACCAGCTGCTGATCCTCTTCCTGGGTTAGCATGAACACTCCTCGATAAGCTCGGAGGAGGCTTGCATAACTAATCGATCAGGCTTGCAAACATAGACTCGGGCTTTTCGCAAAAGTTCTCCCCCTCCAAGCAAGTTTCCTGTGCGCTCTGATTTGGCACACACGAAAGACGCAGCACGGGCTGGCCGGCTACGCGAATAATCTTTATCGTCGAATCCACCCGCAATGACCAAAACACAAATCCTGCGTGAAGCCGACGCTGTTCCTTGTTTCAGGCAACCTTCTATTGAGCTTGGACGCCAGGCAAAGTTCCCAACCTTTATAGTCGTGCGAAACGAATAATGTATGACCACGCGGCGAAAAACAGCGCTTCATCGGCGATCAGGCTGTCTTATCGTCGATCCCGCGTGTAAATTGCCCTACACGGCCCTCTACCCTTCCCGTCACAGTAGTCTCATATTGCCACGTAGGCCCGACTATTGTGCCGATCCACCCCTCTATATACTAGTGCGCTGTGTGGCTGTCTCGACTCGCCGATTCAGGTGTCTTGCGCCAACCCCGACCCGGGTCGCTTTGAGCGGAATCCTGAAATGAGCCAACAGTTTCAACACGATGTTCTGGTAATTGGCAGCGGCGCTGCCGGTTTGAGTCTGGCATTGACCTTGCCCGATCATTTGCGCATTGCCGTACTGAGCAAAGGCAACCTCGCCAACGGTTCGACCTACTGGGCCCAGGGCGGTGTCGCTGCCGTGCTGGATGACACCGATACCGTCGAATCCCACGTCGAAGACACCCTCAACGCTGGCGGAGGTCTGTGCCACAAGGACGCCGTGCGCTTTACCGTCGAGCACAGCCGCGAAGCCATTCAATGGCTGATCGATCAGGGGGTGCCATTCACCCGCGATGAACAATCCGGCACTGAAGACGGGGGTTTCGAGTTTCACCTGACCCGCGAAGGCGGCCACAGCCATCGGCGCATCATCCATGCCGCCGATGCCACAGGCGCTGCGATTTTCAATACCTTGCTTGATCAAGCACGACAACGGCCGAACATCGAACTGCTGGAGCAGCGGGTCGCCGTTGATCTGATCACCGAAAAACGCCTGGGCCTGGAAGGTGATCGCTGCCTTGGCGCCTATGTGCTCAATCGCGGCACCGGCGAAGTCGATACCTATGGCGCGCGATTCGTGATCCTCGCCTCCGGCGGTGCTGCGAAAGTCTATCTCTACACCAGCAACCCTGACGGCGCTTGCGGCGACGGCATTGCCATGGCCTGGCGTTCGGGCTGCCGGGTGGCGAATCTGGAGTTCAACCAGTTCCACCCCACCTGCCTCTACCACCCACAAGCCAAAAGCTTCCTGATTACCGAAGCCCTGCGTGGTGAAGGCGCACATTTGAAGCTGCCGAACGGCGAACGCTTCATGCCGCGTTTTGATCCACGCGCCGAGCTGGCGCCACGGGACATCGTCGCCCGGGCCATCGACCACGAGATGAAGCGCCTGGGTATCGACTGCGTGTACCTGGACATCAGCCACAAGCCTGAAGCCTTCATCAAGTCGCACTTCCCGACGGTGTACGAACGCTGCCTGGAGTTTTCCATCGACATCACCAAGCAGCCGATCCCGGTGGTTCCGGCTGCGCACTATACCTGCGGTGGTGTCATGGTCGACCAACACGGCCGTACTGACGTGCCCGGCTTGTATGCGATTGGTGAAACCAGCTTCACCGGCCTGCACGGTGCCAACCGCATGGCCAGCAACTCGCTGCTGGAGTGTTTCGTCTATGCCCGTTCGGCGGCGGCAGACATTATTAAACAACTGCCGCAAGTCGCGATTCCGAGCACCCTGCCCGCCTGGGACGCCAGCCAGGTCACCGACTCCGACGAAGACGTGATCATTGCGCACAACTGGGATGAGCTTCGGCGATTCATGTGGGACTACGTAGGCATCGTGCGCACCAATAAGCGCCTGCAACGCGCCCAGCATCGCGTGCGCCTGCTACTGGACGAGATCGACGAGTTCTATAGCAACTACAAGGTCAGCCGGGATTTGATCGAACTGCGCAACCTGGCTCAGGTGGCCGAACTGATGATTCGCTCAGCCATGGAGCGCAAGGAAAGTCGCGGCCTGCATTACACCCTCGATTACCCGAACATGCTGCCAGAAGCACTGGACACTATTCTGGTGCCGCCCACCTACGCCGACTGAACTTGAGCCGCACCCGCAGGCGTCGGTGAACATCCGCCGCCTGCGCATCGCGCGGCACACAGATCGCCCGGACCCGCCGCTCACCATGCAGACGAAAACGCAACACGACGACCAACGGTAGCGCCAGGCTGTCAGGGCGTAACTGCACGGATTGCCAACCCGACTCCTGATTCCACAACTGCCAACCATCAGCGTCCCGACGCAAGCCGCGGAATGCCTGCGGGTGCGTCAGCAGAATCTGTCGCGGCAACACCCAAAAACCGTGAGCCACGCACAGCGCGATGCCGAGCAAACTGGCCCATACCGGTATAGAGAGTAGAAACAGCGAACCCAGCGCGAACAGCTGGGCGAGAAGATAAGCCGCCAGCAATTGCCGTGAGGCATGCCAGCGGCACTCAAACTGGGTGTCCTTTCTCACAGTTACGTTTCTCTTTTGGCGACAACAGACGCCATCAAAAAGAAACAGTAACTGTGAGACAGGACACTCTCACTTGGGTTGGACACGGTCCAGAATCATGCGAACCATGCGCTGCAGCTCAGGGTCTTCCGACTCGGCGCGTTCCATGAACCAGCCGAACATGTCCTGATCTTCGCATTCGAGCAGTTTGCGGTAGCACTCGCGATCGACATCGTTGAGGTGCGGATAGACCTCTTTGACAAACGGCACGAGCAACACGTCAAGCTCGAGCATGCCGCGGCGGCTGTGCCAGTAGAGGCGGTTCAGTTCAACATCTTCGACCATGGAGCGCTCCTCAAATAGAGCGCAAGTATACAGCCCCAATCCCTGTCGAACAGTCGGCTTTGGTCGGGCACGTTCGAACCTTTGTGAACTACCCATTTCAAGGGCGCCCCCTTATGATGTGCTCCAGACTCTTTACCCTGCGATGACCCATGGCTGATTCTGCTTTTTTCTGCACCTTGTCCCACGAAGGCGTGCTCGCCGTCCGCGGCTCCGATGCCAGCAAGTTCCTACAGGGACAATTGACCTGCAACCTCAATTACCTGAGCGACACCCACGCCAGCCTCGGTGCCCGCTGCACCCAGAAAGGCCGCATGCAGTCGAGTTTTCGCATCCTGCTGGAAGGTGATGGGGTCCTGTTGGCGATGGCCAGCGAGTTGCTGGAGCCACAACTGGCGGACCTGAAAAAGTACGCGGTGTTCTCCAAATCCAAGTTGACCGACGAAAGCGCCGCCTGGATTCGCTTCGGCCTGCAGCACGCAGAAGCCGTCCTGTCCGGCCTGGGCCTGGCGCTTCCCCGGGAAGACGGCGCAGTTGCTCGCGCGGGCGACCTGATTGCCATTCGTGTGTCATCCGATCGCGTCGAACTCTGGGCGGCGGCCACTCAGGCCGACACCTTGCGCAACACGCTGGCCGCATTGCTGCCTGAAGGCAATCTGAACCAGTGGCTGCTCGGGCAGATCCGCGCCGGCATCGGCCAGGTCATGCCGCAAACCCGCGAACTGTTCATTCCGCAAATGCTCAACCTGCAAGCGGTGGGCGGCGTGAGCTTCAAGAAAGGTTGTTACACCGGCCAGGAAATCGTCGCGCGCATGCAGTACCTGGGCAAACTCAAGCGTCGGTTGTATCGCCTGCAACTCGACACCACCGAGCTGCCCGAGCCAGGCACCGCACTGTTTTCCCCAACCCATGGCAGTTCCATTGGTGAAGTGGTGATCGCCGCTCACGCCGAACAGAACATCGAGTTGTTGGCGGTACTGCAAGCCGAAGCCGCGGACAGTGGTGACGTGCACCTTGGCGCCCTGGAGGGCCCGGCCCTGCACCTGCTCGACCTGCCTTACCAACTGGATCGTGACCTCGAGATCCAGCGTTAACTGCAGCATTTTTTTGCAATGCCCTAGAGAAACTAAATGAGCGAGCTGGCGGAAAAGGTCCAACAGGATTTGGTTGAGGCCATCGATAACGATGACCTGGTTCTGCCAACATTGCCGGAAGTGGCTTTGCAGATTCGCAAGGCCGCCGAAGACCCGGAAATCAGCGTCGCCGACCTGAGCAAAGTCATCGGCCGCGACACCGCGCTGTCCGCGCGCTTGATCAAGGTGGTCAACAGTCCGTTGCTGCGTGCCGCTCAGGAAGTGACCGACCTGCACACGGCAATCACCCGACTGGGCATCAATTACAGCAGCAACCTGGCTATCGGTCTGGTCATGGAGCAGATTTTCCATGCCCGCTCCGAGGTGGTGGAACAGAAGATGCGCGAAGTCTGGCGCAAGAGCCTGGAAATCGCCGGTGTCAGCTATGCGCTGTGCCGCACTCATACCCAATTGAAACCGGATCAGGCGGCCCTTGGCGGGCTGGTGCATCAGATCGGTGTGCTGCCGATTCTGACCTACGCCGAAGACCACTACGAATTGCTGTCAGACCCGGTCAGCCTCAACCATGTGATCGAGCACATTCATCCGTTGCTCGGTGACAAGTTGCTGCAGGTCTGGGAGTTTCCGGAAATGCTGGTGAAGCTGCCGGGGCTGTATCTGGACTTCAAGCGTCAGTCCAAGCAGGTCGATTATGTCGACCTGGTACAGATCGCCAGCCTGTATTGCCACAAGGACACCGATCATCCACTGTCCAGAGTTGATGTGCTCGGCGTGCCGGCGTTCAAAAAACTGGGGATTGATCCGGAGAACACGGCAATGTGCAGCGATCTGGATGAGTCACGATCGATGTTCTACTGATCAAGAGACCGCAGCGCCCCCATCGCGAGCAGGCTCGCTCCCACACTTGGTCCCCCTGTGTGTCGGAAATCCTGTGGGAGCGAGCCTGCTCGCGATGGGGCCAGAACAGGCACAACAAAACTACCCGGCGATAAAACTGACCCGAACCTTCAGCCCACGCTGCGCGCCATCGTGCAGGCTGATCTGAGCCAGATGGGCGCGGCAGATTTCACCGACAATCGCCAGGCCCAGGCCTGAACCCGCCACCTGCTGATTACGCCGATAGAAGCGTTCGAACACCCGATCGCGCTCCTCAAGCGGAATCCCCGGTCCATCATCCTCGACCTCCAGCACCGCCGGAGCACTGACGCGCAAGATCACGTTGCCGCCGGGCGGCGTGTGAGCCAAGGCGTTATCCACCAGATTGCTCAACAGTTCATTCAACAGCGTGGGCTCGCCGCGCAGCCACACCGGTTCCTCAGCCTCCAATGCCAACGCGACGCCCCGCGCGTGGGCCAACGGCGCCATGGCCATGCCCAACTCGCGAGCCAGTTGACTCAGATCGAGCAACTGCGCCCCACCCTCGGCAATCGCCCGCGCACCGTTCTCGACGCGTGCAAGCGACAGCAATTGATTCGCCAGATGAGTCAGCCGATCAGTGCCCTGAGCGGCGCTCTCCAACGTATTTCGCCAAGTATCGGGCTCAGTCGCCCGCAGCCCTAATTCAAGCCTTGCCTTAAGGGCCGCCAATGGCGTTCGCAACTCATGGGCGGCATCGGCAATGAACTGCGCCTGACGCTCGAACTGCCCGCGCAAGCGCTCGGTAAAGTGGTTAAGGGCGCGCACCAGCGGCCACAATTCGCGCTGCACTTCTACCAGCGGCAAAGGCCGAAGGTCATCCGACTGCCGCTCCTCCACCACCGTGCGCAAACGCTCGAGCGGGCGCAATGCCGCGCTCACCGCAAACCACACCAGCAGCAACGCTCCTCCGGCCAGCATGCCCAGACGCAGCAAGGTATCGGTCATCAGGCTGCGAGCCATGCGGACACGCGCCTCGTCGGTTTCCGCCACGCGGATTTCCGCCATGCCATTCATGTTCGGCTCGGTCACCGGCTTGAGCAGGCTCACCACCCTCACGTTCTGCCCTTGGTAAATGGCGTCATAGAACCGCGCCAGCGCTGGATAATCGTCGGTTCGCGGCGTGCCTGGCGGTGGTCCGGGCAGGTTCTCGTAACCGGAAATCAGCTGCTGATGGATGTCGTTGACCTGGTAGTAAATGCGCCCGGCGCTGTCGTAGGCGAACGTGTCCAGCGCCACGTAAGGCACATCGGCACTGAGGCTGCCATCGCGCTGGGAAAGCCCGGCGGCGATGGTTCGCGCCGAGGCCAGCAAGGTCCGGTCATACGCCGTGTCGGCCGCTTCGCGACCATTCCAGTAGGCACTCAAACCGCTGGCGATCATCAGCACCACCAGCAGCAGTGCGAGGTTCCACAGTAGCCGCCAGCGCAGACTGCCGGGCTTATGCATCGCGGGCTTCCAGCAGGTAACCGAGCCCCCTGAAGGTCACGATTGCGACTGCATGGCCGTCGAGTTTCTTGCGCAAACGGTGGACGTAGATTTCGATGGCGTCAGGGCTGGCCTCTTCGTCCAGACCAAACACCTGGGAGGCCAACTGCTCCTTGCTCATCACCCGCCCAGGGCGCGCGATCAACGCCTCGAGCACCGCTTGCTCACGGGAAGTCAGGGTCAGCAGCTCATCGCCAAGGGTGAAGCGCCGAGTGTCCAGGTCATACACCAACACGCCACAGCGTTGCTGACGCTCGCCGCCGAGTACGCTGCGCCGCAACAGGGCCTTGACCCGCGCTTCCAGCTCCGTCAGCTCAAAGGGTTTGGCCAGGTAGTCATCGGCGCCAAGGTTGAGCCCGTGAACCCGATCCTTGACGTCGCTGCGGGCCGTCAGCATCAGCACCGGCAAGTTCTTGCCACGGCTGCGCAAACGCGCCAGCACCTCGAAACCATCCATGCGCGGCAGGCCGACATCAAGGATCGCCACCGCGTACTCCTCGCTGTTCAAGGCCAGGTCGGCGGCCACCCCATCGTGCAGCACATCGACGGTCAAACCGGTGCTCTTGAGCGCTTGGGCGACACTTTCGGCCAACTGCAGATGGTCTTCGACGAGAAGAACACGCATGGTTTTTTACCTCGTTTTGGGGATGGTCGACGCCATTCTTTGGCGCGGAGTTTACAGCCGCATCCGCCTCTGTGAAGCCCGAAAACAATGAAAGTCTGCTGAAAGGTTGGAGAAAGGTTAGCCCGTTAGAGTCCAGCCACGGACCGTTTCGACTGCCGTGACCATGAAGCGCTGCAACCGAAAAACGCCTCGAAGCGTTTTCGTCAAATAAGAACAATAAATGGAGTATTTCAGCATGCTGTCCACACAGCCTCAGGCTTGCCCGCCTGCGCGTTTTTTCCGCCTCGCCTCCACCGCTCTCGCCAGTGCCGCCGCCCTCGCCGGTTTTTCGCCCGTCAGCCAGGCAGCCTTCTTCGACGACAGTAGCGCGACCCTCGAAACCCGCAACATGTACTTCAACCGCGACTTTCGCAGTGGCACCAGTGCCCAGCAATCCAAGCGTGACGAATGGGCCCAGGGCTTCATGCTCAACGTGCAGTCAGGCTACACCGACGGCACCGTGGGTTTTGGTGTCGACGCGCTGGGCATGCTCGGGGTCAAGCTCGATTCCAGCCCCGACCGCACCGGCACCGGCTTGCTGCCAACCCACGATGACGGGCGCGCCGCCAATGAGTACTCCAAACTTGGCCTGACCGGCAAAATGAAGATCTCTGCTACCGAGCTCAAAGTCGGCAGCCTGATACCTGAATTGCCGACCCTCAAGCCCAACGATGGGCGGATTCTGCCGCAGACCTTTGAAGGCGGCCTGGTGACTTCAAAGGAAATCAAGAACCTGACCTTCACCGGCGGGCGCCTGGATAAAGCCAAGGACCGCGACAGCACCGATTTCGAGGACATCGCCCTCAACAACAAGAACAGCCGTTTCGCCGGTACCGTGCCCGGCACGCATTTCGATTTCGGCGGTGTCGACTACAAGTTCACCGACAAGATCACCGGCAGTTACCACTTCGCTCAACTGGGCGAGGTCTACAACCAGCACTTCCTTGGCCTGGTCGCCTCGCAACCGTTCGGCCCGGGCACTTTCGCCACCGACCTGCGGCTAGCCATCAGCAATGACCAGGGCCAGGCCCGTGGCGGCAAGATCGACAACAAATCCCTCAATGGTCTGGTGAGTTATGCCTTGAGCGGGCATAAACTTACCGCCGGTTATCAGCACATGTCCGGTGACAGCGCCTTCCCGTATGTCGATGGTGCCGACCCGTATCTGGTCAACTTCGTGCAGATCAACGACTTTGCCGGCGCCGAAGAACACTCCTGGCAGGCGCGTTACGACTACGACTTCGCCAAGCTCGGGGTTCCAGGCCTGAGCTTCATGACCCGTTACATCAGCGGTGACAACATCAAGCTGAAAAACGGCGCCACCGGCGAAGAGTGGGAACGCAATACCGAGATCAAATACGTGGTGCAAAGTGGTGCCCTCAAGGACGTCGCCGTGCGTCTGCGCAATGCCACCTACCGCTCCAACTATTCCGCCCGTGACGCTGATGAAGTGCGTTTGCTGGTGAGCTACAGCGTTGCCCTTTGGTAATTGATTCAACAAACGACAGCTCCGACACAACAACAACTCCTGTGGAGACGAAAAATGGACTTATCACTGCGTAAAGTTGCATTAGCCGCCAGCTGCCTGCTGTTCGCCGGCCCATTGTTCGCCGACGTCGCCGGCGAGCCCAAACGCCCGGAATGCATCGCCCCGGCCTCGCCGGGAGGTGGCTTCGACCTGACCTGCAAACTGGCGCAAAGCGCGTTGGTGAACGAAAAAATCCTGACCAAACCGATGCGCGTGACCTACATGCCCGGCGGCGTCGGCGCGGTGGCCTACAACGCCGTCGTCGCCCAGCGCCCAGCCGATGCCGGCACGCTGGTGGCCTGGTCCAGCGGCTCGCTGCTGAACCTGGCCCAAGGCAAGTTCGGTCGCTTCGACGAAAGCGCCGTGCGCTGGCTGGCAGCAGTGGGCACCAGCTACGGCGCCATCGCGGTAAAAAGCGATTCGCCCTACAAGAACCTCGACGACCTGGTTCAGGCGCTGAAGAAAGACCCGAGCAAAGTAGTGATCGGCTCCGGCGGCACGGTGGGCAGCCAGGACTGGATGCAAACCGCGCTGATCGCCAAGGCCGCCGGGATCAATCCGCGTGACCTGCGCTACGTCGCCCTCGAAGGCGGCGGTGAAATCGCTACCGCGCTGCTCGGTGGTCACATCCAGGTCGGCAGCACCGACATCTCCGACTCCATGCCGCACATCCAGAGCGGTGACATGCGTTTGCTGGCCGTGTTCGCCAACGAGCGTCTGGACGAGCCGGAAATGAAGGACATTCCGACCGCCAAAGAGCAAGGCTACGACATCGTCTGGCCAGTGGTTCGGGGTTTCTACCTCGGGCCAAAAGTCAGCGATGCGGAATATGCCTGGTGGAAAAACGCCTTCGACAAACTGCTGGCCTCTGAAGACTTCGCCAAGCTGCGCGATCAGCGTGAACTGTTCCCGTTCGCCATGACCGGGCCAGAGCTGGACACCTACGTGAAGATGCAGGTAGCGGACTACAAACTGCTGGCCAAAGAGTTCGGCCTGATTCAGTAATCGCCTCTGTTACGCGGCCAGCCCCTTACGCATCAAGGGGCTGGCCCAGGAGTTTGTCATGCTCTTACAACGTATTTTTGCCTCAGTGCTGTTACTGGCCTGCATTGGCCTGGCACTGATGGCCAGGCCGTATCAAGCGGCTTTTTCCTATGAACCCGTCGGCCCCAGAGCCTTTCCGTTGTTGATGCTCGGCTTGATGGGCGCGGCACTGCTGTACATGGTGTTTCGCCCTGCGCCGATCAAACACAGTGAAGACGAGCCGCCACTGGACCGCGAAACCCTGACCAAGATCGGTATCTGTGTCGTTCTGCTGCTGGTGTTCGCCGGAACCTTCGAACCGCTCGGGTTCATTGTTTCGAGCATCCTCATCGGCGTACCGATGGCCCGTTTGTACGGTGGCCGCTGGTTGCCGAGCGTGGTGATCATCAGCTTGATGAGCGTCGGTCTGTACATGCTGTTCGACCGATTGATGGACGTGCCACTGCCGTTGGGCCTGCTCGACGTTCTGGAGAACTGATATGGATACCCTTAACTACCTCGGCCAGGGTTTCGGCGTCGCACTGACTCCTTACAACCTGGTCACCGCGTTGTGCGGCACCCTGATCGGCACCGTGGTCGGCTTGTTGCCGGGTCTTGGGCCGATCAACGGCGTGGCGTTGTTGATCCCGATTGCGTTCGCCCTCGGCCTGCCACCGGAGTCCGCGCTGATCCTCTTGGCTGCCGTCTACCTGGGCTGCGAATACGGCGGGCGTATCAGTTCGATTCTGTTGAACATTCCGGGCGAAGCGTCGACGGTCATGACCACCCTCGATGGCTACCCCATGGCCCGCCAGGGCATGGCCGGCGTGGCGCTGTCGTTGTCGGCCTGGAGTTCGTTCATCGGCGCGCTCATCGCCACCTGCGGCATGGTGCTGTTCGCCCCGCTGCTGGCGAAATGGGCCATTGCCTTCGGCCCTGCGGAATACTTCGTGCTGATGGTCTTCGCCATTGTCTGCCTCGGTGGCATGGCCGGTGATCGACCGCTGAAAACCTTCATCGCCGCGCTGATCGGGTTGTTTCTGTCGTGCGTCGGGATCGACGCCAACAGCGGCGTGTACCGTTTCACCGGAGACAACATCCACCTCACCGACGGTATTCAGTTCGTGGTGTTGGTGCTGGGCCTGTTCTCCATCAGCGAAATCCTCTTGCTGCTGGAAAAAACCCATCATGGCCAGGAAGCCGTGAAAGCCACCGGACGGATGATGTTCAACTTCAAGGAAGCCGCCTCGGTGTTCGTGGTGAACATTCGTTGCGGCGTTCTGGGATTCATCATGGGCGTGTTGCCGGGTGCCGGTGCGACGCTGGCCAGTGCCGTTGCCTACATGACCGAGAAACGTATCGCCGGCGCCAGCGGCACCTTCGGCCAGGGCGACAAACGTGGCCTCGCGGCACCGGAAACCGCCATCGGCGGTGCAGCCTGCGGCGCACTGGTACCGATGCTGACCCTCGGCGTACCGGGTTCGGGCACCACGGCGGTGATGATCGGCGCCCTGTCGCTGTACAACATCACTCCGGGGCCGCTGTTGTTCCAACAACAGCCGGACATCGTCTGGGGCCTGATCGCCTCGTTGTTCGTAGCCAACGTCATGCTGGTGATCCTCAACATCCCGATGATCCGCATCTTCACCCGCATCCTTGCCGTGCCGAACTGGGCACTGGTGCCGGTGATCGCGATCATTACCGGGATCGGCGTCTACGCCGTGCACGCGACGACCTTCGACCTGTTCCTGATGATCGGCATCGGCATCTTCGGCTACATCCTGCGCAAGCTGGATTTCCCGCTGTCGCCGGTTTTGCTGGGGTTCATTCTCGGCGGGTTGATGGAACAGAACCTGCGCCGTGCGCTGTCGATTTCCAACGGTGCGCTGGAAATCCTCTGGTCGAGCCCGATTACGTTCGGTGTCTGGGTGCTGACGGCGATCATGCTGCTGATGCCTATCCTGCGCATCTGGCGCAAACGTTCCGTGGCGCGGCGTGCAATCGCCGATGTCTGATCGGCCGTTCAAAAGCTGGTGGGGAACCCCGCTGGTCGGTCTGCTGGGCGGGTACCTCGCCAGCCAGATCGGCTGGCCGCTGCCATGGATGGTCGGCTCGTTGCTGGCGATCATCCTGGTGCGCTGCCTGACCCCCTGGCAATTGGCGGAAATCCCTGGCGGGCGTAAATGCGGCCAGTGGATTGTCGGCATCGGCATTGGCCTGCACTTCACCCCGCTGGTGATCGAGCAGGTCATGCGCCACTTTGGCCTGATCTTCTTCGGGGCGCTGGTCACCAGCCTGTCGGCAGTGGTCGGGGTCTGGTTGTTGCGGCGCACCGGCGAGGATCGCGCCACCGCCTTTTTCTCCAGCATGCCGGGCGGCTCCGGCGAAATGGTCAACCTTGGCGCACGCAATGGCGCCGTGCTCAGCCGGGTGGCGGCAGGGCAAAGTCTTCGGGTGCTGGTGGTGGTGCTGTGTGTACCGGCAGCCTTCAAATACCTGCTCGGGGACGGCGTTCCACAACTGCATCCGGCCAGCGTCGATTGGCGCTGGCTGGCTGTGTTGTTTCCGGCCGGTGCCCTGCTCGCCTGGATCTGGCAACGGTTGCGCCAGCCTAATCCCTGGCTGTTTGGCCCATTGCTGGTGAGTGCGGCGGTGAGCATCGGCTGGGACTTGCACATCGGCCTGCCCCATGGCGGCAGTCAGATCGGCCAATGGCTGATCGGCAGTGGCCTGGGCTGTCACTTCAATCGGCAGTTCTTTCGTCGCGCACCGTCGTTCATGGGCCGGACCCTCATCGGTACGGCGCTGACGATGCTGATCGCCGCACTCGCGGCGCTGGGGCTGAGTGCGCTGACCCAACTGGATCTGCGTTCACTGACCCTGGGCATGATGCCTGGCGGCATTGCAGAAATGAGCCTGACCGCTGAAACCTTGCAACTGTCGGTGCCTTTGGTGACGGCGATGCAGGTGATGCGCTTGTTGTTCGTACTGTTTCTGGCGGAACCGTTGTTCAGGTATTGGAACCGGTTGCCGGATTCCGTCTGATAGACCGAGATGCCCCCATCGCGAGCAGGCTCGCTCCCACATTGGATCTCCTGTGTGTCGGAAATCCTGTGGAAGCGAGCCTGCTCGCGATGCTTTTCAGACTGGAGGCAACCGCCAGTCGATCGGCGTCTCGCCATTCTGTTCAAGATACTTGTTGGCGCGGCTGAAGTGCCCGCAACCGAGGAATCCACGGTAAGCGGACAGCGGCGACGGGTGCACCGACGTCAGCACCAGATGTTTGGTCGCATCGATCAGTTTCTGTTTGCTCTGCGCATGAGCGCCCCACAGCAAAAACACCAGATGGGGCTGATGCTCGCTGACCACCTCGATAATCCGATCGGTAAAGTGCTGCCAGCCCTTGCCCGCATGGGCGTTGGCATTGGCTCGCTCCACGGTCATGGTGGTGTTGAGCATCAGCACGCCCTGGTCGGCCCAGCTTTGCAGGTAACCGTGGTTCGGGATGTCGATGTTCAGGTCGCGCTTCAACTCTTTATAGATGTTCACCAGCGACGGTGGCGCCGGTACACCCGGTTGCACCGAGAAGCACAAGCCATGGGCCTGACCCGGGCCGTGGTACGGGTCCTGGCCGAGGATCACCACTTTGACCTTGTCCAGCGGCGTCGAATTGAGGGCGTTGAAGATCATCGGCCCCGGCGGATAGATTTCCTTGCCTGCAGCGTTTTCCTGCCGCAGAAACTCGCGCAACTCAGCCATGTAAGGCTGGTCGAATTCGGCACGCAGTGCTTCCTTCCAGCTCGGTTCGAGTTTGATACGGTCTTCAGCAGTCATGGTTACACCCAAGTATTCAATGGGGCGAACCCTAGGAAAGCCCACCGCGCTTGTCAATTGATCTGACGCAGATCCAGCACTTTCTCGTACAGCGATCATACTGAACGTTCAATTCAGTCATCGAGGTCAAAATGAATCTGCACTTCGAAGAACTCACCGGCACGGACGGCGCACGCATCGGTATCGCCAGCCTGGATGCCGAAAAAACCCTGAACGCCCTCTCGCTGCCGATGATCAGGGCCTTGAGCGATCAACTGGAGGCCTGGGCCAAAGAGCCGCAAATTGTCTGTGTACTGTTACGCGGCAACGGTGCCAAGGCGTTTTGCGCCGGCGGTGAAGTGCGCAGCCTGGTAGAAGCCTGTCTAGCCCATCCCGGTGAAGTGCCGCCCTTGGCTGCGCAATTTTTCTCGGCGGAATATCGCCTTGATTTTCGCTTGCACACCTACCCTAAACCGCTGATCTGCTGGGGCCACGGTTACGTCCTCGGTGGCGGCCTGGGGTTGCTGCAAGGCGCGAGCATCCGCATCGTCACCCCCAGCAGCCGCCTGTCCATGCCTGAAATCAGTATCGGCCTGTACCCGGATGTTGGCGCCAGTTGGTTTTTGTCACGACTGCCCGGCAAGCTCGGCCTGTTTCTTGGCTTGACCGGCGCGCAGATGAACGCACGCGACGCCATTGATCTGGACCTGGCTGACCGCTTCTTGCTGGATGAACAGCAGGAGGAGCTCATCGAAGGTCTGCTGCAATTGAATTGGCAGGAGCAAACGCCAATGCAGCTCAACAGCCTGCTCAAGGCCTTGCAGCAAGAAGCCGTCAAGCAAATGCCCGAGGCTCAATGGTTGCCACGACGCCAGCAGATTGACGAGTTGCTGGATGTCAGCGATGTGCGCTGTGCCTGGCGCGCCATCAGTCTGTTGCGCGATCACCGCGACTTGCTGCTGGCCCGCGCGGCGAAAACCCTGTACGAGGGCTGCCCACTGACCGCCTATCTGGTCTGGGAGCAGATCCAGCGTGCTCGGCACCTGTCATTGGCCGAGGTATTCCAGATGGAATACACCATGAGCCTGAACTGCTGCCGGCACCCGGAATTCAGCGAAGGTGTTCGTGCGCGCTTGATCGACAAGGACCAGAAGCCGCATTGGCATTGGCCGAACATCAACGCGATACCTGAAGCGGTCGTCCAGGCGCATTTTCATAAGGTCTGGGAAGGTCGGCATCCGCTGGCGGATTTATCGGGTTATTGAAATCCGGGCATAAAAAAAGCGGCGCTGAATGCGCCGCTTGTTCGTTGCAAGGCCTAACGGTGGCCGTCCCAATTGCGGCGGCCATCGCGACCATCACGGTCACCCTGTCTGTCGTGATCACGCCCGTCACGATGCCCCCGATTATCCCAATCCCGGCGGCCATGGCCACCCTCTTCGCGATGACCCCAGCCATGGTGGTCGCGATCATCCCAGCCACGGTTCTGGTAAACGCGGTACTCGACTCGTGGTGGTGCCTGGTAATAACGCGGCGCTGGCTGGTAGTAGCGCGGCGGCGAGTAGTAACGCGGAGCTGGCTCGTAGTAACGCGCAGGCGGTGCGGAATAATAGGATCCACCTCCGTAGTAATAGGCTGGCGCCGGAGAGGTGTAGACCTCAGAGCGGTAATTACCGGGGCCTTCGTCGTAATAGGGAACACAAGCAGAAAGCGTCAAACCCAATGAAGCGATAAGAAGAAGTCGACGATACATGGCGGCCTMCTGGACCGCGAATGAGCCATACCAGCGACGCTGGTCAGCGGCAGCCAATTCATCTGACTGACGAAACATCTGACAGCAAAATCAGAATCTGGTGCGATTTAGAAACAAATATAAACAAGTAGCCGATAACGCTTCTCGACCGCTGGAAGCCGGCATGAAATCAGTGGCCCGCCCAACTTGCACAACCTGTTGTCACGCGCCGATCAGGCGATGTACCGTGCCAAACCTATCGACCCTGACCGAACCTGCGCAGAAGTGCCCCACTCCAGTGATGAATAAACCAGACCTATGCCCGGCCTGCGGCGCCAGCAACGATTGCAGCCTGGCCGACCCGCGAACCGCCGACCAGGCCTGCTGGTGCTACGCCGTGGCTATCGACCCGGCGGTGCTGCTGGCATTGCCCGCCGAACTGCGCAATCAGTCGTGCCTGTGCCCGAGCTGCGCTCAAGTCGAGTCGCAGCTGCAAGCAGCCCTATAGGGTAAGATGCGCGCCCTTTTCCGATCTGCCGGCCGTCATGCGCGTTGACCGTTTCCTCAGCAACCTGCCCCGCTTCAACCGCAAACAGGTGCGTCTGCTGTTGGTCGAACGGCGGATCAGGGTCGACGGGCAGATCGTCAGCGATCCGCATTGGGAAGTACGCGAGTTCAGCCGTGTCGAGTGCGACGACGAAGTGCTGCAAGCCGGCAAACCACCGCGCTACTTCATGCTGCACAAACCGCCAGGCTGTGTCAGCGCCACTCGCGACCCGGAACACCCGACCGTCCTCGACCTGATCCTTGAACCTGACAAGGACGACCTGCACATCGCCGGGCGACTGGACTTCAACACCACCGGGCTGATGCTGATCACCAACGACGGTTCCTGGTCGCGGCGCCTGACCCAACCGCAGACCAAGCTGCCGAAGGTCTACTACGTCGAAACCGAACAGCCGATAACGCCAGAGTACGCACAAACCTTCGCCAAAGGCCTGTACTTCGCCTTTGAGGATCTCACCACCCAGCCCGCCGACCTGGTGCTGCTGGGAGAAAAATCTGCACGGTTAAGCATTGTCGAAGGTCGTTATCACCAGGTGAAACGGATGTTTGGCCACTTCGATAACAAGGTCTTGCGCCTGCACCGCGAACGCATGGGGCCGCTGGTACTCGACGACACATTGAGGCCGGGTGAGTACCGCCCGCTAAGTGCCAGAGAAATCCAGCTGATCTGAAGCAAGCGACCGCTGAGCAGAAGTTGTCGAACAATTTACGAACTGCACTTGCGCGATGGCCACTCCCCTGCTTGAATCAGGACGTCGGCCCAAATGTGACCGGCAAGTCATAACATACTTCTAAGAAACTTTTGTCGGCAGAGCGCCTCGCAGATTCCACCTCTCCCGACAGACTGCCCGCCAATAACAATACCCGTCGACCAGCCTTCACCGGATCGACATGGGCTCAAAAATTCCAGGCGTATGCCTACCTGTCACAAAGCTCGTGCAATCTCATTGCGCGCATACCCGCTTGCCAGGAGTCTTATGACATGAGGCCAGAAATCGCTGTGCTGGATATACAAGGTCAGTACCGGGTTTACACGGAGTTCTATCGCGCAGACGCCGCAGAGAAGACCATTATTCTGGTCAACGGCTCGATGGCCACCACTGCATCGTTTGCACAAACCGTGAAAAACCTGCACCCGCAATTCAACGTGGTGCTGTACGACCAGCCCTACGCGGGCAAGTCCAAAGCCCACAATCGGCATGAGAAAATGCTCACCAAGGAAGTCGAAGGGCAGATCCTCCTTGAGCTGATCGACCATTTTGCCGCGGAACACGTGATGTCATTCTCGTGGGGTGGCGCAGCCACCATGATCGCTCTGGCACAGCGTCCGCGCCGGATCGAAAAAGCCGTGATCAGTTCGTTCTCGCCAGTGGTCAACGAGCACATGCGCGATTATCTGGAGCGCGGTGTCGACTACCTCGGCAAGCTCGACCGCGACCGTGTCGGCCATCTGGTCAACAACACCATCGGCAAGCACCTGCCATCGCTGTTCAAACGCTTCAACTATCGTCACGTCAGTACCTTGGCCGAACACGAATACGGGCAAATGCACTTCCACATCAGCCAGGTACTCAACAGCGATCGCATGTGCTACCTCAAGGCGGCCAAGCACATCGACGTGCCGGTGCTGTTCATGAACGGTGAATGGGACGAGTACACCGCCGCCAGCGATGCCCACCTGTTCGCCAGCCATGTGCAACACAGCACATTCAGCACCATCCGGGCCACCGGGCACTTTCTCGACATGGAACACAAAGCCGCCTGCCGAGACAGCCGCCACGCACTGCTGGGGTTCCTGAAACCGGCTCATCATGAAGGCCGAACGCGTTCCCACTTCACCCAGGACCACCATGCATTGGCCATTTGAAACAGCGTCCTCGCGAGCAACCTCGTCTTCCTAGGTACACGCATCACTTGCCGGAACGAGGCTTGCCCGCGACAGACCGCAACACGGTTTCAAACCCTGCGTACCATCACCATCGCCAGCGCTGAGCCCAGCTGCCGACGAGGTATATCCCTGCCCGTCCGAACCTGCAAAAACTCACGTAAACACAGATCCGCCAAAGAAAAACTTCAAATCCAGCGCCACATCTGGTACAAAGTCAGCCGCTCTGAGCGGGTGTCGTATAATGGCATTACTCCAGCTTCCCAAGCTGATAACGAGGGTTCTTATAGGACACCCCGTTTTGTGAGCAAAGGCATATGTATAATGCGGGTATAGTTTAGTGGCAAAACGAAAGCTTCCCAAGCTTTAGTTGAGGGTTCGATTCCCTCTACCCGCTCCACTTCCAAGCCTTGTATCTTGCGGGCTAGAGACCAGATTCCCAGATACTTTCCTGCTTAATCACAATACTTGTAATGGTCAACTGATCCCGGACACGACGTTAAGTTTTTTCTCGGCCGAACGGGCGCCAGCCCACCGTTGAATTGATGGGGCCGAATCCAGTTGTACCGATGCATCAAAAAATGACTAATGTCGCGCTGGGCCTCTTGGTTCGTTCGGTAGCCCTTGGTCAGTATCCATCCGGTTTTCAAACTCCGAAATACCCGCTCCATCAGCGCATTGTCCCAGCATTTTCCCCCGAGACTCATGCTTTGGCGCATGCGATAACGCCAGAGCCGCTGGMAAAATAAACGACTCGCATACTGCGACCCTTGATCTGAGTAAAACAACAGGCCCTGAGGTCTTCCACGTTGTTGATAGGCCATGTCCAGTGCCTTGATCACCAGCTCGGCGCCCGGCTTTTCTGACAATGCCCAACCCACTATCCGGCGCACGCAAAGATCCAACACAACAGCCAGGTAATGCCATTTGCCCTGAGCCCAGATGTAAGTGATGTCGCCACACCGGACCTGATTAGGCGCCGGGACATCGAACTCTCGATTCAACGTATTCGGGATATCCAGTCCTTCAACCGTCGCTCGTTTATAGGCATGAGAACCTGGCTGTTTGCTCACAAGTTCAAGCTCGCGCATTAAGCGTCCTACCTTGAACCGACCCAGTTGTTCACCATCTTCACGCATCATCGGCAAGATGCTGCGGTTGCCCGCAGCACTACGACTATCTGTGAACAGTTCATTGACCCGACTGCGCAGCCGAAGCCGCTCAACATCCGGAGTCCGGCGCCTGAGATGCTGGGCGTAGTAACACGAGCGAGTGGCTTCAAACAACTTGCACAGCCAATCAACCGGCTCGCGGACGCTCAGTTGGTCAATCAGTGCGAACGCTCGTGATCTTCTGACATCAAGAGCGCGGTAGCCTTTTTCAGGATGGATTTCTCTCGCTCGAGTCGAGCGATACGAGCTTCCAGCTCCTGGATTTACTGTTGTTCCGGGGTCAGCGCTTTACTTTGCGGAGTAACGCCTTTGCACTCCTGCCGAACCTGGTTGACTCAGCGGCGTAGTGCCGACTCACCGACGCCGAGTGAACGACTGGCTTCGATGAAACTGTAGCTTTGCTTGAGCACGAGGTCGGCAGCCTCGCGCTTGATTTCAGCGGAAAAAACACGGCGTTGTTTGGTCATCTGACACCTAGATCTGGCGAGCATTCTCGCCTAAATGGGTGTCCGGCTTCATTAGACCACTACATCATATACGGTAGAAACATCGAGTCGTACAGCATTGAGCCATGGTTTCTCAAATACGTCAGGGTGCAGCAGAGCTCGGCCACTGGGGCTGCCGAACCCTCTTCGGATCGCAGTGGTATCAAGCCGTTTAACAGTGTCCGCTCTGACCAACGCTCTCTCACGCCTACAGCTCAACCATTGTTGCCTTCTTCGCCTCATCCAGTATCCATTGAGCAAACGCTCGTATTGGCTCTCTGCTCAGTCCAATAGGCTCGGGGAGGATGAGGCTGAAGGTTTTGGAGATTGTTTTCCCATCTGGCCACGGAGCAGCCAACCGACCTTGCGCAAGTTCGGTTTCAATGTAGAAACGCGGTACCAAAGCAACGCCAAGACCGGCCAAAGCAGCCTCGATCAACATTGCATGAAGATCATAACGCGCACCAATTGCAGGATTGGTCAGTGCGATTCCAGTCTCCTCGGCGTAGCGTTGCCACGCATCAGGGTTCTGTCGTCGATGCAGTCGCGGCAGGATATCCAGTGCAATTGCCATTTTGACGTCCTTCAGAAGTTCGGGATGGCAAACCGGAACCAGCACCTCATTCAACAGAGGGTGCGTCCGCATTCCTGTCCATGCCGGATGCTCGAAATGGATTGCAGCATCGAACCCGCTTCCGGCGAGGACGAAGGGTTCCGTACGCTCGGCAAGGTGCACTGAGATGTTCGGATGCTTCTGCCGAAATTGTGGCAAACGTGGAATGAGCCACCGCATTGCGAAAGTCGGGACGGTGGCGATGTCGAGACTCGCGCCATCGCTCGGCTGTCCCATCAGGTATTGGCTATCCCGATTCAACCGATCAAGCGACTCCCGAACCTGGGCTGCGTAGCGCTCCCCGTTAGGCAGGAGTCGGACGCGATTTCCGATTCGCTCGAACAGCGTGACACCGAGGAATGCTTCCAGTCGGCCAATCTGACGACTGATGGCCCCTTCGGTGACAGATAGTTCGTCCGCCGCGCGCGCGAAGCTGCCATGACGGGCGGCAGCCTCGAATGCCATCAGTGCAGTGTTGCTGGGGATCTTTCGGCGCATGAGTGTTCCTGATTCAGGGCGAGGTACCCAAGCCATCTTGATATTTTATCAATGAAGGTTACCAAAAAATCGTTTTATACGCCGCGATACAAGTCATACCGTGACAGGATATCAACAAGCGAAGCCGGGCGCATGAGACTCCCGGCCAGGAGTAATCTGATGATCTATACAGTGGAATGCACCTTCGCCGATCCAGCCAGCGAAGCAGAGTGGAATCATTTTTACAGCTTGGAAAAACTGCCCGCGCTCATTTCAGTGAGCGGATTCCATACATCGCAGCGTTTCAAAGCAGTGAGCGCCGGTTGCCCTGTTTACCTTGCCGTTCATTCAATCGACAATCTAGACGTTCTTCAGGGAGATGAATATCGTCAGAAAGGCGGTGGAAACTTCGCGCGCTGGCAACAGCACATCACCGATTGGCATCGCAATCTTTATAGTGGTCTTGACCGTGCTCCTGCCATCGGTGCAGACGAATATCTGGTGGTGAGCGCAACCGGCCCCGACCCGCTCATCAGGATGGGCCTCACGCCTTATCAGATTCAAGCAGTAGCATTGGAGAAGTTTCCGGAGCATCGATGGCTGGCGAAGCTCGATCGTCCCATCGAATCCGGCGTGGAATATTTGCCGGAGGACGTCCACCTCTATGTGCCGATGACAGAGCAATTGACGAGCAGCGGTGACGCCACATCCGAAGTATCACGGTAGAGCAGAAATGCCCAATGTCACGATTTTTATCCCTGCGCAAAAGATGCCGCCAGATGAAGCGCTTGCGGAACTCACGGCGCACTGCATGTTGGCGCTGATTGAAAACTGAGCCGCCTCGATCAAAGAAGCGCTCGTGACTGGCAGTCTCATTTCATCGGCGATGACACCCACTCGGGAAGGATACAGACGACTGCTACCCGAGGCAGAAGCCGTATGCGGTAGTTCCGCACGTACGGATCTGTGCGGGGTGGCAGGTAACTGCCATCCCTACCGCGACCGATGCAGCGACAGCTTGTCACGAAAATACATGCGCCGAATTTTGCCCATCATTTCCATGCTGATCAGCCGGTGTTCTTCTGCTCAAAAATTGAGCAGAAACAGTTGAACACCTGGGGGCAGTTTTGGGTCAGCGGCAACATACACACTTTCTCTGGCCTTTTAAGCGGTAAGCTAGGCCTTTGCTTACGTACTCTAAGCCCCTTACGCCAACCTGATGATTAAATATGCTTGACTGGGATAGCCTGCGCTTTTTCTCTGCCTTTGCTCGTGAAGGATCCCTGGCTGGTGCCGCACGTTCACTAGGAGTGGAGCACGCAACCGTAGCTCGCAGGATCGCGGCCCTCGAAGCATCTCTGAACATGAAGCTAGTGGATCGAAGAGGCCGTGTTTACCAGCTAACTGAAGACGGGGTCAGGGTAAACGAATATGCCACGCAGATGGAGATCGCGTCATTTGCGCTTCAGCGATTCGTTGACCGCGAGGAAAGTCGCATTGAGGGTGAGGTGATCTTGTCTGCACCTCCTGCATACCTCGGGACTCTGGTAGCTCGGCGACTCGGGGCGTTACGCGAACGTCATCCCCGGTTGCAACTGAGGCTCGTTGGCGCCAAGTCCATCGCGTCGTTGGAGAGGAAAGAAACCGATATTGCCATTACCTTCAGCAGGCCGGAAGAACAGAGCGTTGTTGCCAAAAGCCTGGGCTTTTTGCGCTTCTTCCCTTACGCAAGTCAGGATTACATCACTCAACGAAAACCTGACAAGTATGAGTTTATAGGCTACGACCGGAGCATGGGCGATTCGATACAGCAACGATGGCTCTTAGATCGCCTGGAAGGGAGACCGCTTTCCGTTACCAGCAATGATCTGCGCATCCAGGCATTAGCCGCCGTAGGGAACGCAGGCATCGTTTTCCTCCCGGATTTTTTAGGGAAAGAATATCGGCTGGCAAGAGTAGATATGGATCACAGTCCGCTGGAGCTACCGGTCTGGCTCGCGTTTCATGAAGATCTACGCGGCTCACTAAAAATCCGAGTAGTTCTCGATTTCCTCATGGAGGGGCTAGGGCCTGTTGCCGTTTCGCCATAAACCTTTGATACATAAGAACAAGCGTGATCCACGGATGACCGTCGAAGGCATGCAGTATCGCATGCGTACGGGATGTCCCGAGACCCACCCAAGGCGTTCGGGAACTGGAACAAGGTCTATAAGCGCTTCAATGCGTGGTCAGCGCCAGGCAAGTGGCTCAAGGTCTTCAAGGTGCTCGTAGTTGAACCCGACATTGAATAGGTTTTCATCGACGGCAAGCTCAAGAGAAATTACGAGAGTGTGGTCGCGATGGCCTGCGCCTTTCTTTGGTTACCTATGTGAAATGGCAACAGCCCCTAGTGAGATTAACGATCTGCTGCCGCATAAGTGGGGTCGTTAAGCTGCGTGGGGGGCTGGCCTTGATTGCCTCTGCAGAGCTGCACCAGTGCAAAGGACGCGAGACTAGCGATAATAAGAGCCAGCGAGGTGATTCCGGCGTTCAGCCCCCAGCAGTCGATTATATAGCCTGTGATCACTGGAATCGTACCTGCGGGCACATAACCTCCCATGTTAAACACCGCGTTGGCTTCAGCTCTACGCTGAGCGGGTACATTGTCAGCAATCAGGGACAGCCCACCTAGTTGGCCTAAGCCCTGACCGACACCTGCCAGTAGAGCGGAAGCGATCAGCCATGGAGCAGAGCCCATTTTCAATGCAAACCAAACGCAGACCATTGAGAAAATGGTTGCAAGTCCGCTAAACGAAAATACGATACGGCTACTGAGTCTCTTTGCCGCGAACTGCACGCCTACGGCGACCAGAAACATTGAAAATGCCATGCAACCCGTGATGAGGGGACTGTTCACGCTCAGAAAGGTGGATATCATCTTGGGGCCGAGCGACAGGATGAATGAAGTCGATGTTATCCCTGGGCCGAAGAACGCTATCCCTAACAGCACGATGCCAAGATTTTCTTTAGGAACGGTGGGGAAACGTGCTTTGAACGAACCGACCCCGAGCTTCTGGTTCTTCTGTTTAAGCAACGCCACGAGCGCCACACACAAAATCGCGATTTCAATTCGGAAGACTGTTTGAATCGGGTTTGGGAAGTATTGCGCCACAACCCCAGCCAATAGCGGCCCGGTTCCTGCTCCAGCCACCATTGCGACAGATGCCATTAACGAAGCAAAGTGCTTGCGATGTGGCTGAGCATGCTCAACGACATTTGCCATACCGCCAGATACAACGAGGCCTACTGAAACGCCAGTTAGGAAGCGCGCGAGCATCAACACGCCGATACTATCGGCTTGATCAAATAGAATCGCAGCAACGATAGCGAGACCTACACAGGGCAGAAGTAAGGCTTTGCGCCCATAGTGATCGGACAGCTGTCCGGCGACGGTCAGGGTTAGAAGAAGACCGATAATGTAGCAGGCAAAAATCACCGTTAACACGCCGGAAGTGAAGCCCAAGGATTGCTGCCAAAAGCTGTAGAGCGGGGTAGCTGCATTCGAAAGTATAAAAATAGCGGTTACGATCCATGCTGTCCGATACACAGCAAGTGATCCTTGTTTGGAGTAGTTACTGCTCACAGGTGAAGAACCTCTCTAGGGCAGAGAATCGAATTTCCGCCCTAGAATAGAGAGATATTTCGTGATGGCCCACTCACCAAATTCACAAACTAGATGTGAAAAAATTCACAGTGACAAAATAGAAAGACCTGTCTCATTATTGTTTAGTCCGTGATCACGGAAGAGCAGATGACGCCTGCCAGGAAAGTTACAGCCTATAAAAATAACTCGCTGACTCACGTTTGCTGGCTCGCTCGCCTGCGAAAATGATCTAGAGATTACTCTAGATTGACGGTATTCGATATTCGAGAGACAAATTGGGAAATCAAAAGTTTGATCCGTTGATGCAAGAACTCGTTGACCATGTGTATTCGAACGAGCCCAGCAGCGAACAATCACTAGAGCTAGCGCGCTATGCGTTGCTGGATTCGATCGGGTGCGCACTGGCGGCATTGGATAATGAGCCTTGCAAGCAACTGCTTAGCACCATGAAGTTTACGCTAGGTGCTTCTAATGGGGCTCGAGTACCTGGAGCGGGTGAGGAGTTTGGGCCAATTGAGGCTGCATTCCAAATTGGCACGTTGATTCGATGGCTGGAGTTCAATGACACTTGGCTTGCTCAGGAGTGGGGCCATCCGTCTGACAATCTAGGGGCAATACTCGCCGTCGCAGATTGGGTTTCCCGCAACAACAGAATAGCGGGACGAGAGCCCGTGTCTATGCGCACGGTTCTGGATGTCATGGTGAAGGTTTATGAAGTCCATGGGGTACTGTGCTTAGAAAACTGTTTCAACAAGCTCGGTATCGACCACGTAATATTCGTCAAAGTCGCCTCAAGCATTGCTGCTAGCGTTCTTATGGGGCTAAGCAGAGAGCAGGCGTTAAACGCATTATCCAATGCATTTATTGACGGTCATTCCTTACGAACCTACCGTCACGCGCCAAACGCTGGCACGCGTAAGTCCTGGGCTGCTGGGGATGCGACCGCGAGAGGGGTTCAGCTCGCACTGTTCAGCCAATCTGGCGAAATGGGCTACCCGAGTGCGCTCTCCACTCCACGCTGGGGCTTCAATGATGCCGTGTTCCAAGGCAAAGAGATGCTGCTGGGCCGCCCACTTGGAGAGTATGTCATTGAGAACATCCTCTTCAAGGTTCCCAATCCTGCCGAATACCATGCGCAGACCGCTGTGGAGGGGGCAATCAAACTTCATGCGTTCATGCATGAAAAAGGTCTCGTTATTGACGATATCAGCGAAATCTTCATTGAAACTCAAAAACCCGCGATGCAGATTATCAACAAGGTTGGAGTTTTGGGTAACCCGGCTGATCGTGATCACTGCTTGCAGTACATGGTCGCGGTCGCTGCGCTAAACGGCGATCTAACCATCGAAGACTTCGATGGGCCAATTGCGTTTGACCCTAGGGTTGATCAGCTTCGCGACAAGATTCGGTGTGAAGAAAAGCCGGAATACACAGCAAATTACTATGCCCCCGACAAGCGCTCAATCGGCAATACCCTCACCGTTCGCTTCAAGGCTCAGATCGAACCATTTGTGGCAGCAATAGAATACCCGGTCGGACATCGCGTTCGTAGATCTGAGTGTCTACCCTTGCTGGTGCAAAAGTTCACTGCCAATGCAAGTGTTCGTTACGGTTCGGAGCGCTCGAAAAACATCGAGAAATTGATCACAAGCTCTAGTGATCTTGAAGGACTTGCAGCTGACGACTTTATGCAACTACTGGCGTAACTTGGCCATTTTTATATTAAGGATAATGTAAATGAAGACCTGCCTACTGATCGGCTGCGGGGCTGAAATTGGCGCCAATTTACTGCTATTGAATGACCCTACACAAGACGGTTTTTTCATATCTACAGTAATCACTAACGCACCATCTACCGATAAGCATTACCCTCATTTATTGCCGATTCACGGCATCGTAGCAAAGTTAGCTTTGGCACAAGCAAACGCACTTGAGCGAATTAAGGTACTATCGCCAAACCAGATAAAAATCGACGAGAATGTCGTAAATTTTGTATTCTCGAATATTGCGAAAGATGACATTAATGAGTTAGGCCGCTTCGACTTTGCGGTCATTGCAACTTCAAAATCCGATATTCTGCCGGAAAGTGCCGTCGCCCAGAAGGTGAGGAAGGTTGCGCCGATTGTGCTCGGTGTAGCTGAAGCAGATGCCCTGCCAAGCATTTATGGTTGTTTGATTGACTTATCGCATGAGCTATTGCCATCTGTCGCTCCAACAGAGGTTAGCTCGGGGATGTTCTGCTTAGGCTCCTGCCAGTCAAACGGTATGCATGCGTCGTTAAGAGTGTTATTGGAAGCGTTGGCGAGCCATGGCAAGGACGCGACTGCAATTCTCTCGGTACAAACTGACATTGTGCATCCTGATACTCCCAACGGCGTACTGGGCACCCGTTCGTTCGAAGGACGTATGCAGGATGCTCGCAACAACCTGCGCCCCAGCTTCTCTCAGATCGTCCAAAGCCGCCGCAAGGTTCTGCCATGGGCTGACATGCTGAATACTGTTTCGCTTCGTGCACCAGTCCAAGCTCCCGGCTACCAAATCAACCGGTTTGTAATTTCGGATCAGGGAATGTTGCTCAAGAGCGACATCATCGATGCTGCCGCTAAAGTCCATGAGCACTATCCATACATCGCGATGGCTACAGATTTGCCGTTGGGTAGCCGCGCTTATGGCTACCAACCTCGCTGCGGTAGTCTCGTTGCCGACGATAAGCATCTGCTAATCAACCGTCCAAGCTACCTAAGTAAACAAGGTCTGTCCGAGGTGATAGTACAATCCTATGTCAGCAACACCATTGGTTACTCAGCCGTTGTGCTCGCAACACTACGCACTCTCAGTGCAGGCAAAAAAGTTTCTGTCTTCGAAGGTGTTTGCTAATGGCCAAGTCACATGATGTGGATCTTCTCAGCGCCGGATTTGTTATCAAAACGGCAAGGGACGAAAAATTCAATGAAAAGCTGACCAAGGAGGTTTTGCAAATCAAGGCACTATGCCAACTCCATCCTGATCAGATGATTCCCGTAATCCATGAAGGCGCGATAAACGGACGAGCCTTTTACGCATTAGAAAAAATCTCGGGCAGCACGCTCTCTAATATTGTATTCGACGCAAAACTGGCCAACACTTCGAAACGCGCCTCTCTGCAGAAAGCGCTGGCCACGATTGGCCCGGCAATTTCCAGGGAGTACCAGAATGCGAAAGGAGAGCGCTTTGACCTCCTTCGTAAGCTGCAGCAAGAATGGGACGCGATCAAGAGTCTTGACCCCATGTTTCTTGAGTGTCCTATTTTCAATGGTGTAATGCTTAACGAATCCTTGTTCGAGATTTATACAAAGGCATCAAACTTTGCCAGGTCCGAAAAGTTCTCTTCCGTCGATGTTGCACATTTGAATTTTCATTTTGGAAACGTGATCAGCAAAGAGGGAAATGGGCCAATTGTGTTCATTGACCCGGACGACTCAGTGAGAGGAGCGGACCCCCTGTTTGGCCTTGCGCGTTTTGCATTTTCCTTTTGGCATGAGATTGGCACCGAATCCCGAGGAAAAGTGACCGTCGACACCCAGGCGGATGGCAAACGGCACTACCGACTTGCTGAGGCGGATCACCAAACACTGTTGGATGAAGTTCCGGAGATCTCTCACCTCGGTGGCATTGCAGACTGGATCCTGTCGGAGGATCTCAAGCGTCTTTACGCTCTGACAGCGTATTGCTTCCTTCGCAGCATCAGGCTGAATAACACGACAGTTCCAGCACCATGCGGCGAGGCACTCCCTCAAGAGGTTCTGGCGTTAGGTTGTATTGTCTTCCTTTCTGGACAGTGCCCCCTTAATTAAAGAGCAGGTCACCAGAATCAGTTGACCACTACACACATCGTATTTGACGGGGGATGCAGGTAAAGAAAAAACCGGCCTTGATGGCCGGTTTTTTTGTGCCTGGGGTTTGGTGGAATCGGGCTCTGAGGCATCTCCCCCACTTTCGTCCGTTGTCCGCTGATCGATGAGTAAGTGCTCTCGGGGCGTTAGCGACTACCCTGAAGTCTGTTAGCGTTTTTTTCTAAAAACACGGATTTATTATCAAATTTCATCAAGCGTTAGCATTTTCACGCCTACGAAAATTAGCGTTTTCGCATATGATCAATGTTCTGTTAGCGTTTTCATTGCACCAGTAAAGGATTTCGTCAATGCAAGTCGGTTTCAAGACCCTCGCAAACCGTCACGACATCGCACTGGCACAGCCTCTACGAGTCGACTCGATGATCGGCACTGTACGTGTCAGTCGCGAAAGTGACGGAAATGTGGAGAACCGCTATCCGGCAAGCTATCGGCCCGCAGACGATTTCGCAGGACATTTCGAATTCGGCCTCAAGTACGAAGAGATCCATCTCGAGTTCTTCGCCCGCCTGTTTGCGGTCACAGGTCCGCAGCCTATCGAAGACTGGTGTCGACGGGAGCCATTCGGCCAGTACGCCCGCCGTACGGGATTTCTCTACGAATGGCTGACAGGGCAACGTCTGGATGTGCCAGACGTGACCAATGGCGGTTATGTTGATGTACTTTCGCCACAAGATTACCTGACTCGTCACAAGGCACTGCGAACACGGCGTTGGCGAGTCAATAACAATCTGCCGGGGACGGCGCAGTTCTGCCCCTTGGTTCGTCGTACGGCACCGGTGCAGGACGCACTGCAATTCGATCTACGCGAGGCGTTGGATGAGTTGGATCAGGCCTTTGGTGCCGACATCCTGATGCGTACGGCCAGTTGGCTGACGTTCAAGGAATCACGCGCAAGCTTTCTCATCGAAAAGGAAGCCGACCAGGCCGATCGCATCCGGCGGTTTGCCCATGTCATTGGCCAGTACTGCGGTCATATCGAAGACCCGTTGAGCAACGACAGCCTGCAGTCCCTGCAAGCTGGCATTCTGGGGCGGGATGCTATCGGACTGGGCTTGCGGCACTCTCCTGTGTTCGTGGGACAAGCCACGATGCGCGAGGACATCGTGCATTACATTGCCCCACATTACGCGGATCTCGCTCAGCTATTGGCTGGACTCAACGAGTTTGAGGTCGCAACTCGAGGTGCGGAGTCAGTGGCACGTGCCGCTGTGTTGGCATTTGGCTTTGTGTACATCCATCCCATGCGCGATGGCAATGGCCGGATTCATCGCTTCCTGATCAACGACACCCTTATTCGGGATAAGGCAGTGCCCGACGGCGTGATACTGCCGGTGTCAGCCACAATCACGAGTTCGATCGACTTCAGGGCCGGCTACGACCGTACGCTCGAAGTATTCTCGCGACCGTTCATGCGACGTTACGCAGCGGACTATCGGTTCGGCGAACTCGTGACCTATGAGGACGGGACTCGCAGCAACTTCATCTTCGATGAATACAAGGACGCGTGCTTTGCCTGGCGCTATCCCGATCTGACCGAACACGTCCTGTACACCGCACGTGTCGTCGAGCACACGATTCGAAAGGAAATGGCGGATGAAGCCAGAGTACTGGTGATCTTTCAGCAAGCTCAGGACCGGCTGAAAGAAGTACTGGAAATGCCAGACCAGGATGCGAACCGCATCATTCGCTCCATCAAGGAGAACGGCTGGGTGGTGTCCGGCAAGCTAAAGAAAGGGTACCCGCAGCTTGAAGATGAGCGCATGGCAGAACGCATTGTGGAGGCCGTGCGTTCTGCGTTTGAGGATCGTGAGATGGGGGGCGGTGAAGAGTGACTTTCGGTGGATTAGGATAAGGCGCAGGGGGATTGGGGAAAAACCGCCTTGATGGCTTTTTATTTATGCTAGGGATTTGGTCGAGTCATGATCGACCTGGCTATTCGCTGATAAATGAATCTGTCACCTTTTTACTCTTCTGCTCCCAATCGGGACGGCGGTCGGGATAGAGGACGTTAAAGACGCGCTTCAAAACCTTCAGCATCATTCCAAGCCTGATTTGAGGGAGGCAAGCTCCGACGATCATACCTCACAGCTTCAATGATGCTGACACTGCMATCGGTTGTCCCGCCCTCAAAAGATGGGGCTTGGCTATACCGGCGATGATGGCAAAATGKTATGTTGCGCAGGACAAGTGGAAATCAGGCACAGGGAATGTGGAATCTTGAAAAGGCAACCTGCGAAAGCAGCGTGTTTATATCAACAAGCGCAGCCGCCGCGTCGGCTGACAGCGTCTTGCTACCCTCCCAACCATCCGTAGGTCAGGCGATCCCATCATGCCGTATGGAGCTTATACCTGCGCCTGTTCATCACTCTTATATCAGCCAGCCGGGGCACTGCTCAGCCCTGAGTGGCATGCAGACAATTTAGGTTTTATATGGCGAATGCAAGGACAACATACCATCCTGAAGAGCACAGCATGCTTTATGCGGAGACAGGTGGTATCTGTCCGCTTTGCGCTCGTGTAATCATAGATAAGAAGCCAGGTTCAAAAAACCCTAGAAAGTTTTATGAAGTCGCTCACATCTATCCTCTGAACCCAACTACCGCTCAAACTTTGGCACTGGTAAATCACACGATCCCTATCGACATCAACGGGCTCGATAACGTGATCTGCTTGTGCCCTTCTTGTCACCGGAAGTATGACAAGGATTTTAAAATTGCAGAGTATGATCGGTTGCGGGAAATCAAGGACGGTTTCATCCGAGATACGGATGCCAGAAAGTCGATTTCTGAGCACAGCCTCAGGATAGAGATAAAAGAGCTGATTGAGTCCTTCGCCGATCTGGACGACGAAAACCTTGTCGCCTTTGACTTAGAGCTAAATGCTTTCACCTTGAAAGAGAAACTAAAGAAAGGTGCAAGTAACATCCTGAAGCGCAACATACGACACGATGTGGTTGGCTATTTCGTGACAATCCGTGATGAACTGCGGCTGCTTGAGCAACGGGATCAAGCAGCCGTAAAAATGCTACTCAACCAAGTTAATACCTATTTCTGGGCGATGCACAGAGAGCACCCCGACAACAAGGATGTCATTTTCAATTATATCGCTCAATGGATCAGCGCCAAGAGCGGTAAGTCGCTGGACGTCTCGAAGATTATAACTTCATTCTTTGTGCAAAACTGCGAGGTTTTCGATGCTAGTGCCTAGTAAGTTTACCAAGCTTGAAGAATCCACCATTTTCAAGATGCACGCCATCCTAGCAGAGAAGGAGCTTGGTGAAACTGTAGCCAAAGCCCTCGCCAAGACTCGCGATCAATTCTTAGACGCATCTGAATTTCTTGCTGCGATGGATGTTTTATTTTTCTTAGGCTATCTAGATGTTCAGGATGAAACTGGAGTGATTGAATATGCTTAAACAGATAAAGTGCAACCTATTCAATCAAAGCCCTATTGAATTCCATGCCGGGCTAAACATTGTCCTTGGTGATGATGAAGCAAAGAACTCCATTGGCAAATCATCAACTCTCTTGGTAATCGACTTCGCAATGGGCGGTAGTAGCCTATTGGTAGACGACGCCGGAGTGATTAAGGTGCTTGGGAGCCATTCATACGAAATCACATTTGACTTCGGTGGTGTCCCCCTATTCGTCACTAGATCTACTGAGCAGCCAGACGTTGTTGAAATCTGCAACTCTAATCATGTCAAAGAAGACGAAATATCACTTGAAGCGTATAGAGAGAAGCTCAAAAGCCTATATGATCTGTCTGAGCTAGAGAGTTCCTTCCGATCCATCGTTGGCCCATTTGCTCGGATATGGAACAAGGGAGAAGCTGATCCAGATCATCCATTAGCAGGAGCTTCAAAAGAAAGACTCAGCGCGGGCGTGGCCAGGTTGCTCGATCTCTTTGAACGCACGGGTGATGTTTCCGTGGAGCGGGCTGTACTTCAGATCTTGAAAGATAAACAAGATTTGATGAGGAAGTCGATGACTGCGGAAATTATCCCACGGATCACGATGACCAAGTATAAATCCAACAATCAGCTCATTAAAACCAATGCGCAAGCCATCAGTGACATCAAGGATAACTTCGCCGGTGCCATCACCGCATACGAAGCCCTGTTCGATGAAAAACTAAGGGCCATCCAACAAACCAAAAATGAGATGATCAATAAGAGAAATCTGATTTCGGCTAGAAGAGAAAAACTTCAGAGAGATCTCTCTGGCGTATCCCCTCGCCTGGCTGCAAACATAGCCCTCGTTGCTGAGTTCTTCCCAGAGGCCAACCTCGAGCGCCTCGAGCAGGTAGAGCAATTCCACGCAAAAATTGGCAAGCTAGTAAGCAAAGAACTTAAAAGTGAACTTGAGCTTTTGGTCGCAAATGAGTCTGAGATTACCGGCCTCATCACCGACCTTGATGAACAAATAAAACTCACCCTTAAAGCTAAAGGCACCCCAACAGACCTATTCGCGAAGGTTTTTGAACTCAAAGAGGTTACCGACAAGGCTAGGGAAGAAAATAAATTCTTCGAGCAGAAGGTTTCCATTGATGATAGCGAGACAGCTTCCAAAACACGCCTAGATGCTATCTACGACAAAATCTTCCTTGAGATTGAAGGCGCTATCAATCAGAAACTTGAGAAATTCAACAACCTTGTTTACGGGCCTGAGCGTAACCCGTCACAGCTTCGTATTAAGAGTGCCAACTCTTACAGCTTCACCTCTCCACTGGATACTGGAACAGGCAAATCGTATGCGGGATTGGTCGGGTTTGACCTATCAATGTTGTCGCTCACGCGCCTGCCATTCGTCATCCATGATTCGATGATATACAAAAACATCGAAATTGCCGCCACTGAACATATCATTAAGATCCTGGCCTCCTTCAAACAAAAGCAAATTTTCCTAGCTTTTGATGAGGCAAAGAAGTTCAACAGCGCAACTCAGAAAATCCTGCAAACCAATAAGGTATTACAACTACACCGCGACAAACTGCTCTACAGCAAGGATTGGAGGGCGAAAGAGAAGAGAACGTAGGGAGGCCTAAACGGCGAGGCATGAGCACGGGGATGCTCATGCATACCTCGCAGTTGTTGAAGCGGCTCTGTGCGCCAGTCTGGCCGGCGTGCTTGGCCTGTCTCTACTGGAGGGTCATCTGTGTAGCCAACGATTCCAGGGGCGAACGCCGCTCGCGCACCTACACACCTACACAACATTCGCACCTCCGTGTCCATTAAGAGTTCGATTCCCTTCACCCGCTCCAATCGAATTTGGTCTCACGTCAAGGTGGTTTTGACGGGAGATGTAGAGACATAAAAAAACCGGTCCAAGTGGCCGGTTTTTTGTGGGCGGGATTTAGTGAAGCACTGTTTCTTCCACCCTTGAACAACCTGTTAACACCAGCCAAATTCAGTGTCGACCACCCATTTACTGGTGGCACAAAGAAGCCAATTTCCGAAAAGGCAATGTCCCACACGACACTGGGAATTGTCCGTACACTTGCGCATTGCTGTGCTTTTGTCACGAGGCTTATAGTCGGCCGACGCCCAAATGGCGTGTCGGGTTTGGCGACTCGACGACATGGTGCAGAAGCTTCCGAGCAGTTTCGGAGCGCTTTTGAACGCACTTAGCTGCCTGTTTTTTGGTAGCTGTGCGTGGGAGATCCTAGGATCTGCCGGTTATGCCATGTCCGGTTCGCCAACCCGCGTACAGCTGCCACCCATTTGTTTGGCGACAATTGAGTGGTGGGGTCCTCCAACTACATGGTGATCACTCATGAATGAATACATGGCCTTAACCAGCAACGCCGACGACCTACCCTCCCTGTTCGTCAACACCACTCAACCGCTGCATTCACTGCTCAGCACGGCCAGCTACAGAATCCGAGCCGTGACGCAGATTCTTGAAAACCTCGCGATGCGGGGTGACATCACCACTGACTCGGTCATTCTCAGCGACTTCGCATTGCTCTGCTGCATACCTTTGCGCGACGGTTGCGATGTGCTGGATGTGATTGCGCGACGCATGGATGCAGAACCGTCCTGACGTTACAAGGGGGCGCTGTTTCGGCGCCTTCTCCAGATCTTGACACTGCAAATCACGCATGCTAGCGAATGCTATACTTCTTTCAAATTGCATGAAGTCTGCAACGTCCCCTACCGCTACAGATACCGACTGCAAATCTCAGTTAACGGCTGCAGGACAGAGGAGGTCCACAGCAAGCACGAGATGGGAGGTGTGGTATGAATCGGCACTATTACATCAGTGACAATCTCGACGATCTTGAAACCGTTGAAAATGAACTGGAAGCCAACGGCATCAATACCGAACAAATTCATGTGCTCAGTGAAGAAGTGGCTGATGTTGAAGAACATCACCTCCACGAAGTTAACTCGTTAATGAAGCAAGATACTGTTCACTCTGGCGAGATTGGTGCGGTGGTCGGCATACCACTCGCGGCGCTGGTCCTGGGTGGCGCCTATTGGCTGGGCTGGACCGAATCCGCTGCAGGCTGGATGCCTTTTATCTTCCTTGCCATTGTTATATTGGGCTTCAGCATCTGGGAAGGCGGTTTTTTTGGAATCCAGGTGCCAAACACTCACTTCCGCAGTTTTAAACAGGTGGTCGACGAGGGTAAACATATCTTCTTCGTGGATGTTGAGCCGGATCAGGAATCGGTACTGGACCGGGTAATCGAACATCATCCAAGGCTGAAGATCGCCGGCACGGGAACGGCAGCCCCCCACTGGACAGTCGCCTGGCAGCACAAATGGCATCAGTTCAAACGAGTGATATCGGGTTAGCCCCGCAGGCTTGAGGGCGTCCGGAAGTGCCATCCGGACGTCGCTTATTGGCCGAAGAAAATCACCCGGCTGAGGAACACATAATCAGCCTCGGTGGCCATCAGTCCGACGAGTACCAGTAAACACAACGGTGGCACCAATATGGCGTAGACCATGGCCAACCGTTCCCAGGCCATGTGCATGAAGACGGAGACAATCAGACCTGCCTTCAACAACATGAGCGTGATGATCAGGAACCACCGGAGGTAGCCCTGGAAGTGAAAATAGTCGACGAGATACGACAGCGTGCTGAGGACGAATAACAGCCCCCAGATTTTAAGGTACAAGCTGATTGGATGTTGCTGACCCTGGGTATGCGCCATCATCAGTGCTCCTCTTCAGAAGCTGTTCACGACCTACCATAAATAGAAGAAAGCAAAAATAAACACCCACACCAGGTCCACGAAGTGCCAGTAAAGCCCGGCTATCTCGACGATCTGATAGTTTCCGGAGCGCTCATAATCTCCGCGCAATACTTTCATCGCCACAATGCTGAGGTAGATGACGCCGACTGACACATGCAGCCCGTGGAAACCGGTAATCATGAAAAAGCTGGCACCAAATTGCGCCGCCCCCATGGGGTTCCCCCAGGGACGCACTCCTTCTGCGATGAGCTTGCTCCATTCAAATGCCTGCATGCTGACGAAGGTCACCCCGAAGGCTGCGGTCGCCAGCATCAGGGCAGCGGTTTTCGCGCGATCATGGCGATAGGCGAAATTGACTGCCATGGCCATGGTGCCGCTGCTACTGATCAGCACAAAGGTCATGATGGCGATCAGAATAAGCGGGATTTCTCTGCCGCCGATCGTCAATGCAAACACTTCACTGGGGTTCGGCCAGGCGCTGGTGATCGTCATGCGTACCGACATGTAGCCGGTTAAAAAGCAGGTAAATACAAACGTATCGCTGAGCAGGAATATCCACATCATCGCCTTGCCCCAAGGCACCTGCCTGAAAGCCTCTCTGTCCGAGGCCCAGTCGTTGGCGATGCCCTGCCATCCCGTTGCAGGTGGCGAGCTGGGTGGGTTGGATGAACTGGACTCGAGTGGGGCTAGCGGGTGCGATGCCATGGCTTTTCACCTCAGGCCGCAGAATCTGGCAATGGCTTCATAGGTTGCCGGCGTACTGGTCAGCAGCGCGAATAGCACGAACCAAAGACCCAGTAAGTAATGCCAATAGATGGCACAGAGCTCTACGCTGGCGCTGAGTTGCGGCAACGGAACGTGATGCAGGAATTTAGCGACGGTTCTGCTCCAGGCGATCAGCCCGCCCAGCAGGTGGAACCCGTGCAGGCCAGTCAACAGGTAGAAAAAACTGTTGGCCGGATTACTGGCGACAAAGTAGCCCCAGGCGACAAACTGCTGCCAAACCCAGAGTTGTCCCGTCAGAAAGGCAACGGCAAATACACCCCCCACTGCAAAACCAATGACCGTTGCGTCCAGTCGCCCCTGTCGGGCGGCCATACGCGACCACTGCAGGGCGATGCAGCTGAATACCAGAAAAGCCGTATTCAGCCATAGCTGCCATAGGTTGGCCAAGGGCGCCAAGGGCTCCGTCAGGGGTCGCCAGTCGGCCATTTGCGAGCGTTCGATAAAGGCAACCAAAAAGAGAAAGAATAACGAGCTCACCACGGCCAGAAACAAGCGCAGGCCGACTCTTGCGTTTTGGATTCTATCGGCAACCTCGGCGGCCTGAACATCCTCAGGACCACCACTCCAACTACCGCCGGGGTCAGCACCGTCGGCGTTTCTCAATAGCAGCCTGTTCATGTCTTAACGTCCGCAATACTGGCTCCTGCACTGAGTTGCCGCATCTGCTCCAGCTCCTCGTCGGAGACCGTTTGCGGAACGAAATCCTGGTCTATTCCCGGCATGCTGTAGTCGTAGGCCCAGCGATGCACGACCGGCAGCTTCGCGCCCCAGTTACCGTGTACCGGCGGGGTGTCCGGCGTTTGCCATTCCAGACTGGCCGCGCCCCAGGGGTTACTGCCTGCGGGCTTGCCTTTGAAAGTGCTCCAAGCCAGGTTGAACAGGAACAGCAGTTGGGAAACGCCGACGATCAATGCGACCACCGTAATGAAAGAATTCAATTCTTGCGCCGACTGCGGGATGAACGCGTAGTTGTCATAGGCGTAGTAGCGGCGTGGCATGCCCTGGAAACCCAGGTAGTGCATGGGAAAGAAAATCGCGTAGGTGCCGAGAAAGGTAATCCAGAAATGCAGCTTGCCCAGAGTTTCGTTTGTCATGCGCCCGGTGACTTTCGGGAACCAGTGATAAATGCCGCCGAACACCACCAGTACCGGTGCGACACCCATGACCATATGAAAATGGGCCACGACGAAATAGGTATCCGAAAGCGGAATATCCACGATCACATTGCCGAGAAACAACCCGGTCAGACCGCCGACCAGAAAGGTGACGATAAAGGCCAGGGCAAACAGCATCGGTACGGTCAGATGAATGTCGCCCCGCCACAGGGTCAGAATCCAGTTGTAGACTTTCAGTGCGGTCGGCACCGCGATGATCAAGGTGGTGGTGGCGAAGAAAAAGCCAAAGTACGGGTTCATTCCGCTGACATACATATGGTGTGCCCAGACCACAAAACTGAGTACGCCAATCGCAATAATGGCCCACACCATCATTCGGTAGCCGAAGATACCTTTACGCGCATGCGTGCTGATCAAGTCGGAGACCAGACCAAACGCTGGGAGAGCAACGATATAGACTTCCGGATGGCCGAAGAACCAGAACAGGTGCTGGAATAATATTGGGCTGCCACCCTGGTGATCGAGCTGCTGCCCCAGCGAGATGATCGCCGGCATAAAGAAACTGGTGCCCAACAGCTTGTCGAACAGCGTCATGATCGCGCTGACAAACAACGCCGGGAAAGCCAGCAAGGCCATGATCGAGGCCATGAAGATTCCCCATACAGAGAGCGGCATGCGAAACAATGTCATGCCGTGCGTGCGCGCCTGCAACACCGTGGTGACGTAGTTCAACCCGCCCATGGTGGTTGCGACGATAAAAATCGCCAGTGAGACGAGCATCAGTACGATGCCCCACTCGGTCCCCGGTGTCCCCTTGGTAATGGACTGTGGCGGATAGAGCGTCCAGCCCGCACCGGTGGGGCCGCCAGAAACAAAGAAACTGGCGAGCAACACCAGTACCGCGAGCAGGTAGGTCCAGTAACTCAGCATGTTGACGTAGGGGAAGACCATGTCACGGGCCCCCACCATCAGCGGGATCAGATAGTTGCCGAAGCCACCGAGAAACAAGGCGGTGAGCAAATAAATGACCATGATCATGCCGTGCATGGTCATCGCTTGATAGTAAGTACTGGCGTCCATGAACCCCAAACTACCGGGGAAGCCTATCTGCAAGCGCATCAAATCGGACAACACCACGGCGATGATGCCCACGAATATAGCCGTCAAGGAATACTGAATGGCGATGACCTTGTGGTCCTGACTCCAGATATATTTGGTCAGGAAACTTTTGGGCTCGTGCAGTGCTTCTGTTTCGGCTTGCTCCGCATAGGCCATCACGTCATCCTCCAACTGAAGTTTCGGTGTATTGCTGGCTGCTTACGGCTACTTTCCTGGCTCCGCCTTGCTCGCGTCAGCGTCGGCATTCGCTTTGGATTTGATAAAAGCGATCAGTGCGCTCAACTCCTTATCACTCGGCGTAAAGGTCGGCATGATGGGTGCATAACCCTTGACGATTTTGGCGTTAGGCTTAAGAACCGATTCTTTTATATAGTCCTCATCGACCTTTATCCTCGTACCGTCCTCAAGGGTTTCTGTCTTGCCATACAGACCCTGCCAGCTGGGGCCGACGCCCTTGCTGCCATCGACACTGTGGCAGGCCAGACAGCCGAACGACTTGGCCAGTTGCTGTCCCTGCGCCGCCAAGTCTTCACCTGGGGCAGAAAGCTCATCGCCTTGGCGCGCGGTACCCAGTGATTTGATCAGGGTGACGAGAGCACCCAGTTCATCATCATTGAGAGTATAGGCCACCATGACCGGCGGGTAGCCCTGCACCCGCCGGGCCTTTGGATCGAGAATCGCCGATTTAAGGTAAGCCTCATCGACCTGCACACTGGTGCCATCGGCAAGCTGTTCAGTGCGGCCGTACAGCCCTTTCCATCCCGGGCCGAGACTGGCACTGCCATCCTGGCTATGGCAGGCGTTGCAACCGTACTTCTCGACCAACAGTCGGCCTTTTTCCAGCACGCTGTCGCGACTGGGTTTGGTAGCTGCCGCTAATGTCTGCGCAAAAGTCGGTTGGCTGCTCAGCCATTGATCGAAGGCGTTCTGTTCGTCCACGATCATATGGCCGCGCATGTTGTAATGCCCTACGCCACAATATTCAGCGCACATAATTTCATATTGCCCGGTTTTAGTTGGCGTAAACCAAAAGTACGACACCATCCCCGGCACCATGTCCATCTTGCCGCGCATTTGCGGTACATCGAAATCGTGCAGCACATCTTTAGAACGCAGTAAAACTTTTACCGGCTGATCGAGCGGAAGGTGAACTTCATTGTTGAGTATCAATATATCGTCCTGCCCTGCAGGATCCTTGGGATCAAGACCGAAAGGGTTGATGGAATCAGCAAACTTGATATCCGACTTTCCCAACTTCCCGTCTCGACCGGGAAAACGAAAAGCCCACTGCCACTGTTGGGCAACCACTTCAAGTTCATAAGCTTTTTTCGGCACCCGGACGAAATCACTATAAACAACCAGGCCTGGCGCCAACATCGCGGCAATACCGACCGACGTAACGATAATTAACCATAACTCCAACTTTTTATTGCCTGGCTGGTAAGCCGCCCTGGCACCGTCCTTATGACGATAACGCATCACGGCGACCGCCATAAATACCGTGATGGCGATGAAAAATATTCCGCTGATGACCAGGGTGATGAACTGGGTGGTGTCTATCGACCCCCAGTTGGAAGCGGCCGGTGTCGCATGCCAAGGCGCCAGAATATTGAACAACACTGATGCAACAACGATTAGAATCAAGATAATTGCTATTGCCATTTTCTCTTCATCCTATTCCTGTTACGCGTGGATTATGCAAAAGCATCGCCACTTAACAGCATCGTCAAATTAATATTAATCTGACGTCCCAGCAGAGCAGACAAGCACCACTGCTCCTGACGGTAAAGTCAGCAAGAAGTATAGTGCAGGAACGGAGCACGCGCTTCTCCTGAAGTACCGTGACGCACGAGCACTCCAACTCCAACTCCAACAACAAGTTAATTATTTAAATCCATTCGCCACCTATAGCTAAAGAAATTCAGCATCACGTCTCCCGGTACTGGATTGGGCATAGCGACTTGTTTCCGATCAGTCAAAAGAATCAGGGTCGAGCCCCACGCCCCTAAGCGAGGCCCGGTTGCCAGCTATACTTAATTTCTGATTACGGACAGTAGCGATCGACCAGCAGCGGCCCGAGCTACAGAGTCCAGCAGTCCACAACGGAGGTTCCGTCATGAGTGCCTTGACGATCGAAGGCTGGTGCAAAATCAGCGGCGCCCAAAAATCCACCCCGGTGGGAGAGATCCATTTTGACGTCGATGCCCCCCTCCACCTGCGCCTGGAGGAAGCTGAAGAACGCCTGCAGAAGACCCATGAGCGTGAAGCCATGGTCGATGTCGACATGAGTTCAATGGATTTGATCCTGCCTGAGGGATACGGCCCCTTGTCCGACTGCCAAATGCGCGTCTATTTGCAACACGAACGCGGTCAGTTCCATCTGGTCGGACATCGAGCAAGCGATGGAAGCTTGATCTATACCAATGCGGTATTGATTGATCAGCTGCTTGAGTAGCGACTCCGTGATGATCGGCATTGGTCTTTCTCTGTCCAGATTGCGTGAAGTGTCCAACACCGCGATGGTTTGACGGGGATGCAGAGACATGAAAAAACCGGTCCTCAGTGACCAATGCCAGTCAGTTAAGGCACAAACCTGTGGGAGCGAGCCTGCTCGCGATGACGGTATAACATCCAACATCAATGTTGACTGACCCACCGCTATCGCGAGCAGGCTCGCTCCCACATGGATTGCGTTTAATTGACTGGCATTGTCCTCAGTGACCGGTTTTTTTATGCCCGCCGTTCAGCAGCAACACGCGTTGAACTGGCTTGAAGGAATCAGAAACACTCCAGCGCTGCTCCTGGACACCGTGTCTTGCGGTGGTTCCTACACTGTTCCCTACCACTCATCCATTCTGTCGCCACCCGCGGTGGTTATAGTGTTGATAACTTATTTTCAGTAGGTATAGTAACCACCTACACAGCACAGGGAAGTGATGTGAATAGCCGATATTTGATAACCCAAATCGTCGCAGACGGCTGGTATCTGGTACGGGTCAGGGGCAGTCACCACCACTTCAAGCATCCCACGAAGCCCGGCCTGGTCACCGTCCCACACCCGAAAAAGGATTTACTGACCAAAACGGCCGTCAGCATCCTGCAACAGGCCCTGCTGTATTGAGTCGGCGAACAGCACCCGGAGGACAACGTACATGCTTTACCCAATTGCGATTTCTATGGGCGATAACGAACACGCCTGGGGCGTGGAAGTGCCGGATATTCCGGGCTGCTTCTCGGCCGGTGATGACCTGGACGATGCGATCGCCATGGCGCGCGAAGCCATCGAAGGCCACTTCGAGATACTCGCCGAAGACGGATCGGCGATTCCGCCCGCCAACAAGGTCACCGTACACGCGGCCAATCCGCAGTACGCCGGCGTTACCTGGGCATTAGTGGACATCGATGTCACCAAGTACCTGGGCAAGGCTCAGAAACTCAACATCACCCTGCCCGGCTATCTGCTGACCCGTATCGACGAATACGTGCTGCATCACCCGGAAGAGAAAAGCCGCTCCGGCTTCCTCGCCTCGGCGGCGTTGAAAGTGTTGCAACAGGGCTGAGGGCAACAGCCTCAGTCCTGATGCAGCAACGGCCTTTAGCGGGTCGCCACAATGAATAAACGCGGGAACGGCAGCAACACCGAACCATCGGCCAGTACCGGGAAGAATGGCTCTAACGCAGCCAGGTATTGCTCGAGGTACTGCGCTTTTTCCGCCTCGTCGAGCGGTTCAAGAAACGGCCGCAAACCGCTGCCCTTGAACCACTCGACCACGGCCGCGGGACCGCCCGCCAGCGGATGATGGTAGGTGGTGCGCCACACATCGACCCGCGAGGCGCACGAACACAGCATCTGGTAGTAGGTGTTGGCATCGTCGAGGGGCGTCCGTTTCCCGGCGATGTCCGCAAGCTTGCTGGCCCAAGGCCCGTTATTGGCGACTTCACGCATCATCCGGTGCGACGGTTGATCGAGGTTGTCGGGCATTTGAATCGCCAGGCTGCCACCGGGTGCGAGCTTGGCCACCAGCGACGGCAACAGCGTGGCGTGGTCGGGCAACCACTGGAACACCGCATTGGCGAAAATCACATCGAACGGGCCGGGCTCGCTCCAGGCGGCGATATCGGCGGTGTCGAAGCGTACGTCCGGCAAGCGTTTGCGGGCAGCGTCGATCATGTCGGCCGAGCTGTCCAGGCCGCGCACCTTGGCGTTGGCAAAACGCTGCACGAGCAATTCGGTAGAGTTGCCGGGGCCGCAGCCGATGTCGATCACCGAACGCGCATCGGTGCTCGGGATAGCCGCCAGCAAATCGCGCGCCGGGCGCGTGCGCTCATCTTCGAAAGCCACATACTGTTTGGCAGACCAGCTCATCGCGTACTCCTGTAACGGATCAGGACATGAGCGACGCACTAGCCTCGGCGTTTCGCCCGTGGGGCGCCAGTAAGCGACGGACCCGCCAAGTTCGTCAAGACTCGGTGGGTAGGTGATGTGGTGAAGGTGGTTACGCCGATGTCAGGCATGCGCAATCCATGTGGGAGCGAGCCTGCTCGCGATAGCGATGGGTCATTCAACTTAATGTTGAATGTTATGCCGTCATCGCGAGCAGGCTCGCTCCCACAGGCTTGTGCCTTAACTGACAGGAACTACCCGAAGGTCGCTCTTTTAATTCGGCGAAACGCTGGATCTAGTGGGCCCAGCCCCCGCCTTGCCAATGCCAGCCATCGTTGCGCTGTTCCCAATGCGGGTGCACGTAACGATAACCCCGGCGTTCCGGTTCCCAGTGCCCGCGAACGGCGACATAACGCCCGCCTTCCCAGCGCCAGTAACCGCGCGACCAGACATAACCTGGCCGGCCCGCGGGCTCCACTTCGATCACCTGGACCGGTGGTGGCTGCGGTGCGATGACTTCGACGTACTCGCGTGGCGGCGGACGCCGGTCGTGAACCACCCGCTCCTGTACGCAACCGGAGGCCGCGATGACCACTGCTACCAATGCCGCGTAACGTAACAACATGCTGCCTCCTGAGGCTCATCGGCCAATAGAGTAACCCTGTAAAACCATGCCCCCTTTACCGCCGCGCTCCTGCTTGGCGTATGAATATTTGTACCAGCAGATATCTGTCTAATACCTGAACCAACCCACAGGAACTGTGTAAAGAAAACTTGACCTTCCACAGCTCGCAGAACCTGCAAGAACACGCGCAACGCCATCTTTGTCGAGCTGTTCTAGATGCACGTTATTCAGCATAGCGTCAGCTGCACGGGTGGAAACTACACTGGCTGCAGTCGACGTCTCTCTTGATACTCGGGAACCTCCTACATGCACATGTCACATGCCGTTTTGCGCCCGTTGTGCCTGTCGGCCTGTTTGCTGTTGTTTCCCTCACTCGCCTTGGCCGGCACACCCGCAGCGCTCAACTCGAGCGACATTGCCTGGCTGCGTCGCGATGGCTTCGATCTGGATGCCGCCAACCTCGCGCGCTTGCGCAGCATGGGGCGCGAGGGCCTGCTTCAAGCCCAATTGGCCGACCGCATCAATGACCCGCTGCCACCGGCAATCAACGCGCTGTTGCACAGTTATCCGGTATTGAGCACGTCGCCCGAATCCTTGTTACAGGCATTCAAGAGCCAGCAGGAACAGTTCAAGGCCATGCCCGAAGGAGACGCCAAAAACGCCGCGAAAAAAGATGCGCAACAACAAGCCAACGAACTTGCAGAACAAGCGCGTGAAGCCGTGCTGTTGCGTGCAGTGTATGGGCCCAATCAGCTCAAAGAGCAGTTGGTGGGTTTCTGGCTCAACCACTTCAGCGTGTTTCAGGGCAAAGCTCGCATACGGGTGCTGACGGCGGACTACGCAGAACACGCAATCCGCCCACACGCGCTGGGTAAGTTCAAGGATCTGGTGATGGCCACCCTCAAGAGTCCGGCGATGCTTGAGTACCTGGACAACGCGCAAAATGCCAAGGGCAAGGTCAACGAGAACTACGCCCGCGAATTGATGGAGCTACACACCCTGGGTGTCGGCTCCGGCTATACCCAACAAGACGTCCAGCAACTGGCGTTGATTCTGACCGGTGCCGGGCTGATGCCGCTCGATGGTCGCACGCAGAAATTTGCTCCTCGGTTACAGGCCTTGGTGGTGCGCGAAGGGCTGTTCGAATTCAATCCTCGTCGTCACGACTTTAGCGACAAGGTACTGCTCGGCCATCCGATCAAGGGCAGCGGCTTTGACGAGATCCGTCAGGCCGTGGAGCTGATTACCCGGCAGAAAGCCTGTGCGCATTTTGTCTCGCAACAGCTGGCCAAATACTTCGTTGCCGATCAGCCGCCACCCGCGCTGGTGGAGCGGATGGCCAAGACCTTCCAGGACAGCGACGGCGATATCGCCCAAGTGATGCGTACGTTGTTCGAGTCGAAGGAGTTGCTGCAAAGCACTGCTACCAAATTCAAGGACCCGATGCAGTTTGTGGTGTCGGCGGTGCGGCTGGCCTATGACGGTAAGCCGCTGGCCAACGCCAGACCGATGATCAATTGGCTCAATCAGTTGGGACAGCCAGTATTCGGTCGCGTGACACCGGACGGCTGGCCTCTGGAATCCAGCGGTTGGTCGAGCTCGGGGCAGATGTCCAAACGCTTCGAAATCGCCCGGGCAATCGGGCGTGGGGATAACCGATTGTTTACCCCACAAGGTAGCAACCTGCCCGGTCCGGGGTTTCCGATGATCACTACACCGTTGTTCTACGAGGCCATCTCTCCACACCTTTCAGCAACGACCCTTGCCGCGCTGAACAAGGCCGTGTCGCCTCAGGAATGGAACACCTTCTTGCTCGCCTCACCTGACTTCAATAACCGCTGAACCGCGTAATGAGGTACCGCCATGAATCGTCGAGAACTGCTGGTTGCCGCTGCGGCCGCCGCGACACTGCCGTCCTTGTCGTTTAGTGCAAAGCTGTTCGCCGCCCCTGTTTCGGCACCGCGCTTTCTGATCGTCTTTCTGCGCGGCGGCTACGACTGCAACAACCTGCTGGTGCCCTACTCCAGCGATTTTTACTACGAGTCGCGTCCAACTCTCGCCATCGCCCGGCCGGACTCGCATAACCCCAACAGTGCCATTGCACTGGACAGCCATTGGGGCCTGAATCCGGTTTTACGTGATTCGATCTACCCGTTGTGGCAACGCAAGCAGATCGCCTTCGTGCCGTTCGCCGGGACCGATGACGTGTCCCGCAGTCACTTCGAAACCCAGGACAATATCGAGTCTGGCGAACCGACCCAACAGCGCAACCGTTACGACTCTGGCTTTCTTGCACGCTTGTCGCGTCAGGTGCCGAACAGTGCGCCCATTGCCTTCACCGATGCCTTGCCCCTGAGCTTTCAGGGCGGCAACGCCATCCCTAACATCTCCTTGCGCGGTACCTCGAAACCGGCCTTCGATGCTCGACAATCGGCGATTCTTTCGTCGATGTACCAAAACACACCTTATGCCGCTTCCGCAGCCGGTGGCCTTGAACTGCGCCAGCAGGTGTCAAGGGATCTGCAAGAAGAGATGGTCAAGGCCAATCGTGGCGCGCCGAATGCACAGAACTTCGCGGCCCAGACCCGGCGCATGGCGACGCTGATGCGCGACCAGTACCGACTGGGTTTCGTCGATGTCGGCGGCTGGGATACCCACGTCAATCAAGGCAGCACCAGCGGCCAACTGGCCAACAACCTGGCGAACCTCGGTGAAGGCCTGGTCGCCTATGCCCGGGCGCTGGGGGATGAATGGAACAACACCACCGTGGTGGTGATCTCGGAGTTCGGCCGCACCTTTCGTGAAAACGGCGCCAGGGGCACCGACCACGGACATGGCACGGTGTACTGGGTACTTGGCGGCAACGTTCGCGGTGGACGCATCGCGGGTGAACAGGTGGCGGTCAACCCACAAAGCCTGCTGCAAAACCGCGATTACCCGGTGCTCAACAACTATCGGAACCTGCTCGGTGGTTTACTTGGCAGGACCTGGGGCTTATCCGCTTCGCAGTTGCAGAACGTATTTCCCGGTGCGCGTCCGGACGCATTGCAGTTACTCTGATCGGCGTAAGAAATATGCATCCGTTCGCGTAGGAAATTTCATCTAACAATTCCTCCGGCAACCCTCACACAGACCTCGGTTATAAACGTGGGCGATCGCTTCAAGATTCAACGGAGCACCGTCTACTAAAACTAGAGAGTGACTACTGTGCTGAAAAATTCCGGATCGAATGCGGGCAAKGGCCCCATGCCCATCGTGCCGTCTCCGGCAACACCCAACACGTTGCCCACCGGGCAAAAACCCAGGAGCAGCAGCGTCTTTCCCCCGGTTGAAAATCCTCAGGTCGCATCATCAAGCCCCTCCGCACCACCCCCTCGACCAGCGCCTGCCATTCCACCAAAACCACCCGTATTTTTAGTCCCCAAGCTATGCGCCGTGTGCAAATCCAATCATCAGGGACCCTGCCTGGTTCAACCTTCCAGCGCAGCATCGCCCTCTTCACAAAAACCGGCTTCGGCGCTGGAAATGTATGAACAGCATCAGGCGAACTATCAGCCACAGGACCGGACCCAGCCGTTCGAGATCATGCAGTCGGTCACGGACGACAATCTGAAGTTCAGCAACAAAAAGGCGACCGACCCCGAGCTCGCAAAAGTTGCGGACAAGAAATTCACCCTCCGGCACTACACCACGTCAAAGGACGGTCCCCCGCCGTTCAACACTATTTCATCGAACTTTGAACTGGTGCACCGCAAGATCAAAACCCTGCAAAGAACCCAGGGCAGCAACACCAATCAGGATGATTGGGTGCGGCTGGGCAACACGGCGTTTACCTTCTTTCTGTTGGCGATCGACGGCGAGGTAGCGAACCGGAAGTTCCTCGCAGGTGCAACGCATTACGCTGAAATCGACCCGGAAAATCTGGAGCAGATGACGGCGGCGGGTCTGGGAAATGCAGAGTTTTTCGCCTCGCCCGACCTGCTGCACACCAAGGATCTGTCCAGTGCCAAAGCCATCAAGGGCCCGTTGAAAGACCTCAAGGCACTGATGGTTGCAAGCTCCGGACTCAAGGCCATCAGCTTGGGTCGAACATCGGCGCAAGGCCTGCTAAAAGCCATCGACGGTCAATTCGCCGACACCCTGGAAGTGAAGCTGCCGGGCTCGGTAATCGTTGCTCAATGGCACACGGTCTAGAGGGAAATCAACGTTTGGGAAACGTTCTGGATCGCTGTTTTCTTATCGCCAAATCATCGAAAGCCAGAAGAAAAACGACCGCTCGTCGAACGAAGTCCCCTCTGTTTTGACAGCTTAAGATGGGCATCTATAGTGCAGACGCGGCCTGTTGGAAGGAACCCGGGCCGGTCACTTTCATAGGCAAGGAGCCAGGCCAGCTCGTACCTTGTGATCGGTAGGTTCCCCGTAGTAGCGCGCTTACAGCAGCCGTATGGCAATCAAGCGTTGTTGTGCCTGGTAGACGCCAGGCTCTCACTATGAACAAGGAGCTTTACTATGTCTCGAGTCACGGATGTGCTTGTTTCGATCGACACCGAATCCATTCTGAAAAACTACCCGAACATCAGCAAAAATCCCAACGCGCCAACGCTTATCGATGTCAGTCATGTGTACATGGTCACCAACCGAGACAACGTGATCAATGGCCAGGCCGGTGGCGAACTGAATCTGAAAGCCTCCGTCGGTGACCTGATTCGCTGGCGCGAAACCAGCCTGTCGCAGAGCTTCGAAACAGCGGTCATTTTCTACAAGTTCATCGGCAACGCCGGTAATGAACTGATCTCGACACCGACTCCACGCAAAGCCACCGCGTGTGTTGCCGTGCCAAACACCAGTAACCCGTCGGTGCCTAGCTGCCAGAAAGTCGATAACCATTACTGGTCTTCGGAAACCCTGGCCACCGGCAGCGTGACCTATCACTTCAACTTCCTGATCGTGAACAGGGACTGCCAGATTGTAGCTTGCTGCTCGTGGGACCCGTTCATCACCATCCGTAACTGATCTGGACGGCCCCTTGGCGACAAGGGGCTTTCCCCTCTGCCTCGCGCCCCGACTGGAACTGGATGTCTTGCGTAAGCCGCAGCGGTGGCCGTGATCGACCCACATCATGAAAGGAAGCCGTGATGTCCACAGATACCAGCGCAAACCCGTCATCCACCACTGAGCAGGCAACCAATGTGTTGCTGATTGTCGACGCCGAAACCCTGCTCACCCGCTACCCGGAACCGAGCCTCGACCCGCAGAAACCGACCGTGATCGAGGACGGCTTCATTTTCACCTTTGGCGCGTCCCTGGGGACAACGCCAACGTCCAAGAGCCCTTGCCTTGAACTACCGGCAAGTTCAACCAAAACCTTCCACATCCGTGGCCGAACCGTTGGCCTGCACGCCGAACACAGCGTGGTGTTTTACAACCTGACTGTGGGCGACGCCGGTGTGTTCTCAAAACCGCATCTGGTGGTGCATAACGGCCAGACCTTGCCGGCCCCCAATCCCGAATCCCCCACCGAACCGCTCCCGGTGAAAGCCGATGATCACTATTGGCATTGCCAGCAGCTGAGCACCGGTGTCGAACAGTGCGAGCTGAGCTTTATGCTGGTGAACAGCAGCTGTGAAGTGCTGGGGTATTTCAGCTGGGCGGTTGGGGTGAAGCTGTCGAACTAAAGTACCCGGACTGTTTTTGTGGCGAGGCTCGAAGCGGTACCGGCTCGCCACCTACTTCGTAGCAGCTGTCGAAGGTTGCGTTCGGCCCGCGTAGCGGCCGTAAATCTGACACCGCATCATTTCCGAGATACAGAGAACACGGTTTTGCAAGGGGTGCACCCTCGAACGCAGGCTTCGCCAGCTGCTACGGATCGAGTGAGCATGCATGCCTCAACCATCCACCCGACCCGATTGGCTATTGGCCTGAAGAGCCCTGGCCATATGCAAATGGTTTTCGAGCTTGGGCAGGGTTTCTGCAACGAAGGCCTTGAGCTCCGGCACGTCGGTGGTTTGTGCCTCCTGCTTCAACTGTTCGATGGCTTCCTGGGTGGTTTTCACCTGGCTGGCGGCATAGGCCGCGTCGAACGAGTCGCCGTCCTTGACCTCAGGAATCAGCGCCTTGGCCTTGCTGGCCACCTCCTCTCTGGGAGCTACGGGCAGATCGAGTTTCTTGGCGATTTTTGCCAGATGCTGGTTGGCCGTGGTGCGGTCGTTGATCACCACAATCGTGTAATCCTTGACCTCTTTGGATTCGGTTTTCTGGTGAGCCAGGCGGCTGGCTTCGATGTCAGCCATACCTTTGAGCGAGGTGTCGTTGATGAAATCGGTTGGCGACTGGGCCAAAGCATTGCTGGCGCCCAGGCCCAGCAATACGGCAAAACTGATGGTCGATAATCGGCTGGCCATACGGTTCATGGTCGCGCCCTCCTTGAACAGGCAAATGAGTGCAGCAGGTTTCCCCGCCTGACGTCTGAAGTTAAAACACCGCAAAGGTTTAGAAAAATTGCACCGGTCGCGACGAACGGCGCCCGAACGGAAGCCGAATCAGACGCGATCCAGCCGTCCACTCAGGCGTTTGACTGCGTACATGGCCTCATCCGCATGCTTGAACAACTGCTTTTCTTCGCTGCCATGCTCGGGGTAGAGCGCGATGCCGATACTCGGCAGTATGTTCAGGGTATGGCTGTCCAGGCGCATTGGCTGGCCGAGCACCTGACGGATTTTGATCGCCACACGGGCGGCGTCTTCGGCGGCCTGAATGCTGTCGAGCAGAACGACAAACTCATCACCGCCAATGCGCGCCACCGTGTCGGACTCACGCACGCAGCCTTGCAGTCGATTGGCCACCGCTTGCAGCAGCATGTCGCCGACGCCATGACCATAGGTGTCGTTGACCTGCTTGAAGTGGTCCAGGTCGACGTACAGCAGCGCCATCCGTCCAGAGTCTTTTCTGGCTTTGCCGAGGGCTGCTGTCAGGCGTTCACGCAACAGTTCGCGGTTAGGCAAGCGGGTCAACTGGTCGTGCTGCGCCATGAATTGCAGCCGGAAGTGCAATTGCTTGCGCTCAATGGCTGCCGCGAGCTGGGCACAGACGTATTGCAGCAGCTCCTTGTCGCGCTCGGTATAGCGTTCGCCACCGGGTACGCTTTTGACGATCAGTGCACCGATGGTGCCTTTCTGTGAGTTCAGCGGCACACCCAGCCAGCAGGGTGAGTCCTGGCCATTGCCGACCTCGGACAGTCCGGGCATCGAGACAGGTTGGTCAGGCGTCACCAGCACCGGCTGCCCCGTTTGGATCACCTCGGTGCAAAGCCGGCCGGTAACGCTGCACAGCGGATCGCTCTCGTGTTCATCGACGTGGTACGGAAAACTCAATTGCTCGCAGTGCTCATCATAGAGCGCCACCGAGAAGTTCAGCGCCGGCAGCCATTCGCCAATCAATTGATGAACGAGCTTGAACAGCGCCAGCAAATCCTCAGCGGCATGGGCGGCTTCGGAGATCGCGTACAGTGCGGCCTGCCGGGACTCTGCCTGTTTGCGTTCGGTGATGTCACGAGCCACGGCGATGCGCAGTTGGTCAACTTCAGACCAACGCGCCGACCAGAGAAGATGCACCACCTGACCATCCTTGCGCAGGTAGCGGTTTTCAAAATTCGGGTTGGGCTGGCCGCGCATGATTTCCCGGGCGGCGTCCAGGGTCCGTTGGCGATCGGCCGGGTGGACCATCTCGATCATCAACTGGCCGATCAGCTCGTCCGGGGTGTAACCGAACACTCGCTCGCTAGCAGCACTGACAAAGACGAAGCGCCCCTGGCTGTCGACCGCACACACGACGTCGAGCAAAAGATCGATGTAACTCGCCAGCGGCGCGGAATTACTGGTGGTCATCAAAGATGGATACTGTCCAAAAGTGCAGCCGTGAGTATCAATCCCTGGACCCGGCCATCGTTGAAACGGATGTCCTGACGCAGCTGTCGCAACCCTGCGCGCAGCCTCAAACCTTGTTCGTCAGCAACCCCGGCACCGCGTGCAGCAAGGCGTTGATGGCGAAACCGGTGAACATTACCCCGCAAATCCGGGTAATTGCCAGCTCATGACGCTGATACAACGTGCGCACCCGACGAGTGCCCACAATGCCGATCAGAATAGCGTATGCAGCGATACCGCTAATGAAACTCGGAAAGATCAGCTATGGACATGCCGGGAGTGCGCCCGGTCACGGAGTGAAAAACTTCATCCCGGCATAAGGTCTCTGGCGGCACGCCTGAAGGCGCGACACCAGATCCCCAACATGGGCCTCGATCTTGTGCCCATCTGGATCCAGAAAATAGAACGACGCGCCTTCGCTGCGATTGTCACGCCACTCTAAAACACCCACAGCTCGCAGTCGCTCAACCAATACCGGGAAGTCGCTGGCGCCTACGCTGAATGCGTAATGGGTGTAATCGACCGCCGCCTCAGGCTCGCGCAGCGGATCGAGAGACAGGCACAGCCACAACCCCGGCAACGACAGATAGGCACCGCCGTCCCAGGTGGCGTCGAGGCGCAGTTGCAACAGGCCATGATAGAACGCCACGCTGCGGTCCAGATCGGTGACCGCCAGGGTCAGGTGGCTGAGGCCGGAGAGCATCGGTTCAGAGCCCTTTTAACTCTTTCGGAACAACATACCGCTGACCGTCATACCGCAGCGTCGTCAGTACCGTTTTCCCCACTGTATCTTTGGATTCGCATTCGCCATTCTTCACCGCGTCTTGCGAGCCGGTGGTCACCGATTTAACGATCAGGTCGGCGAAGCCGTGGCTGCTGGTTTTGGCTATATCCAGAGTGCGTTTGATGTTCGAGAACTCGCCCGCACAGTTGGTATCCCACTCACCGCTATCGGATTCGATCACCAGTTGCTCCAGTACCGGGCGCAGTGTGTTGCCTTCGCGAACATACAGCGACAGCCGGGACTCGCCGAAAGGATTGGCCCGTGATGAGCCGGTGAACCCCGCACGCACACCGAATGCCCGCAGGTCGGAAGTGAGCTTGTAGCGTGCGGTGTCGATGCTCAGCCCATCGAACCGGACAGCATCGGAGCTGAACACCGAGGCTTTGGAATAGCGAGCCAGCGGCTTACCGTCGACGTTGGACACCACGGCCAGTTTCAAGTCGTACATTCCGGTGCCGTCCGCTTCATCGCTGAGGGTTGGATCCGGCTCGATTTGCGACAGCGCAGTGATGGTCTGGCCGTCATAGGCCGGCCAGTCCTTGCACACCGAATAACCCGGCACACCCTCGGGCAATGGCGGTGTTACACACTCGGCATATGCCTGGGTCACGCCCAGCGCACCACTCATTGCCACACATCCCAACCAGCTGTATTTCAAGGTCATTCCCTGTTCCTTGCGCACGTCATCAATCGATAAAAGATCAGCCCTGCACTATCGCCCGCCCGGACCGTCGATTCAACCGGTTCGATACAGCAGTTCAAAACGCGCTACGAAAGATCTCCTCGATCTGCCGCTGATCCGCCGCCCGTGGATTGGTCAGGCCGCAGGCGTCTTTCAAGGCGTTGGCGGCGAGGATCGGGATGTCTTGCAACTTGGCGCCGAGATCACGCAAACCGCCGGGGATTTCCACATCCCTGGCCAACGCGCGGATCGCCACGATGGCCGCCTGGGCCCCCTCTTCCGGGCTGACGCCACGAGTGTCGGCCCCCAGAGCCTGCGCCACCACGGCCAGGCGTTCGGCACAGACCGCGGCGTTGAAGCTTTGCACGTGCGGCAGCAGTACTGCGTTGCAGACACCGTGGGGCAAGTCATAAAAACCGCCCAACTGGTGCGCCATCGCATGCACAAACCCCAACGAAGCATTGTTGAACGCCATGCCGGCGAGGAACTGCGCATACGCCATGTTTTCCCGGGCGATCATGTCGCTGCCGTCGTGCACGGCCATGCGCAGGTTGCGGCTGATCAGCTCGATGGCTTTCAGCGCGCAGGCGTCGGTGATCGGGTTGGCGGCCGTTGAAACGTAGGCTTCGATGGCGTGGGTCAAGGCGTCCATGCCGGTCGCTGCAGTCAGGCCCTTGGGCATGGCCGCCATCAGCGCCGGGTCGTTGACCGATAGCAGCGGCGTGACGTTGCGGTCGACGATGGCCATTTTCACGTGACGCGATTCGTCGGTGATGATGCAGAAACGGGTCATCTCGCTGGCAGTACCGGCGGTGGTGTTGATCGCGATCAGTGGCAATTGCGGCTTGGCTGATTGGTCGACGCCTTCGTAATCGGCGATCTTGCCGCCGTTGGTGGCGCACAACGCGATGCCTTTGGCGCAATCGTGGGGCGAGCCGCCGCCCAGGGAAACCACGCAATCACACTGGCTACGCTGGAGCAGCTCCAGGCCGCTTTCGACGTTGGCGATGCTCGGGTTCGGTTTGGCGCCGTCGAAAATCACCGAGTCGATGTCCTGCATCGCCAGTTTTTCAGCGATCAACCCTGCCACACCAGCCTTGGCCAATCCTGCGTCCGTCACGATCAAGGCCTTGCGAAAACCATAGTTGCGAATGGCGTTCATGGCTTCGTCGAGGCAACCGGTGCCCATGATGTTCACGGCAGGAATGAAAAACGTGCTGGTCATGACCAATCCTCTTCGATAGGGCCGAACCGGCAACCCCGATTCAGCGGAGGCCCAGAGGATCGACCTATCCGTTACCGCGCATCTTGATCTGGCTCAACACCCGGTCGTGATAAAGTCTGCGCCCTGCACTCCACCCGTTTGAGATGACCGACGCAATGACCGATTTCCAGGAATTTGATGCCCGACTAGAAGACTGGAATGCGTTGCGCGCAACCACCCCGTTCAGCGGCCTGCTGGTGGGCAACGGCGCCAGCCGCGCGGTGTGGGATGATTTTGGTTACGACTCGCTGTTCGAGAACGCCCGCACGGTCGAAGAAAAGCCGTTGAGCCAATCCGAGCTGAGCGTGTTCGACGCGATGCAAACTCGCAGTTTCGAGCAAGTGCTGAGTGCACTGAAAACCACCAGCCGGGTCAACAAGGCCCTGGCCGTGAGCTCCGCCGCACCGCGCAATCGCTACTACGCGATCAAGGAAGCGCTGATCAACACCGTGCACGCGGTGCACATCCCGTGGCGCCTGGTGCAGGCCTCAAGCCTGGCAGCGATCAATCAGGAATTGAGCACCTATCCGACGGTGTTCACCACCAACTACGACCTGCTCAATTACTGGGCGATCCAGCACCAACCCGATGCCATCAGTGACCTGTTTCACGGTACCGAACCAAGCTTCGACCTGAGCGCCAGCAGCGCGGATAAAACCCGCCTGCTCTACCTGCACGGCGGCTTGCATCTGGTGCGCAATCAGGACGGCACCGCACGCAAACTGACCTCGACCGAAGGCACGCTGCTGGGCAGTTTTGCGATCAACAACACCATCAAGACGCTGGACGACGTGCCACTGTTCGTCAGCGAAGGCAGCTCTGAAGACAAGCTCAAGACCATCCGCAGTTCGGATTATCTGTCGTTCTGCTATGACCAGTTACTCAAGCAAAGCGATGCGCTGTGCATCGTCGGCCACAGTCTGGGCAAGCAGGACGCTCACATCGTTCATGCGCTGCGCCAGGCGAAACCGAAGACCGTTGCGGTCTCGATTTACCCACGCAGCGCGGCGTTCATCCAGAGCCAGAAGCGGCATTACGCGAAGGTGTTTGAAGGGACCGGTGTGGCGCTGAGGTTTTTTGATTCCAAAAGCCATGCGTTGGGTAGCCCGAAGTTATCGGTTCCAGTCGAGGTCTAGTGGCGCCGGGATCGACGCCATCGCGAGCAGGCTCGCTCCCACAATTGATCTGCGACGTCCCCCCTGTGGGAGCGAGCCTGCTCGCGATGCTTTTGCTGTCGACTCACTCCTCTGCGCTATGCACCACCACCAGCAACTGTGCCTGCACCTCGCCTACCGAGCGCAGGCGATGCGGTTTTTGCGCGTTGAAGTGCAGCGCATCACCCCGGTTCAGAATCACCCGTTCGCTCATGAAGTCGACTTCGACCTGGCCTTCATGGACGAACAGGAACTCCTCGCCCATGTGCTCCTTGAAGGTCTTGTCGCTGAACTCTTTGGGCGGATAGATGATGAACGGCAGCAGGCTGCGCTCGCTGACCTGATGGGCCAGCACCGCGTAACCCGGAGCCTGGTCATTGGCCGCCAGCGACTGGCGCTCTTCGGCACGCACCAGGCTGTAGCTGTCGAGGCTGATGGTGTCCTCGGAGAACAATTCCTCGACCTTGACGTTCAGCGCCTTGGCCAGTTTCAGCGCCGCAGCGATGGACGGGGTGTTCAGCCCGCGCTCGACTTTCGACAGATAACTCTTGGTCATGCCGGATTTTTCGGCCAAGGCCTCCAGCGTAACGCCGAGTTTTTTTCGCAGTAATTTCAAACGGATAGACATGTGGAGCGATTAATCCATCAAGGAGGCAACGATTAGCCCTTGCCAATGACACAAAGTGTCATATAGCCTCTTAAGTGTCATTTGTGTTCACCCAACGACTTTGCGAGCAGCGGGAAAACACATCCGACGTCCATTGATCACTGCAAAGGACACCCGATATGGCCAAGACATTAGCACTACCCAAGGACCAACTCATCAAGCAGGCGCTTTCGCAGATGCAAAGCACGCTGGCGGATAATACGTGGACCGACCGGCAAAAGCTGGCCCTGACCTGCCGCATTCTGTTCGAGAACGGTCACGACTCCGGCCTGGCCGGGCAAATCACCGCCCGTGGCCCGCAGCCCGGCACCTATTACACCCAACAACTGGGCCTGGGTTTCGACGAGATCACTGCGAGCAACCTGCTGCTGGTCAACGAAGACCTGGAGGTGCTGGAAGGTCACGGCATGCCCAACCCGGCCAACCGCTTCCACAGCTGGGTGTACCGCGCCCGCCCGGATGTGAACTGCATCATTCACACGCACCCGATGCACATCGCGGCGTTGTCGATGCTCGAAGTGCCGCTGGAAATCTCGCACATGGACCTCTGCCCGCTCTATGAAGACTGCGCCTTTCTCGAAGCCTGGCCGGGTGTGCCAGTGGGCAACGAAGAAGGTGAAATCATCGCCGGGGCCCTGGGCGACAAGCGTGCGATTGTGCTTTCCCACCATGGCCAGCTGTCGACCGGAAGGACTATCGAGGAAGCCTGTGTCATCGCGCAGTTGATCGAACGCGCGGCCAAATTGCAGCTGCTGGCGATGTCGGCCGGCGAGCTTAAACCGATTCAGCCGGCGCTCGGCCGCGAAGCCCATGACTGGATTTCCAGACCCAAACGCCACGGTGCCGCCTTCAACTACTACGCTCGGCAGAACCTGCGTCAACACGCCGATTGCCTGAACTGAATCCATCCCATTGCTTAAACGGAGAGACGCCATGTCTACCCCTTCTATTCACGGCATCATCGGCTACACCATCACCCCGTTCACCGCTAATGGCGAAGGCATCGATCTGGATACGCTGGGTCGCTCCATCGACCGTTTGATCGACGGCGGCGTACACGCCATCGCCCCGTTGGGCAGCACCGGCGAAGGTGCGTACCTGAGCGATGCGGAGTGGGACCAGGTCAGCGAGTTCAGCATCAAGCATGTGGCCAGGCGTGTGCCAACCATCGTCAGCGTCTCCGACCTGACCACCGCCAAATCCGTGCGCCGCGCACGTTTCGCCGAGGCACAGGGCGCCGACGCGGTGATGGTCTTGCCGACGTCCTACTGGAAACTCAGCGAAGCCGAGATCCTCGCCCACTACCGTGCCATCGGCGAGAGCGTCGGTGTGCCGATCATGCTCTACAACAACCCGGCCACCAGCGGTACCGACATGTCGGTGGAGCTGATCCTGCGGATTTTCAATGCCGTGGAAAACGTGACCATGGTCAAGGAGAGCACCGGCGATATCCAGCGCATGCACAAACTGCAATGGCTCGGCGAAGGTCAGGTGCCCTTCTACAACGGCTGCAACCCGCTGGCGCTGGAGGCGTTCGCGGCGGGCGCCAAAGGCTGGTGCACGGCAGCGCCGAACCTGATCCCGCAGTTGAACGGCGCGCTGTATCAAGCGGTGTTGGCCAATGACTTGGGCACGGCCCGGGAGTTGTTCTATCGCCAGTTGCCGCTGCTGGACTTCATCCTCAAGGGCGGTTTGCCCGCGACCATCAAGGCCGGTCTGCGCATGACCGGGCTGGAAGCTGGCGATCCGCGTCTGCCGGTGTTCCCGCTGGGTGAAGCCGCTCGCAGCCAACTGCAAGAGATGTTGACCGAATTACGCTGATTTCCAGACGCATACATAACCATTGTGGGAGCGAGCCTGCTCGCGATGAGGCCATAACATTCAACATCTATGTTGACTGTTATATCGCCATCGCGAGCAGGCTCGCTCCCACATTGGATCTTCGGTGCATTCAAAACACCGGCAACGTTTTGTCCTTGATCACCTTGGTCGGCCCGTTGGCCTTGACGCTGGCGATGCCTTTTTCCAGTGCCGCGTCGGAAGAATAGGCCTCGCTGCTGCCGATGATCTGATGATTGGTAGCAGTGAGATTGAAGTAAGGATGGCCATCCTTGGTGGACTTTTTCTCGTAGCGTTCATCCAGTGGGCTATTGGCCTGAACCGAGGCGATGCCGTCATCGGCGGCGCTGCGCGTGGTGTACAGCTCGCTGGTGAGAATGGTCTCGGCGTTGGCCGCTTTCAGCACAAAGCGAAACTGGCCAGTGATGCTTTTGCTCAACTCGTACCATCCAGACATGCTCGTTCTCCTTGGCGATTGAAGGGGTTCGCGCTTCAGAGTAAAGACCACGCCCCCCTACTTCACCACCGCGCGCACCACCGACAACTCCGGCGTCGTCACCCGGCGCTGGCTCAGGTAACGCGTGCAGCTGACCCGCAGAAACGAGGCGAAGTTCACCACTTCGCCCCGGTAGTCCATCACCTCTTCATAGAGCTTGGCGATCAACTGGTTGGTGGTCATGCCATCGACTTCAGCAATCTCGCTGAGGATGTCCCAGAACTGGTTCTCCAGCCGCAGCGTGGTCACCACCCCGCAGATGCGCAGCGAGCGCGAGCGTGACTCGTACAGGATCGGGTCGGCTTTGACGTACAGCTCGCACATGCGCAGGCCTCCGCTTACAAAGTGATTTTGGTGCCCAGCAGACCGAGGAAACCGGCCAGCCAGCTCGGGTGCGCCGGCCAGGCTGGAGCCGTCGCCAGGTTGCCCTGAACGTGACCTTGAGTCACCGGGATATCGATGAACGTGCCGCCGGCCAAACGCACTTCTGGCGCACAGGCGGGATAAGCACTGCATTCGCGGCCTTCAAGAATCCCCGCTGCTGCAAGCAATTGCGCACCATGACAGACCGCCGCAATCGGTTTGCCGGCCTTGTCGAAAGCTTGCACCAGCTGCAGGACTTTTTCGTTCAGGCGCAGGTATTCCGGCGCCCGACCACCCGGTACCAGCAACGCGTCGTAGTCCGCCGCATTCACCTTGGCGAAGTCGAAGTTCAGTGCGAACAGGTGACCGGGTTTCTCGCTGTAGGTCTGGTCGCCTTCGAAGTCATGGATCGCCGTGCGCACGGTCTGCCCGGCGGTTTTGTCCGGGCACACCGCGTGCACCGTGTGACCGACCATCAGCAGTGCCTGAAACGGCACCATCACTTCGTAGTCTTCGACGTAATCGCCGACCAGCATCAGAATTTTTTTCGCGGCCATGGGGATGACTCCTCTGGTAAAAATTGGGCAGGAAGGAGTATTCAAGGTAGTCCGAATCCGGCGGGACGGGTAATAACCAGCTACTACGCCGTAGGTACCGCGTCATTGTTCATCGCAGGCAAGCCCGCGACGGCGTCTGCAAACTGTACGGATAAGTCTGCGTCTAGCTGTAACAGCGCAGCCTGCACAGTTTATGGCTAGATGAACACTCTCCCGCCACTTTCAAATTCTGGTTACCGTTATGTCCTCCCGCGAAAACACCGGCATGGCGCTGGGCCTGCTCGGCGTCGTCATCTTCAGCCTGACCCTGCCCTTCACCCGGATCGTGGTGCAAGAAGTCCACCCGCTGCTCAATGGCCTGGGTCGAGCGTTGTTCGCGGCGATTCCGGCGGCGATGTTGTTGCTCTGGCGGCGGGAAAAATGGCCGACCTGGAAGCAGGTCAAAGGCCTGACCCTGGTGATCGCTGGAGTGATTCTCGGTTTCCCGGTGCTCTCGGCCTGGGCCATGCAAACACTGCCGGCGTCCCATGGCGCACTGGTCAACGGTTTACAGCCATTGTGCGTGGCGCTGTATGCGGCATGGTTGTCCCATGAGCGGCCGTCGAAAGCCTTCTGGGCTTGCGCCGCATTGGGCAGCGCGTTGGTCCTGGGTTACGCGTTGATCAGCGGTGCCGGAAGTATCCAGGCCGGTGATCTGTTGATGCTCGGGGCGATTGCCATCGGTGGCCTGGGTTACGCCGAAGGTGGCCGGTTGGCCAAGGAGATGGGCGGCTGGCAAGTGATCTGCTGGGCGCTGGTGCTGTCGACACCGCTGTTGATCGGCCCGGTGACGTATCTGGTGCTACAGCACCAAGGCGAGATTTCGGCGAAAACCTGGTGGGCCTTCGGTTACGTGTCGCTGTTCTCGCAGTTCATCGGCTTCTTCGCCTGGTACGCCGGGCTGGCGATGGGTGGCATCGCCCGGGTCAGTCAGATCCAGCTGCTGCAGATCTTCTTCACCATCGCCTTCTCGGCGCTGTTCTTTGGCGAACACATCGAACCGATTACCTGGCTGTTTGCGGTCGGGGTGATCGTCACCGTGATGCTCGGGCGCAAGACGGCGGTCAAATCAAATGTGGGAGCGAGCCTGCTCGCGAAGGGGCCATCACATGCACCCTCGGTGTTGGCTGTCAGCCCGCCATCGCGAGCAGGCTCACTCCCACAGGATCAGAGATAACCGTCGGCTCGCAGCAGCGTTTCCAGACAATGCTCGCTGATGTGGTAGAACGCCTTGAGCTCCTGGATTTTCACCAACAGCTGGGCCGGGTCCACCGGCTCCGCACGTTTGACCGCCAGGATCATCTTGTTCTTGTTGGTGTGGTCCAGGGAGATGAACTCGAAGACCTTGGTTTCATACCCGCAGGCCTCGAGGAACAACGCCCGCAGGCTGTCGGTGACCATTTCGGCTTGCTGACCCAGGTGCAAACCGTATTGCAGCATCGGCTTGAGCAGCGCCGGGCTCTGGATTTGCAGGCGAATCTGCTTATGGCAGCACGGCGAGCACATGATTATCGCCGCCCCGGAGCGGATGCCGGTGTGGATCGCGTAGTCGGTGGCGATGTCACAGGCATGCAGGGCGATCATCACGTCCAGCTCGCTCGGCGCCACGCTGCGCACATCACCACATTTGAACACCAGCCCCGGATGCTCAAGGCGCGCCGCAGCGGTGTTGCACAGATTGACCATGTCTTCACGCAGCTCGACACCGGTGACCACGCCTTCGGCGTGCAAGGTGTTGCGCAGGTAATCGTGAATGGCGAAGGTCAGGTAGCCCTTGCCAGAACCGAAGTCCGCCACGCGAACCGGTTTATCCAGCGCCAGCGGTGAAGACGTCAGCGCATGGCTGAAGACTTCGATGAACTTGTTGATCTGCTTCCACTTGCGCGACATCGCCGGGATCAGCTCGTGCTTGCTGTTCGTTACACCGAGATCCGCGAGGAACGGTCGGGTCAGGTCGAGGAAGCGGTTCTTCTCACGGTTGTGCTCGGCGGACGGTACTTCGCGCAGTTGCTGGGGCTTGCTCTTGAACAGCGAACTCTTGCCCTTCTTGCTGTATTCGAGCTGGGCTTCATCGGTCAGCGCCAGCAGGTGGGCGTTCTTGAAGTCCTGCGGCAACAGCGCGGCAATCGTCGCGATGCCCTCTTCGATCGGGAAATTCTTGGTGATGTCACGCGTCTTGTAGCGATAGACGAAGGACAGGCACGGCTGATCCTTGACCGTCAGTTGCTTGATGATGATTCGCTGCAAGTCGACTTCAGCGCCGACGTACTTGGCCAGCACCAGTTTGATGAAGGCGTTCTGCGCCAGACTGGTGCTCAGCAGGTCGATAAATTGCGCGTGATGATCCGGCGTGAGGCTGGCGGGAGTTGCGGTAACAGACATGTAGAAAACGCCTCGGGCGGTGCGGATCGGGGAATGACCGGTATTTTAGGGGGGATGGCGCGTCGGGACACGCAGTTATTTGCCGAACGGTTTGAAATCGCCCCTCACCCTAGCCCTCTCCCCACGGGGCGAGGGGACTGACCGAGGTGTCTTTCGCAATGCTGCGACCTGAAATATCGAGTCGAACTCAGGTCTTGAAAGCAAAGGAGATCAGCTCCCTCTCCCCTCTGGGGAGAGGATTGGGGTGAGGGGGTGGATTTCAAATCCGACAAAAATCCCCAATCTCACCCCAGCACGACCAACCGATTCGGCAACTCATTGCGCACTTGCGTCACCGGCACATGCACCTTGAGCAACTCGCCACAGGCCTCGATGCAGGTGACAAAGCCTTGCAACGTCTGGCCCTGTTTCACCTGCCGGGTGAAGGCTGCAACGATCGGGTCCCAGTTTTTGTTATCCAGCCGCCGGGAAATCCCTTCGTCCACCAGAATCTCCACATAGCGCTCGGCTTCGCAGACGAAAATCAGCACGCCGGTGCCGCCGACAGTGTGGTGCAGGTTCTGCTCCAGAAACTGCCGATGCGCCAGGTTCGAGGCGCGCCAGTGGCGCACCGACCGCGGGATCAGGCGGGTGGTGATTGACGGAATCCGGAACACCAGGCACAGCACGATAAAACTCACCCACTGCACCAGCAGCAAGCTGTGCATGTTCAGCCAGCCGGTAACGTAGTGCACGATGCCCGGCACGATCAGCGCCAGCAGGCTGGCCCAGAGCAGCGGGATGTACGCGTAGTCGTCGGCCCGGGCCGCGAGCACGGTGACCAGTTCAGCGTCGGTGTCGCGCTCGACACGCGCGATGGCCTCGGCGACTTTGCGCTGTTCGTGTTCCGTCAGTAATGCCATGGTTTTGAATGCTCGCTCATTATTGTTATCACCAGCCGCCCGACGAACCGCCGCCCCCGAAACTGCCCCCGCCGCCGCTGAAGCCGCCGCCCCCTCCCAAGCCGCCGCCAAAGCCTCCGCCGCCAAACCCGCCGGAACCTCCGCGACCGCCGCCACGGGGCAGGATGCCGAGCATCTGCATGATAGAAATCGTCAGGATAAACAGCACCGCCAATAACACGAATACTGTCGGATGACGCCCGATAAAGTCACTCCCCTGATCACCGCCTGAATCATAAATCGTCGACGGTTCATCCAGTGGGCTGCCGCCCAGTACCACCAGCATCGCGGCAACGCCGTCACTGATGCCTTTGCTGAAATTGCCGGACTTGAACGCTGGAGTGATCACCTGATTGATGATCACCGAGCTTTGCGCATCGGTCAGCCGATCTTCCAGGCCATACCCGACTTCGATCCGCAGCTTGCGCTCGGCGCGAGCGACGATCAGCAAGGCGCCGTTGTTCTTGCCCTTCTGACCGATGCCCCAGTAACGCCCCAGCTGATAACCATAGTCATCGATGCTGGTGCCTTGCAGGTCCGGCAGCGTCACCACCACCAACTGCTCGCCGGTGGCCTGCTCGTGGGCCTGGAGTTGCTGGGTCAGTTGCTCACGCACCGCAGGCTCGATCATCTGGGCGTTATCCACCACCCGACCGGTCAACGCCGGAAACTTCAGCTCGGCCTGAGTGGTGATGGCAAAGATCCAAAGCATCACCACCAGGCTGATTTTCAAAACGCGCATTGGCACCTCATCCCTAATGGCTCTTTCCGCATGATTCATGGGGCGGTATCCCGACAGCACTGAAAGCCCGCCGGGAACCTGCGCAGATCAGAACTTCACTTGCGGCGCCTTGTCGGCACCCGGGCTGGTGGCCTCGAAGGTGTCGCGCAACGGCAGGTCGCTGTACAGCACGCTGTGCCACAAACGGCCAGGGAACGTCCGCAGTTCGGTGTTGTAGTTCTGCACCGCCAGGATGAAATCCCGGCGCGCCACGGCGATACGGTTTTCGGTGCCTTCAAGCTGCGATTGCAGCGCCAGGAAGTTCTGGTTGGCCTTCAGGTCCGGATAACGCTCGGACACCACCATCAAACGACTGAGGGCGCCGCTGAGCTGATCCTGGGCCTGCTGGAACTGTTTGAGTTTTTCCGGGTTGTCGAGGGTGCTGGCATCGACCTGGATAGAGGTCGCCTTGGCCCGCGCCTCGACCACCGCCGTCAGGGTCTCCTCTTCATGCTTGGCGTAACCCCTGACCGTTTCCACCAGGTTGGGGATCAGGTCGGCGCGACGCTGGTACTGGTTCTGCACTTGCGACCAGGCCGCCTTGGCCTGCTCGTCGAGGGTCGGTATGGTGTTGACGCCACAGCCGGCCAGAACCGTGCTGAGCAACATCAATACCGCGATTTGCCAGCCCGAACGATAGCGCTGTTGTACATTCATGCGAGTGATGCTCCCTTGCCCATTACCCTGGAAATATTCCTGTGCGCCTTCAACTCGAACTCTTGGGGCATAATCTGCCGCCGCCACTGGATTGCATCGGGCCAATCGGCTAAAAGATGCCCAGCGCTAAAAGAGTTTAGAAGTTTGCGGCATTTAGTCGAACAACAACAGACGCCCCCTAATTTTTGGCTGACCGGCGCGTAACTACTGCGTCCGTTTAGGCTTTTGAGAAAACTATTCATGAAGAAGCTGTGTTTGCTGGGCCTTGCCATCGGCCTGGCCAGTCACTCGGTATGGGCCGACACAAAGCCTGCACCGATTGAAAACAAGGATGCTTTCGTCAGCAACCTGATGAAGCAGATGACCCTGGAAGAAAAGATCGGCCAATTGCGCCTGATCAGCATCGGCCCGGAAATGCCCCGCGAGCTGATCCGCAAGGAAATCGCCGCCGGTAACATCGGCGGCACCTTCAACTCGATCACGCGCCCGGAAAACCGTCCGATGCAGGACGCGGCCATGCACAGCCGGTTGAAGATCCCGATGTTCTTCGCCTATGACGTGATCCACGGCCACCGGACCATTTTCCCTATCCCTCTGGCCCTGGCCTCGAGCTGGGACATGGACGCGATTGGTCGCAGCGGGCGCATTGCCGCCAAGGAAGCCGCGGCAGACAGCCTCGACATCACTTTCGCGCCAATGGTCGACATCTCCCGCGACCCACGTTGGGGCCGTACCTCCGAAGGTTTCGGCGAAGACACTTATCTGGTCTCGCGCATCGCCAAAGTGATGGTCAAGGCCTACCAGGGCGAGACCCCGAGCGCAGCCGACAGCATCATGGCCAGCGTCAAGCACTTCGCCCTGTACGGCGCAGTCGAAGGCGGTCGCGACTACAACACCGTCGACATGAGCCCGGTGAAGATGTATCAGGACTACCTGCCACCGTACCGTGCCGCGATTGACGCCGGCGCCGGTGGGGTGATGGTTGCGCTGAACTCGATCAACGGCATTCCGGCCACCGCCAACATGTGGCTGATGCAGGACCTGCTGCGCAAGGAGTGGGGCTTCAAGGGCCTGGCGGTCAGCGACCACGGGGCAATCTTCGAGCTGATCAAGCACGGCGTGGCCCGCGACGGTCGCGAAGCGGCGAAGCTGGCGATCAAGGCCGGCATCGACATGAGCATGAACGACACCCTGTACGGCAAGGAATTGCCAGGGCTGCTGAAGTCCGGCGAGATCCAGCAAAGCGACATCGACAACGCCGTGCGTGAAGTGCTGGGCGCCAAGTACGACATGGGCCTGTTCAAGGACCCGTACCTGCGTATCGGCAAGGCCGAGGATGATCCGGCCGACACCTACGCCGAAAACCGTCTGCACCGCGCCGAGGCCCGTGACGTTGCACGTCGCAGCGTGGTGTTGCTGAAGAACCAGAACGAAACCCTGCCGCTGAAGAAGACCGCGAAAATCGTTCTGGTCGGCCCGCTGGCCAAGGCACCGATCGACATGATGGGCAGCTGGGCTGCCGCCGGCAAACCGGAGCAGTCGGTCACCTTGCTCGATGGCATGACCCGTGCTCTCGGCGATCAGGCCAAGCTGACCTACGCCCGTGGCGCCAACATCACCTCGGACAAGAAAGTCGTCGACTACCTGAACTTCCTCAACTTCGATGCCCCGGAAGTGGTGGATGACCCGCGCTCGGCGCAGGTCATGATCGACGAAGCCGTGAAAGCCGCCCAGCAGTCCGATGTCATCGTGGCAGCGGTCGGCGAGTCGCGTGGTATGTCCCACGAGTCATCGAGCCGTACCGACCTGAATATCCCGGCCAATCAGCGCGACCTGATCAAGGCCCTGAAAGCCACCGGCAAACCGTTGGTGCTGGTGCTGATGAACGGCCGTCCGCTGACGATTCTCGAAGAGAAGGACCAGGCTGACGCGATTCTCGAAACCTGGTTTACCGGTACCGAAGGCGGCAACGCGATTGCTGACGTGCTGTTCGGTGACTACAACCCGTCCGGCAAGCTGCCGATCAGCTTCCCGCGTTCGGTAGGACAGATTCCGACCTACTACAACCACCTGAGCATCGGTCGCCCGTTCACCCCTGGCAAACCGGGCAACTACACCTCGCAGTATTTCGATGACACCACAGGTCCTCTGTTTCCATTCGGCTACGGTTTGAGCTACACCAGCTTCAGCCTGTCGAACATGGCCCTGTCGTCGACCACGCTGAACAAGTCCGGCAAGATCGACGCCAGTGTGACCGTTAAAAACACCGGCAAGCGCGACGGCGAAACCGTGGTGCAGTTGTACATTCAGGACGTGGTCGGTTCGATGATTCGCCCGCTCAAGGAACTGAAGAACTTCCAGAAAGTGATGCTCAAGGCCGGCGAACAGAAAGTCATCCACTTCACCATCGACGAGGACGACCTGAAGTTCTACAACGCCCAGCTCAAATATGCGGCAGAACCTGGCAAGTTCAACGTGCAGATCGGCCTCGATTCCGAGGACGTGACGCAGCAGAGCTTTGAGTTGCTGTAACCCTGAAGTTACCTGAAGTACCTGTGGGAGCGAGCCTGCTCGCGATGGCGATATAACAGTCAACAGAGATGTTGAATGTTATGACCTCATCGCGAGCAGGCTCGCTCCCACATTGATTTTTGGTGTTTGGAGGATTGTGTTCAGCCCCGCCGATCCAGCAGATTCACCACCATCCGATCCACCCATCCCCACACACGCTGCTTGATCCGTCGCCACAGCGGTCGGCGTTGCCATTCCTCAAGACTGACCCTATGACTCAGGGCAAAGTCCTTCTCGAAACTCGCCGCCACCGCCAGGCTCAACGTCGGATCGAGGGCCTCCAGGTTGGCCTCGAGGTTGAAGCGCAGATTCCAGTGATCGAAATTGCATGAGCCAATGCTCACCCAGTCATCGATCAGGACCATTTTCAGGTGCAGGAAACACGGCTGGTATTCGAAGATCTTCACCCCGGACTTGAGCAGGCGCGGGTAATAACGATGCCCGGCGTAGCGCACTGACGGATGATCGGTACGCGGCCCGGTCAACAGCAGGCGCACATCGATGCCCCGTGCAGCAGCCTTGCGCAGCGAGCGGCGGACTTTCCAGGTCGGCAGGAAGTAAGGCGTGGCCAGCCAGATTCGCTGCTGACCGCTGTTCAACGCACGAAACAGCGACTGCAGGATGTCCCGATGTTGCCGGGCATCGGCATACGCTACCCGACCCATTCCTTCACCCATCGGCGGCACCCGTGGCAGACGCGGCAAACCGAAATGGGAGGCAGGTTTCCAGGCGCGGCGATGGCGGTTGGCAATCCATTGGCGGTCGAACAGCAACTGCCAGTCGAGCACCAGCGGGCCGCCGATTTCCACCATGACTTCATGCCACTCACTGGTATCACGATCGGGGGTCCAGAACTCGTCGGTGACACCCGTGCCGCCGACCACCGCCAGCGATTGATCGACCAACAGCAACTTGCGGTGGTCACGGTAAAGGTTGCGCACCCAGCGCCGCCAGCTCAGGCGATTGTAGAAACGCAGCTCCACGCCGGCCTCGATCAGGCGTCGCCGCAGGCTCAGGGTGAATGCCAGGCTGCCGTAGTCATCGAACAGGCAACGCACGCGCACACCGCGCTCGGCAGCTTGCACCAGCGCCTGCACCATCGCCTCGGCACAGGCCCCCGCCTCCACCAGGTACAGCTCCAGTTCGACCTGTTCCTGCGCAGCGGCAATCGCCGCCAGCATCCGTGGAAAAAACTGTGGCCCGTCGATCAACAACTCATAACGATTGCCATCACGCCAGGGAAACACTGCACCGCTCATGTCAGCGCGCCGTAAAAATCAGCACCGCACCCACCGGCACCGACGAACTGATGGCCGACAGACCGGCGACTGTGCGCAGGTTTTCCAGCCCTGGCAGCAGATCGAAATCCTCCGCTTTAATGACCAGCGGTTCCAGGGTCACCACTTGAAAGCGCCGATCATCGAGGCGTGTCGCCAACAACTCGGCGTTGTACGCGTGCTCTTTGCCGTGAAGGCTGACCGTCAGTGGCAAACGCAATTCGAGTTGCGCACCGGGGGCCAGATCCTTGATCGGCCGCAGATCGATCTGCGTACTGATCAGCGCTTCAGGGAACGTCTTGATCTCGAACAGCTCTTTGCGCATGCGCTCATCGCGCAGCGGAATGCCGCTGTTGACCGACTCCAGTTCAACCTGCACTTGCGCCTGGCCGTTGGCGTCGACCTTGCCATGCAGCACCAGAAAGCGCTGAACTTCGGAGAGATTGGCGTTCTTGGTGGAGATAAACGACAGACGTGAAGACTCACCGTCCAGGTACCAGTCGGCGTGGGCTGGCGAGGTAACGAAAGCCAATGGCAGCAAGGCCAGGGCTGTGCAGCAAAACCGCTTGAACATAAACACTCATGGGCAAGTAAACCTGAGCCGAACCTTAGCCTGAGTGAACGCGCTTGCAAACCGCGCAAGGCAAAAGACCGCACTTATGGGTTCAACCGACACCCCTGGCGAATCCCCTGCCACGCAGCGATATGACTGCGCCCCATGCCGCTGACCGTCACGCGCTTGTTGGGAGCGTCATCGAGAAAACTGCTGACGGGCACGTACTGCGTCACATAGCCCTGGCAATAATCCGCCGGGTTGTTCTCGACATACCGGCACGAGCAATACTCCTTGGCGGTGTAGGCGCTGATGATGTCGGGAAATGCCCACAAAGCGACCCGTTCCTGCCAGATCCAGCCGAGCAGCACAGCGATCAACAACAGCAACACGCCGAGTCTTGGTCGACGGCGAAAAAATCTGAAATTCATGGCTGCACCTTCTGCGCAAATGCCGCCAGTGCCAGTCTAAGCAATTCGTTGTGCCGGTAACTGCCGTCGCGATCATCGCCATAGCGCACGATCACCAGGTTCTCGCTGGGCACCACGTACAGCGCCTGCCCCCAATGGCCGAGTGCGGCGAAGGTGTCATCAGGTGCGTCCTCCCAGGGTCTTTCGGCGCCATCGACCGCCCGATTGAGCCACCAATGCCCGCCGGGAACGGCTTCATCCTGATTGGCCTTGAAGTGCATGAACGGTTGGCGGTTGAACTCGACCCAGTCCTTTGGCAGCAACTGCCGGTTACCCCAGCGACCGTCGCGTTGCATCAACAGGCCGATCCGCGCCAGATCGCGCGCCGTCATATAGGCATAGGACGAGGCAACAAACGTCCCCGCGGCATCGCTCTCCCAAACTGCACTGCGAATCCCCAAGGGGCCGAACAACGCGGTCCATGGATAGTCGGCGTAGCGCTGCGCACCGACCATGGTCTTTAGCGTTGCGGACAATAGATTGCTGTCACCGCTGGAATAACGAAACGCCTGACCCGGCGGGCTGAACTCGTCATGGCCGGCAGCGAACGCGGCGATGTCCTGGCGTCCATGGGTGTAGAGCATCGCCACTATCGAAGAATTCAGCGGTGCATATTCATAGGTTTCCTGCCAATCCAGCCCCGAGGCCCAATGCAGCAGATCCGCGATGGATACCTTCGGATGGCTCTGCAAGGGTGGATAAAACTTCGCGGCCGGGTCCTGCAATTTGAACAAGCCTTCGCCATAGGCCACGCCCAGCACCGTGGCCATCAGGCTTTTACTGACGGACCAGGTCAGGTGCGGTGTGTCGACGGTCGTCGGGCCGGCGTAGCGTTCGTAGATCAGTTGCCCGTCACGAATCACCAGCAAGGCGTCGGTGCGAACGCCTGTGCGACTGCCGTCGTCGCGCGGTGCAAAGGCGTAGTCCTCCAGAGCCTGAAGCGCCGGACCGCTGACTTTAGGGCCAGGCGACCATTGCTCGGTGGGCCAGTTTTCCGCCAGAACCGGAAGGCTGACCAACAACATGAACAGCAGCGACAGGCGTTTGAACACGGTAGGCACTCAGAGGGATTAACCCTCTGAGCGTAGTCGAGATAAATGACAGTTCGAAAGTTGCGCTTTAGGTGAGACCGTCATCGCGAGCAGGCTCGCTCCCACAGGGGCTTGCGTAGAACACAAAACTGCGACATGGCATCAATCCAATGTGGGAGCGAGCCTGCTCGCGAAGAGGCCCTTCAGTTCAGCGAAGAGCCCGCCAACGCCTTGGCCAACCGCTTGGCCCGGGCCCCCGCCGCCAGATCGAGCACCGCCTGATCGCGTTTCCACAACGCCGCCCATTGTGGAGGTCCGGCGGCAAAGGCTTCATTGAGCGCTGGCTTAAGCCCGTCAAACTGCGCAAACAACCCGCCCAGCAACACATGCCCGGCGCTACTGTTCGGTGGTTGGCGGCTGACTTCCGCACACCCGGCCAACAGTGCCAACAACTTCAATTGAAGGTCTTGCGGCCAGGCGCTGTCCTGACCGACACCGTACAGCCAGGCACTCATGGCGCTGAGTACATAGATGTCTTCCAGGGTGCGGAACGGTTTGACGTACGCATCCCAGCCATCTCCAGCGAGCAGTTCACACAGCGCGTTGTCGAGAAACAGCCGGCCATGGCTGATGTCCGGCATCAAGGCAATGGCCGGCAGCTTTTCAATCTGTACGCCGGGTTCGCCGGGATACACCACCGCCAGACTCAAACGCGGTGACTCGCCCAGCTCTTCGCTGCGTGCCGCGACCAACAGCCAGTCCGCCGCATCACCCGCGGTCACGAAATCCTTGCGCCCGCTCACACGCAAATCCTTGAGCCGGGTGTGCAGGTCCGCCGGGCGCAGGCTGCGCTGTTCGGTCGCACACAATGCCCCCAGGCTCAGCGGTGCGCTGGGCCACAACATGCGYAACGCCGCCTGGTACCCCACCAGAAAAGCCAACCCCGGCGTTGCCATCATCCGCCCGCCGCACACGGCCAATTCGAACGGCGTCACCGCGCCCAATACATGCAGCAACGTCGCATACCCCTCTGCCAGGTCGGGGTTTTCGGGCTGGCGCTGGTTACAGTTCAACAAGGCTTGCCAAGGCATAAACGGGTCCTCTGGGGGCTGTCACACAAGCATCACCAAAGCTTCATGGCGATGACACCGGGGCTACATAGCCTGACTTTGCACAACAAAGTCGATCGACTGCAACCCAAGACGGGTGAGCAGCCCGTACGGAGATTCGCAATGACTCAGATCGCCCGCATCAGCGACACCGGCAATGAACGCCGCCTGCAAGCCGAACGCCTGATCGGCGCCGAGGCGTTGCAGGAAGCCCAGGCCCTGCGCTTCAACGTTTTCAGTGGCGAGTTCAACGCCAAGCTCAAAGGCGCAGAGTTGGGGCTGGACATGGATGACTATGATGTTCACTGCGCCCACATTGGCGTGCGTGATTTGAATAGCGGACGCCTGGTAGCAACCACGCGTTTGCTCGACCATCAGGCTGCCAGCAGCCTGGGGCGTTTTTACAGCGAAGAAGAATTCAGCCTGCACGGCCTGGTGCACCTGCAAGGCCCGATCCTGGAGATCGGTCGCACCTGCGTCGACCCGGCCTACCGCAACGGCGGCACCATCGCCGTGCTCTGGGGCGAGTTGGCCGAAGTGCTGAATCAGGGCGGCTACAGCTACCTGATGGGCTGCGCGAGCATCCCGATGCAAGACGGCGGCATTCAGGCCCAGGCGATCATGCAACGCTTGCGTGAACGCTATCTGTGCACCGAGCACCTGCGCGCCGAACCGAAGAAACCGTTGCCGGCCCTCGACATCCCGTCCAACGTGATCGCCGAAATGCCGCCACTGCTCAAGGCCTACATGCGCCTGGGCGCGAAGATCTGCGGCGAGCCGTGCTGGGACGAAGATTTCCAGGTGGCCGACGTGTTCATCCTGCTCAAGCGTGACGAGCTGTGCCCGCGTTACGCCAAACACTTCAAGGCGGCAGTCTGATGAGCCGGCTGCGGGTGTACGCGCGGATCGCGCGAGTGCTGCTGGTGGTCGCGCTGGGCTTGAGCATGGCCAGCGTGTTCGGGCTGTTCGAGCGCATGGGTGTTGCCAACTCGATGGTCCGGCGCCAACGCTGGTCGCGTTTTTTCATGACCCGGCTGAGCAACGCCCTGCCCTTTCGCGTGACGGTCCACGGCGAATTGCCGCAAAAGCCGATGCTCTGGGTCAGCAACCATGTGTCCTGGACCGACATTCCGCTGCTGGGCATGCTCACGCCCTTGTCCTTCCTGTCCAAGGCCGAAGTGCGTACCTGGCCGGTCGCCGGCTGGCTCGCGGCCAAGGCTGGCAGCCTGTTCATTCGTCGAGGTTCGGGTGACAGCCAACTGATCCGCAAACAGATGAGCCGCCACCTGGAGCAAGCCCATCCGTTGCTGATGTTCCCGGAAGGCACCACCACCGATGGCCGTTCGTTGCGCACCTTTCATGGTCGCTTGCTGTCTGCGGCCATTGACGCGGACGTGGCACTGCAACCGGTGGCTGTTCGTTATCTGCGCGATGGCCAGATCGACCCACTCGCGCCATTCATTGGCGATGACGACTTGCTCTCGCACTTGATGCGCTTGTTCGCCAACGATCGGGGCGACGTCGAGATCCATCTGCTCAAACCGATTGCCTGCCACGGCCAGGAACGCGCGGCACTGGCCTTTGCGGCGCAGCAAGCGGTGCAGAAGGCGCTGTTTGGAGCATTGCCGGAAGCACAGCCAACTCCGTTACGTCCGGCCATAGCTGCTTGACGCTGTACCCCTATGGGAGCGAGCCTGCTCGCGATAGCGGTTTGCCAGTCACCGACAATGTTGACTGTCAGGCCCTCATCGCGAGCAGGCTCGCTCCCACATTAGATTTGTGCAGTCAGATGGTTATGCGCAAACCGTTGCAACTCTGGATAGAACAACCGGAAATCATCGCTCAACGGTTCATACAACCGCTGCAACTCTTCCATCGCTGCAGCCAGTTCTTCAGGCCGCGACAGGCGCCGTGAAATCCCCCGCAGCACCTGGTCCAGCACCGCAAACTCCCGATAAGAGCCAAGCCAGTCATTCGCTTCCATGTGCGGGGCAATCTGCGCGAGTCGCCCTGGCAACTGCGGTTCGGCAGCCAGCACCCGGTACACATCCGAGGTGAACTGTTCCAGCGGCAGGTCCGCGTAAAGCCTCCAGTCCCGCGCCAGGCAATGGTCGAAAAACACATCGAGCACGATCCCGGCATACCGCCGTCGCGTCAGCGTAAAGCGCGACAACGCCAGGTCGACCAACGGATGACGGTCGGTAAACACGTCGATGCTGCGATGCAACTGAATGGCCGCTTCGATCTCCGGATTGAACTGCCCTTGCAGCTGACCCTTGACGAAATCGCCATACAAACTGCCGAGCAATTGACCGGGACGCTGGCCACCGAGATGAAGATGTGCGAGATAGTTCATGCCGCGTAGCTTAGCACCGCGCCACTCATATCGTTATAACTCGATATACCGATTTAGGCTGACCTCAGATCAAAATCATATTGGTATATCGCGAAATACCGATTTAAAGTTCGCCTCATCGCGATATAACGTTTTACCCAACCCGAGCACTGCCATGTCCACCATTGACCTCGACGAAATAATAAAAGCCCTGGCGCACCCGGTACGGCGAGAAATCCTGCACTGGCTCAAAGACCCGACCGTCGAATTCCCCGACCAATCCCACAGCAACGAGCACGGCGTCTGCGCCGGGCAGATCGATCAACGTTGCGGTTTGTCGCAGTCCACGGTTTCCGCCCATCTGGCGACCCTGCAACGCGCCGGCCTGATCAGCAGCCGTAAAGTCGGCCAGTGGCATTTTTTCAAACGCAACGAGGAAACCATTCAGGAATTCCTCCGCACCTTCAGCAAAGAGCTCTGACCCTTTGTACGCCGACAAGGAATCGACAATGCCCCTCTCGCTACTCATTCTGGCCCTCAGCGCCTTCGCCATCGGCACCACCGAGTTCGTCATCATGGGCTTGCTGCCCGATGTGGCGGCCGACCTTGGTGTGTCGATCCCTGGCGCCGGGTGGCTGGTGACCGGCTATGCCCTGGGCGTGGCCATCGGCGCGCCGTTCATGGCACTGGCCACCGCCAGGCTGCCGCGCAAGGCTGCGCTGGTCGCGTTGATGGGTATTTTCATTGTCGGCAACCTGCTCTGCGCCCTGGCCAGTGACTACCAAGTGCTGATGTTCGCCCGAGTCGTCACCGCCCTGTGCCATGGCGCGTTCTTTGGTATTGGCTCAGTGGTGGCCGCAGGTCTGGTGCCTGCCAACAAGCGCGCTTCGGCCGTCGCACTGATGTTCACCGGCCTGACCCTGGCCAACGTGTTGGGCGTACCGCTGGGCACTGCGCTGGGTCAGGAAGCCGGCTGGCGCTCGACCTTCTGGGCAGTGACCGTGATCGGCGTGATTGCGCTGATCGGCCTGATCCGCTTCCTGCCGGCCAAACGCGACGAAGAAAAACTCGACATGCGCGCCGAACTGCGCGTCCTCAAAGGCGCCGGTATCTGGCTGTCGTTGAGCATGACCGCACTGTTCGCCGCATCGGTCTTCACCTTGTTCACCTATGTCGCACCGCTGTTGGGCGAAGTCACCGGCGTCTCGCCACGCGGCGTGACCTGGACCCTGATGCTCATCGGCCTGGGCCTGACGGTCGGCAACATCATCGGCGGCAAGCTGGCTGACAAAGGTATGGCGGCGACGCTGATCGGCGTGTTCATCAGCATGGCGGTGGTCTCCACCGTACTGACCTGGACCAGCGTTGCAGTGATCCCGACCGAAATCACCCTGTTCCTCTGGGCCACCGCGTGCTTTGCCGCCGTCCCCGCCCTGCAAGTGAACGTAGTGACCTTCGGCAAGGCGGCACCGAACCTGGTGTCGACCCTGAACATCGGCGCTTTCAATGTCGGCAACGCACTCGGTGCCTGGGTTGGCGGCAGCGTCATCGCCCACGGTTTCGGCCTGACCAGCGTGCCCCTCGCGGCCGCTGCGCTGGCGATCCTGGCGCTGCTGGTAACCCTGATTACTTTCCGTCAGAGCGGTAATCCCGAACTGGCCCCTGCTACCAACTGATACCTCACGAGGGTTGTATTAAATGACGACTATTTTCGATCCGATCAAGCTTGGCGACCTGCAACTGGCAAACCGCATCATCATGGCGCCACTGACTCGCTGCCGCGCCGACGAAGGCCGCGTACCGAACGCACTGATGGCTGAATACTACGTGCAGCGCGCGTCCGCCGGCCTGATCCTCAGCGAGGCCACGTCGGTCACGCCGATGGGCGTCGGCTACCCGGATACCCCGGGTATCTGGTCCAACGACCAGGTGCGTGGCTGGAGCAATGTGACCAAAGCGGTACACGGCGCCGGCGGCAAGATCTTCCTGCAACTGTGGCATGTGGGCCGGGTTTCCCACCCGTCCTACCTGAACGGCGAAGCACCGGTTGCACCGAGCGCCATCCAGCCAAAAGGTCATGTCAGCCTGGTTCGCCCACTGGCCGACTACCCAACGCCACGCGCACTGGAAACTGCTGAAATCGCCGACATCATCGACGCTTACCGTGTCGGTGCGGAAAACGCCAAGGCGGCCGGTTTCGACGGCGTGGAAATCCACGGCGCCAACGGCTACCTGCTCGACCAGTTCCTGCAAAGCAGCACCAACCAGCGCACCGACAATTACGGTGGCTCCCTGGAAAACCGTGCTCGCCTGTTGCTGGAAGTGACCGACGCCGCCATCGAAGTCTGGGGCGCAGGTCGCGTCGGTGTGCACCTGGCACCGCGCGCCGACTCCCACGACATGGGCGACGACAACCTGTCCGAAACCTTTACCTATGTCGCTCGCGAACTGGGTAAACGCGGCATCGCGTTCATTTGCTCCCGCGAGAAAGAAGCCGGCGACAGCCTCGGCCCACAACTGAAAGAAGCCTTCGGCGGCCCGTACATCGCCAACGAACGTTTCACCAAGGACAGCGCCAACGCCTGGCTCTCCAGCGGCAAGGCCGATGCGGTCGCCTTCGGCGTGCCGTTCATTGCCAACCCGGACCTGCCGGCACGCCTGAAAGCCGATGCGCCGCTCAATGAAGCACGTCCTGAACTGTTCTATGGAAAAGGTCCAGTCGGGTATATCGACTATCCGACGATGTAAACTTCGTTTAAATAAAGAAGCCCCGGCTAGAAATACCCGGGGCTTCTTTATTGGCAAACGCTCAACTAATGAAACAACATCAACATTGCACCGACACTGACAGCGGGGTTAACTTCAACCACCAACACAACTAACACGTTATCTAACATGGACGCCCCCGCACACACACTTATTTTCACACTGACACTCAGCAGCCTCACTGACTCGATAGTCTGGCGCAACGAAATCATGCTGGATGATACCCCGTCAGCTTTCCCTTCCAATGTCATGCCACTCAGCACGCAGCTGGGCGTCTTGGAGCGCTGAGCCGTGGTCCGCACCCCCCCTGAAACCACTTACTTAATCGAAAGGAATCGATATGAACGACATCAAAGACACCAGCAACAACTACGAAGACCTGTTCTCGTTTTTCAACCACACTTCCATTGGAATGCTTTACAACCTGACGCCGCTTCTATTCAGTGAGGAAAACCAGCAAGCACTGGATGAGTTGATTGGGATCGCCAAGGTTGAATTGATCAACCTGTTAGATCAAATTAATTCGGAGCACGCCCTGAACAAAAAAATCGAACAGTGGCGAAATCAAAACAAACGCTCGAACATCACTCGTGTGATAGTCAAACTCATCAATAACTCCCCTCACACGTTTAAAATTGCACAGACCAGCTTGCCACTGCGCGCATCAGAACGTGAGTCATTCCTGCTCTCCGCGTACAGCAATACCGCATTCAAATCCGATTTCGCCTATACCTACGCCTACCCTTGGCCAAAAAACAAAATCATGTTCAATCAGTTCGTGGATTTTATCGATCAGAACGTCGGGGTACGTTTTGATCTCGGCATGATAATGAATACGTCCTTCGGCGTTCTGTCGCCAACACACAGGGCAAGGGTAAAAAACACCGTCAGCTCCATTGGCTCGTCCAAAATCAAATGCTCAACCCAAATCACGAGCATGGGAGAGAACGAGCCTTTCAATTTCGAGGTGGAAATCAGGCTGGGCTGAAGCAGCGCCCCTTCCGGATTGCTCTCACCTTTTCACATCTACGACACAAAATTCCTACAAAATACGTAGCTTGCTACCTGTCATCCCGAAGCGCGTCCGTATATAAAAGCACCCATTACGACAACGCGGGCGAAGAGTTGATCTTTGCCCGCGTCTATTGACAGAAACGGATCCAATTACGCATTTTGTTTCAATTGCGTAGGCTAGGACTCAAGCGCAGCATGTCCAGACCTGTGTCGACGCAGCGCGCGGCTTCAGCGTGCAGCTGAAAGCTGTCGGGAGCGAGCAGCCACCCATACAGGATGCCGTCAACATAGGCATGAATGCTGATCGCTGCGCGGGCCGTGTCGAGATTCTCCGGCAACTGGCCCCGTTTCACTGCATTACGCAATGCCAGTTCGATACGCACATTGCACTCCAGACTGACGGTGCGGCGCTGCTGGCGCAGATCACACATTTCATCAGTGAATTCGCACTTGTGGAACAGAATCTCATTGATGCGTCGGGTCTTCGGGTCCAGGGCAACTTGATGAAACAAATGAATCAGCAGTTTGCGCATGCAGCCCAGCGGATCCTCTTCTTCTTCACTTTCGCTCGCCCTGGCCATCTCATCCAGCGGCTCATGCAAGCTGTCGAGCATCGCCTGAACCAGATCGGCCTTGTTGCTGAAATGCCAGTAGATGGCCCCACGCGTAACACCGGCCAGGGTAGCGATGTCCGCCAGTGTCGTGCGCGCCACACCCCTTTCGTAAAAGGCCTTTTCTGCCGCTTCGAGAATCTGGCTGCGGGTTTCTTGAGCTTCCTCTTTAGTACGACGGACCATGGCAGTAAAACCTCAATCAGGAATGCTTCAGCGATGTCTGTACACCGTCTGAACAAATGTGGGGCGAGCTCTCTGAGGTCTCATCCCCAGCCTACAATTCTCACCTTGCATCGACTTTTGTAACCGGATGGGTACTGAGCCGGGCTATTTACAAACAACCATGAACGTAAGTATATTCCTTAGCAAGCTACTTATCCACCCGGCATAATTTTTTTACCTTTACACTTTTCTTGTGCGCATGTTGCGCGCCTGACCCGAGGATCTTCATGCAATTCAAGCCAGCTGTTACCGCTCTGGTTACCGCCGTCGCCCTGGCATCGCTGCTCAGCGGATGTAAAAAGGAAGAGGCGCCCCCAGCCCCTCCAACCCCTCAGGTCGGCGTCGTAACCCTGCAACCTCAAGCCTTTACCCTGACATCCGAACTGCCGGGCCGCACAACGGCCTACCGCATCGCGGAAGTTCGACCACAGGTCAATGGCATCATTCTCAAGCGCCTGTTCAAGGAAGGCGGCGAAGTGAAGGAAGGCCAGCAGCTTTACCAGATCGATCCTTCGGTCTATCAGGCCACCCTGAACAGCGCACAAGCCAACCTGCAATCGACCAAGTCGATTTCCGATCGCTACAAACAATTGGTCAACGAGCAAGCCGTAAGCCGTCAGGAATACGACACTGCCGTGGCCAACCGCTTGCAATCGGAAGCCGCCCTGAAAAGCGCAGAGATCAATGTGCGCTACACCAAGGTTTACGCACCGATTTCCGGTCGCATCGGCCGCTCTTCGGTCACCGAAGGCGCGCTGGTCAACAATGGCCAGGCCGACGCCATGGCCGTGATCCAGCAACTGGACCCGATCTACGTCGACGTTACCCAGTCTTCGGTCGAACTGCTGGAACTGCGCCGCGAACTGGAAAGCGGTCGTCTGCAAAAGGCCGGCGAGAATGCCGCCATGGTCAAGCTGACCCTCGAAGACGGCAGCCAGTACAAACAACAGGGCAAGCTCGAGTTCTCCGAAGTGTCGGTTGACCAGACCACTGGCTCCGTGACCTTGCGTGCAGTGTTCCCGAACCCTGATCACACCTTGCTGCCAGGCATGTTCGTTCACGCCCAGCTGCAAGCCGGGGTGAACGCTGCCGCGATTCTCGCGCCGCAACAGGGCGTGACTCGTGACCTCAAGGGAACGCCAACCGCTCTGGTGGTCGGTCCGGACAACAAGGTCGAGCTGCGTCAGCTCAAGGCCAGCCGTACGGTCGGCAGCCAATGGCTGATTGAAGATGGCCTCAAGGCCGGCGACCGCCTGATCACTGAAGGACTGCAATTCGTCAAACCTGGCGTCGTAGTCAAGCCCACTGAAGCGACTAACGTTGGCGCAAAGAACCCAGCCCCCGCACAGGCAGCTAACACTGCCACTGGCGGTAAAGGGGAGTAAACCATGTCGAAATTTTTTATCGACCGTCCGATTTTCGCCTGGGTAATTGCCCTGGTGATCATGTTGGTCGGGGCTTTATCGATCCTCAAGTTGCCGATCAACCAATACCCGAGCATCGCCCCGCCGGCGATCGCCATTTCCGTCACCTACCCGGGTGCTTCTGCACAAACCGTGCAGGACACCGTGGTGCAGGTGATCGAGCAGCAGCTCAACGGTATCGATAACCTGCGTTATGTGTCCTCGGAAAGTAACTCCGACGGCAGCATGACCATTACCGCGACCTTCGAGCAGGGCACCAACTCCGATACCGCGCAGGTCCAGGTCCAGAACAAACTGAACCTGGCCACCCCGCTGCTGCCGCAAGAAGTGCAGCAACAGGGTATCCGCGTGACCAAGGCAGTGAAAAACTTCCTGATGGTCATCGGCGTGGTCTCGCGCGACGGCAGCATGACCAAGGACGACCTGTCCAACTACATCGTTTCCAACATGCAGGACCCGATCTCGCGGACTGCGGGTGTCGGTGACTTCCAGGTGTTTGGTGCCCAGTACGCCATGCGTATCTGGCTCGACCCGGCCAAGTTGAACAACTTCAACCTGACCCCGGTCGATGTCAAAACCGCCATCGCTGCGCAGAACGTCCAGGTTTCCTCCGGTCAACTCGGTGGCTTGCCCGCCCTGCCCGGCCAGCAACTGAACGCCACGATCATCGGCAAGACCCGCTTGCAGACGGCCGAGCAGTTCAAGGAAATTCTGCTGCGGGTCAACAAGGACGGCTCGCAGGTTCGCCTGTCTGACGTTGCCGATGTCGGCCTCGGTGGCGAGAACTACAGCATCAGCGCCCAGTTCAACGGCAGCCCGGCTTCCGGTCTGGCAGTGAAACTGGCCAACGGCGCCAACGCCCTCGACACCGCCAAGGCCCTGCGCAAGACCATCGACAACCTCAAGCCATTCTTCCCGGAAGGGATGGAAGTGGTGTTCCCGTACGACACCACTCCGGTGGTGACCGAATCGATCAAGGGTGTGGTTGAAACCCTGGTCGAAGCGATCGTGCTGGTGTTCCTGGTGATGTTCCTGTTCCTGCAAAACTTCCGCGCCACGGTCATCACCACCATGACCGTACCGGTGGTGCTGCTGGGTACCTTCGGGATCCTCGCGGCGTTCGGCTTCAGCATCAACACCCTGACCATGTTCGGTATGGTGCTCGCCATCGGCTTGCTGGTGGACGATGCCATCGTCGTGGTGGAAAACGTCGAACGGGTGATGAGCGAAGAAGGACTCTCACCCAAGGAAGCCACCAAGAAATCCATGGGCCAGATCCAGGGCGCACTGGTCGGTATCGCACTGGTGCTGTCGGCGGTACTGCTGCCGATGGCGTTCTTCAGCGGTTCGACCGGGGTGATCTACAAGCAGTTCTCGATCACCATCGTTTCGGCCATGGCCCTTTCGGTATTGGTTGCCCTGATCTTCACCCCGGCGCTCTGCGCCACCATGCTCAAGGCGATTCCGAAAGGCGATCACGGCACTCCGAAACGCGGCTTCTTCGGCTGGTTCAACCGTAACTTCGACCGTAGCGTAAGAAGCTACGAGCGCGGTGTCGGCAACATGCTCAAGCACAAGGCGCCGTACCTGCTGGCCTACATCATCATCGTGGTCGGCATGATCTGGCTGTTCACCCGCATTCCAACGGCGTTCCTGCCGGAAGAAGACCAGGGCGTACTCTTTGCCCAGGTCCAGACCCCGGCCGGCTCTACCTCCCAGCGCACCCAAGTGGTCGTGGACGAGATGCGTGAATTCCTGCTGCGTCCTGGCAAGGACGGCGGTGAAGGCGATGCAGTGAACTCGGTGTTTACCGTGACCGGCTTCAACTTCGCCGGCCGTGGCCAGAGTTCGGGCATGGCGTTCATCATGCTCAGGCCATGGCACGAGCGGAATGCCGACAACAGCGTGTTCAAGGTTGCGGCCCGTGCCCAACAGCACTTCTTCACCTTCCGTGACGCCATGGTGTTCGCTTTCGCGCCACCGGCGGTACTGGAATTGGGTAACGCCACCGGTTTCGACGTATTCCTGCAGGATCGCGCCGGCATCGGTCACGACAAGTTGATGGCTGCCCGCAACCAGTTCCTCGGTATGGCGGCGCAGAGCAAGGTGCTGTCGCAGGTCCGTCCGAACGGTCTGAACGACGAACCGCAATACCAGCTGGAAATCGACGATGAAAAGGCCAGTGCCTTGGGCATCACGATGACCGACATCAACAACACGCTGTCGATCGCGCTGGGCAGTAGCTACGTCAACGACTTCATCGACCGTGGTCGGGTGAAAAAGGTTTACGTACAAGGCCAGCCGGGTGCTCGCATGAGCCCTGAAGACCTGAAGAAATGGTATGTACGCAACAGCCAGGGCGCCATGGTTCCGTTCTCCGCGTTCGCCAAGGGCGAGTGRATCTACGGCTCGCCGAAGCTGGCGCGTTACAACGGCGTAGAAGCGATAGAAATCCTCGGGGCGCCAGCGCCTGGTTACAGCACTGGTGAAGCCATGGCCGAAGTCGAAGCCCTGGCCCAGAAACTGCCGGCAGGCGTGGGTATTTCCTGGACCGGTCTGTCGTATGAGGAACGTCTGTCCGGCTCGCAAGCTCCGGCGCTGTACGCCTTGTCGTTGCTGATGGTCTTCCTCTGTCTGGCGGCGCTGTACGAAAGCTGGTCGATTCCGATTGCGGTAATGCTGGTTGTACCGCTGGGGATCATCGGTGCCCTGCTCGCCACCAGCCTGCGCGGTCTGTCCAACGACGTGTACTTCCAGGTGGGTCTGTTGACCACGATCGGTCTGGCGGCGAAAAACGCCATTCTGATTGTCGAATTTGCCAAGGAACTGCATGAACAAGGGCGCAGCCTGGTCGATGCCGCGATCGAAGCCTGTCGGATGCGTTTGCGACCGATCATCATGACCTCGCTGGCCTTCGTCCTCGGCGTGGTACCGCTGGCCATCTCCACCGGCGCAGGTTCGGGTAGCCAGCATGCGATCGGTACCGGGGTTATCGGCGGTATGCTGACGGCCACCGTACTGGCGATCTTCTGGGTCCCACTGTTCTTTGTCACCGTGTCGTCGATGGGTCAACGCAAAACTGCGGATCAGGATGACGTCGCTATAGAAACTTCTAAAGAGGCTGGCCAATGAGCAAGTCGCTACTCTCCCTAGCCATCGCCGCGTTCGTGCTCGGTGGCTGCTCGCTGATACCGGATTATCAGCAGCCTGCGGCACCGATTGCGTCGCAATACCCACAAGGTCCGGCGTATTCGCCGGCCCAGGCCGCCAGCCAGGCTGCCGCCGAACAAGGCTGGAAGCAATTTTTCCGTGACCCGGCGCTGCAACAGCTGATCCAGACCGCTCTGGAAAACAACCGCGACCTGCGTGTCGCGGCGCTGAACATCGACGCCTTTGCGGCCCAATACCGCATCTCGCGCGCCGACCTGTTCCCGGCCGTCTCGGCGACCGGTAGCGGCAGCCGTCAGCGGATTCCGGCGCGAGCCTCGCAGACCGGCAAAGAGGGCATCAACGCCAGCTACTCGGCCACCGTGGGCGTCAGCGCCTATGAGCTCGACCTGTTCGGTCGCGTTCGCAGCCTGAACGAACAAGCGCTGCAAAACTACTTCGCCACTGAAGAGGCACGCCGCAGCACCCAGATCAGCCTGGTGGCCAGCGTGGCCAACGCCTACCTGACCTGGCAGGCCGACAAGGAACAGCTGAAACTGTCCCAGGACACCCTCGCCACCTTCGAAGAAAGCTACCGGCTCACCTCCCGTAGCAATGAAGTCGGCGTGGCTTCGGCGCTGGACCTGAGCCAGTCGCGTACGGCCGTGGAGACCGCCCGGGTCCAACAGGCGAAATTCACTCGCCTGGTTGCCCAGGACGAAAACAGCCTGGCGCTGCTGTTGGGCACCGGTGTACCGGCCAATCTGGCAGCGGGCCAGCCGTTGTCCGATGACCTGCTCAGCGAAGTACCGGCCGGTCTGCCGTCCGACCTGCTGCAACGTCGCCCGGACATCCTTGAAGCCGAACACAAGCTCAAGGCTGCCAACGCCAACATCGGCGCGGCACGGGCAGCGTTCTTCCCGAGCATCAGCCTGACCGCCAATGCCGGCACCCTGAGCCCGGATCTGTCCGGTCTGTTCAAGGGTGGTTCGGGGACCTGGCTGTTCCAGCCGCAAATCAACCTGCCGATCTTCAATGCCGGTAGCCTGAGCGCCAGCCTGGATTACTCGAAAATCCAGAAAGACATCACGATCGCGCAGTACGAGAAGTCGATCCAGACCGCCTTCCAGGAAGTCTCCGACGGCCTCGCTGCACGCCTGACCTTCAACGAACAGTTGCAGGCCCAGCGTGATCTGGTGGCCGCCAACCAGAACTACTACCGCCTGGCCGAACGTCGCTACCGCATCGGTGTCGACAGCAACCTGACCTTCCTCGACGCCCAGCGTCAGTTGTTCACTGCGCAGCAATCGTTGATCACCGACCGCCTGTCGCAACTGATCAGCGAAGTAAACCTGTACAAGGCTCTCGGCGGTGGCTGGAACGCACAAACCGCGAAGAACGAGCCGGTGAAAGAAGAAGCGCCGAAGCTGAAGATGTTCTAATAACACCCGTAAGAACGAAGCCCACCATTTGGTGGGCTTTTTTTTGGGCTGTGTCTCGTCCTGAATAAGGTTTACACCTTCTGACTTATCTTCAGGAGGAACTAATGGATACGGGAAAAAGGCGCTGTAGCCTCTGATGGGCACAGCATGGGCAAGCTTAAACACCTGTCGTAGCAGCTGCCGAGCCTGCGAGGCTGCGTTCGGCTGCGAAGCAGTCGTAAAATCTTGCAACACGTTCATTCCGGTAAACCGCGTATGCAGGGTTGGCGAGGACTGCGTCCTCGGACGCAGCCTCGCGGGCTCGACAGCTGCTACGCGGGAGCCGCGTTCTTATCTGTTACTCCGGTGGATCGAGGTGATCCAGTGCGCGATTCACCGCCAACTCGGCCAGGGAAATCATCTGCTGAATAGCCAGTGCGGTATTGCGTTTGGGGCCTTCGAGGTCGAACGCCAGATCGCTGGCCATGACATTGGCCGAGGCGAGGGTTTCGCAGGCGTGGGCCAATAGGGTTTCAGAGTCGACGTCGGGGGCGATGACGAAAATGCAGCCGGGGCGTCGGTCGGCCAATAGCTGCTTGGTCTCGGGTAGCACCAGGTAATGGTCGAGCGCGCGGTGCGCGGCGGCGTGGAGTTCTTTTGAGTCGAGGGTGGCGTAGGGAGAGGTGCTTTCGGTATCAGGGGGATTGGGAGTGGCTTTGAACATTGGCTTAGCTCTCTTTGAGTGAGGCTGCAACCTGCTCGCGACTAAACGAATGGGTGGCGGCTGTACGCAGGTTAGTCGACCGACGAGCTAAGAAATCGGCGCGCCCGAGGGCGCCCTGCGCACAGCCACCATCAAGTGCAGGGATGGGATACCTGACTGATTGGCACTGATGCGACTTAGCTACGACAGGCGACTAAACCCGATCACTGATGGGCAGTGACACGGAAACAATAGAGGCGACGACCAAGGCGCACAAGCCGGCGGATTCTGGCGCAGGTGTAGGCCGCGACGCAAGGCGCTGTAGCCTCTGATGGGCACCGCGTGGGCAAGCTTAAACACCCGTTGTAGCAGCTGCCGAGCCCGCGAGGCGGCGTTCGAGGACGCAGTCCTCGCAAATCCTGCGTACGCGGTTTTCCTGAACGAACGTGTTGCCTGATTTTACGACTGCTTCGCAGCCGAACGCAGCCTCGCGGGCTCGGCAGCTGCTACGGATGCGTTAGCCTTGATCACCGGTTTTAGAAATGACAGAACGTCTCAACTTCCAACCCCATTGACCAGAAACACCGGCTCTTCCAGATAATTGAGTCCCAGCCGGTTTTCGAACACTTCATCGCGTAGCGCTGCCGTAGTGAAACAGCCCAACCCCAACGCAGTGGCCACCAGTGAAAAGGTCTGACTCAGATGCCCGGCATCCATCAGCGCCACCCGCAGCGCCCGGCTGAACTCGTACTTCCAGGCCATTCGCTCGACACGCGCCGTGGACACAAACACTGCCGCTGCGTCCTTGATCCACGGCTGCTCGCCACAGGCGTCGCTGATCCAGACTCGCGGGTCTTCCCGTGACAGCAACTCAAGCCCGTGACGGCGTACCGAATAGTGGTAAAGACCGCGTTCGAAACCTTGCACATTCATCAGCACCGCATACACCTCGGTGCCCTGCAGCGAACCGCCGGCCGGTGAGGTTTTCTTCAGGAAATAATCCCCCATGCGGTTCTGTTCCATGACCGTCGCGCCCCACGTGTAGTAGAGCAACAAAGACAATTGCAGCGCGCTCAGCGGTTGGTCGCTGAAGGTGCGCGACGTGCGGCGCTCGCACAGCGAATCGAGCAATGTCGATTGGGCGATCGCGCCGGAAGGCGCCAGCAGCGGGTTTTCCAGGGCAACAAAAGGATGGGAGAAATAATCCTTGAATGCCGACGGCTGACGTCGCGCCGAGGCCTTTTGCTCAAGCTGCATTTCCAGATCGCTGACACTGATGTAGGGCGTGTGCGACCCGGTCCGAGTGCTCAGATAAAACTCCAGCGCCGCGTCCCAATGGGCCCAAAGGCTGGCCGGCTGGCTACGCTCAACGCAAGCGGCAGTGTCAGATGGTGTCTCGACCGGTTGCAGGACACCCTGGCTGATCAGTTCCCGCAGGAACGCCAGATTGTCGTCCTGCTCGGGGCTCTGCAAAACACCCGGCAGCAACAAGGCACTGCCCAGTGTCTGGGGAGTCAGGAAGTGGCGCAGCAACGGCAGAAACATCACACCGAATTCCAGGCTCAGGTCCCACTGCCGATCCCGGATAAAAAACGATGCCGAGCCGACGCTGAGCCAGGTGCTTTCCCTGAGTTTCAACAGGGTTTGCGCCCCCTGCTCGAGTTGCGTTTGCGGCTCTTGCCGGGCAAAACCCTGCCAGAACAGGGCTTTGGGCTGAAGGGACTTGATGGCCGTGATCAAGGTCAACAATTCTGCATCATCGGTTTTGCGGGAAATATCCCACTCAAGGGTGATCGCTTTCACCGGCGATGAATCAAACAAATGACGCAAGATGTCCCAATCCCGCCGTGGATGGCCGGTATGTATTTCAATCAGCCGGTCCAGCGGCAACGAACGCAAGTAGGTGTTCAGGTCGTAACCCAGGGTTCTGGCGGTCGCGATCGCGCTGTCGAGGTCCAGCAGAAAGCCCGAGTCACTGCGCTCCACCACCCTGGAGATGAACGCGCCTTCAGATTGTTCTTGTGCATCGTGCAACGAAAACAACCGCGGCGCGTTTTCCAGTACCAGCAGCGTTGCCGTGAGGTCACGCAATTCAATGGCGTTGGCCACCACCGTGTCAGCTACCTCTTGGGCCAGGGTCGGCAAAATGAAATGCTGAGTGTCGCCACCGTGGAACCGCGACCAGGAAATATGCTCGGCCAACCAGGGCGAGCGGGTTTTCTCGCACAGCCGCCGAGTCATTTGCAGAAACTCGCGGTCCATCGCGATGCCCACGCTGCCCAGGGACAAACTGGAAGAATGCAGCAAGCTCGGTACTTGCGCACCGAGCTCAAGCAGACGCGGTTCCAGAATGCAGTGCGTCGGCTGAAACTCGACGTAATCGAAGTGCGGCAACCCCTCGGCGAGAATCCGTTCGACAGTCGGGTCGAGCCCCTCCTCCGATAACTCGTCCTGAGGCGTGCGCCGTGGCAAATGGTATTCCAGCCCAACGCCGGCCTCGGGAAATTGCGAAGCATCAAACATCGCCATGTCCACCTCCCTGGCGTCAACCGGTCAGGCCCAGCATGCGTTTAGCCCCCGCCGAAGCGCCCGATATCGCCAACAACGCGGCGTGTTGAGTTTCCAGCGCCCTGACTTCTTTGATCAGGTTTTCCAGCAGTTGGCGGCCTTGAGGGGTGAAATCCGCGCACGCTTCGAAATCGGGCAGCGCCTTGATCAAGCCTTGCAGGATGAACACCAGGCGTTTTTGTGCCCGTTGCAGTTCATGGGACGAGCGCGAACGAACCCGCTCCAGGTATTTGACCAACGCGACATACACGAAAAACGCATGGAAATAGCCATAGAGATCACGCTTCTGCCCCGACCACGGCAAGGTAAACAACGCCTCCCGCGAGGTCTCATCCCTGACCACCGGGCACACTTCGACAATGTTGTAGAGCAATTGATGAGTGGCCTCATGCACCAGCGACTCTTCGAGGTCGAGTATCGAATCATCCCGGTTCGAGATGAGGATGATCCCGGTGAAGCGCGAAGCCGAGCAGCTTCGAAATGAACCATCGGGCAAATAACAAATGGACTTGACCAATTTTCTAAACTGTTCGCGACAGGCGGGCCACGTGTGCTCTATACGCAATAGCGCAATATTCACCACATCGCAAAAGAAACTCACGGAATGACCATGACGCTCCAATTGCTTACGGGTCGCTTCATCTTCCGGAAATTCATAACTGGGCGGTGCCACTCTCGTCACCAACGGATCAACATTAAAACGATACACCGGGGGGCAATAATCATTCATGTGAATACTGTCGTTTCTTTTCACCCGCGCCAGCATCAGTGGAAACTCAATCAACATGTGCTCTAACTCATCGGTATTCGCGGCCTTTTTCGTGATGACCAGGTTGGCATAATGAGCCGTCAACACACTCCACACTTGAAACACCGGATCATTAATAATCACGCGCTGCTCGCGGGTTGGCGGCACGATAAGATTAAACGCCTGCTCGAAAAATTCCGCCAACTGCGGAGCATTGGGAAACAGTTGAAAAAGTTCGGTGTACAGCGCAACAAAACTTGTGTAGCGATTTCGACTGACACGCTCCAGCAATACATCAAATCGTKAAGGCTCCGTGTCCGGCAAAAATGTCGTGCCCTGAAACAACTCGTCATCGGATAGCTCACGCAGACCACTGTTCCCGATTTCCATTTTTCAACCTTCCCTTAGGTAGGCGGCAACGGCTTCGCCATCGTCAGACTGGCGATGCCATACCCTGATTGTTCATAAAGACGACGCGCCGCATCGTTGCGACCAAAGACATGCAGTCGCACTTCTTCGCATCCCGCCTGGCGTGCCCATGATTCGAGGGCCAACAGTGATTGTTTCGCATAACCCTGGCGGCGCTCTCCGGGGTCAATGTAAATGTCCAGGATGAAGGCACTCTTGCCGGCACCGGTGTGTCGCTCGGCGACCCACAACTCGCCAATACGACGCTCTTGATCCTTGATCACCCAGAATTGGTTTTTTTCAGTCAGTCGCCCTTGCGGCAACAACTGCTCGAAGACACTGCGTGCCTTTTGCGCGGCTTCCTCATGGGCCCACTCACCCGAGACGACCATACCGTCACCATATTCAGCAACGGCTCTTTCGGCGAACGTTGCAAAGTCCGCGTTATCCATTGGAGCCAAGGTGACAGACATGAGTCATTCACTCCGCGCTCGACCGCTGTGCCTCATGACATTTCATAAAGCCATTCGGCGTACCTGCGTGAAAGACCCACCTTTCGGGGTACGCCAAATGGCATCACCGGCCGTTAATCCATGCGCGCTTGCTGTTGCTGGGTATCAAATATGGCACGCGTCCCCAGATTACTTCTAATACCGGCAGAGGCCGCTGACAGTTTTGCAGCATCAATGCCTTTAACCGCCGCAATTTCATCAGCACTTAGATGCACACCAATATTTTTAGCTGCCGAGGCAGGATCATTGTGAAGTGCATCGGCAAACCCCGGATCCAGCACCGCACGTCCAACAACCGTGGCCAGGGTTTGCTGATTGACTTTATTGCTCATGGTACTTCTCCTTGTTATTTCGGCACGACGAAAAATGCACCCCCTTGACGACGCATGAAACTTTCCCTCGCCCGCCATGGGGACTTTGAATATAGCAAGACCACTGCTCTTTTCCAGCCATACCCACGACTCCCTTTAAACCGTTTCACGATAATCGATAACACCGTTTCTTAAGGTTAACTGGCGATTACGGGTAACGCTTTAATGACAACAAAACTGTAGGAAACATCTTACAACCAAAGTAATAGGCACTTCTATTTAATAGCCACTGGACAGCAATGCGTCATTAATAGAACACAACGCCAGACAACCATTATTAACCCGAATAACTATGGGATTTAATTAACAATGCTTCATACCGCTGGTGATCCGACAGGCGTCGATTTGTGTTCGATTATCGCCCAAAACTCCATCCACCCAATTGAATCCCGCCCTTGATCCCCCGCACCATTCCCCCACCTACAAGAACCAATAACAACAGGTCCGGCACCATGACTGCACACCCTACCCGCTCCGGCTGATCTCTCCCGTTCGTTGACCCGAATTCGTATTTTTGTCTGCAATCCCTTGGTTGCGGCTGCGTCCTGCTTCATCCCTAACAATTAGAGAGACCCGACTTCATGAAGCCTTCCACCTGTGCAAAACAGCTTTTGCCGACTCTATTGACCACCGCACTGGTCAGCGCAGCCCTCCCGGCGCTAGCCGAAGAGTCGGGTTTTCTAGACGGCGCCCAGGCCAACCTCAACCTGCGCAACTTCTACTTCAACCGCAACTTCACCAACCCGACCCATGCGCAGGGCACGGCGGCAGAATGGACGCAAAGCTTCATCCTCGATGCCAAATCCGGGTTCACCCAGGGCACCGTCGGTTTCGGCATGGACGTATTGGGCCTGTACTCGGTGAAACTCGATGGCGGACGCGGCACTGGCGGGACGCAGTTGCTGCCGCTGGACCACGATGGTCGCCCCGCCGATGACTTCGGACGCCTGGGTGTGGCGTTCAAGGCGAAGCTTTCCAAGACCGAGTTGAAAGTCGGTGAATGGATGCCGGTGTTGCCGATCCTGCGTTCGGACGATGGGCGTTCGTTGCCGCAAACGTTTCGCGGTGGCCAGGTCACCTCGAAGGAAATCGACGGCCTGACGCTCTACGGTGGTCAGATGCGCGCTAACAGCCCGCGTGACGACAGCAGCATGAGCGACATGTCGATGACCGGCAAACCCGCCGTCACGTCCGACCGTTTCAACTTTGAGGGCGCCGAATACAGCTTCAACGACAAGCGCACGCAAATCGGGGTGTGGAATGCCCAGCTCAAGGACATCTACAGCCAGCAATTTATCAACCTGATCCACACCCAGCCATTGGGCGACTGGACGCTGGGCGCCAACCTTGGCTTCTTCTATGGCAAGGAAGATGGCAGCGCACGGGCCGGTGACCTCGATAACAAAACCTGGTCCGGGCTGTTCTCGGCCAAATATGGCGGCAACACCTTCTATGTCGGCTTGCAGAAACTCACCGGCGACAATGCCTGGATGCGGGTCAATGGCACCAGCGGCGGGACGCTGGCCAACGACAGTTACAACTCGAGCTACGACAACGCCCGGGAGAAATCCTGGCAACTGCGCCACGACTACAACTTCGCCGCCCTCGGCATCCCCGGCCTGACCCTGATGAACCGCTACATCAGCGGCGACAACGTGCACACCGGGACCATCACCAACGGCAAGGAATGGGGACGCGAGAGCGAGATTGGCTACACCGTGCAAAGCGGCAGCCTGAAAAACCTCAACGTCAGGTGGCGCAACTCGACCATGCGTCGGGACTACAGCAACAACGAGTTCGACGAAAACCGCCTGATCGTCAGCTATCCGATCAGCCTGCTCTAAAGCGATAAAAATACCGCGAGGACATGAACCGTTCAGCACCGTTATGCTCCTATGGAGACTTCCATAGGAGCGACGGTTGGCGGCGTGGTGAATAACCGCGCACCGACAGTCTGCATTCGTCCTGATCTGTCGTAGGCCAAAGCAAACACATGAAACTGATCGCTGCTGTCTTATCCGTCCTTGCCGTAACGGTCGGCCTCAGCGGCTGTATCGGCCCGCCGATCGAACTGACCCCGAAGACCGAGCAGATTCTGCGCTCGACCCCGCCGATCCGCTTTCTGCTGACCTTCGACGACGGTCCAAGCGCGTCCAGTTTTTTCAATCCGACCAGTGCCGTTCTCGATGTACTCGCCAACAACCCGATTGAACCGGGTATCAAGGCCGTGTTCTTCGTGCAGACACAAGCCCCCCGGGCCGGTGGCAGCGAACTGGGCAAAAAAATCATGCAGCGTGAACATGCCGAGGGTCAGACCCTGGGCTTCCACACCGCCACGCAGTGGCATACCAATCACCGCTCGCTCTCCCCGGAAGAACTCGAGCAGTCGCTCACCCAAGGCTCTGCGGACATTACGGCGATCACCGGCAGCGCGCCGGTACTGTTACGGCCGCCGTTCTGGAATTACGACAAACGCACCTTCGCCGCGTATCAACAACATGGCTTGCATGTACTGCTGACCGACCTGAGCGCCAATGACGGCAAGATATGGGGCTTCAATGGCAGCCCGCGCCGACGCTCCAACATGCTCAGGCAAATGTCCGAGGTGCGCGAACGGATTGCGGCCGGCGAACTGCCGACGGTTGACGGTGTTATTCCGGTGGTGGTGACGTTTCACGACCTCAATCGCTACACGTCCTGGCATATGGGGGAGTATCTACAGATTCTGCTCGACAGCGCCCGCGAGACCGGTGTGACAACCGCCGCCAAACCGTTTTACGACGACCAGGCAGCCGTGCAACGCGCCGCCATGGCCCGCACCGTGCGCGATGACTCGCAACCGGTCCATTTACCTGGCGTGTGGAGCTGGTTCTGGGACAGCAACTCCCATTGAGGCACACCGTGTAAACGGGGAGTCCGCGCTGAAGCGTTGCGGCCCTGACAGACGTGTCAGGGCCTGAGGTAATTACTCGCGCGATTCGACACCCAACTCATCCCACACCGACTCGGCCAGGTGGAAGGTTGCATTGGCCGCCGGGATGCCGCAGTAGATCGCGCTCTGCATCAGCACTTCCTTGATCTCGGCACGGGTGACGCCATTGTTCGCCGCGCAACGCAGGTGCAGTTTCAGCTCTTCGTTGCGGTTCATGCCGATCAGCATGGCGATGGTGATCAGGCTGCGGGTGTGGCGTGGCAAGCCAGGGCGGGTCCAGATGTCACCCCAGGCGTGGCGGGTGATCATGTCCTGAAACTCCGAATTGAACTCGGTCAGGGTTGCCAGGCTGCGATCGACATGGGCATCGCCGAGCACCGCTCGACGCACTTGCATGCCGTCGGCGTAACGTTGTTTCTCGTCCACAAAGCGCTCCTCAAATAGACTGTTCAGCCAACAAAAAACCCAGCACCCGTTCACTGAACGCGCTGCCGGCCTGAACGTTGGACAGATGGGCGGCATAGAACTCGGCGTACTCGGCGCCTCTCACCCGCTCTTGAATAAAGTGCCCGCCAGAAGGTGGCGTGACCGCGTCTTCGGTGCCGGCGACGACCAGGGTCGGCACCGTGATCGAAGCCAATTGCTCGCGGAAATCGGCATCGCGCACCGCCGTGCAATTGGCCGCATAGCCCTGCGGTGAAGTGGCGGCGAGCATGTCGGTGATCTGCTTCGCCACCGCCGGATTGGCTTGCGCAAAGTCCGGGGTAAACCAACGGGCAATCGACGCATCGCGCAGTGCAACCATCGCCGCCGGACCGTCGCGCAGCACGGTTTCGATCCGCGGGTTCCACACGGAAGGATCACCGATCTTCGCTGCGGTGTTGCACACCACCAGTTTGTGCAGACGCTCGCCAGCGTTGATCCCCAGCCACTGACCGATCAGCCCGCCCATGGACAGACCGCAAAAATGAGCGCGCTCGATGTTCAGGGCATCCAGCAATGCCAGCACGTCACGGCCCAACTGCTCGATGCTGTAAGGCCCCGGCGTCACCAACGAACGGCCATGACCGCGAGTATCGAAACGCAGCACCCGAAAGTGTTGGGTGAACGCCGGAATCTGCACGTCCCACATGTGCAGGTCGGTGCCCAGCGAGTTGGACAGCACCAGCACCGGGGCGTGTTCCGGACCGTCGAGTTGGTAGTTCAGTTCGCCGTCGGCGAGTTGTACGAATCCCACAGAAATTCTCCTTCAGGCAGTCAGGGCAACATGTTCGGCCAGCGCACGCTCAACCCAGGTCTGAGCCTGACCAAGGTAGTGCGCAGGGTTCATCAATTGATCGAGTTCAGCGCCCGATAGCTCGGCAGTCACCTGGGGCTCATCACCGAGCACCGCACGTAAATGTCGCTGCTCGGCCACCGCGCGTTTGCAGCACAGTTCCAGCAGATGGTGGGCTTTATCGCGACCGATCCGTTGGGCCAGCACGATGCTCACGGCTTCGGCCAGCACCAGGCCTTGGGTCAAATCGAGGTTCTGCGCCATGCGCTCGGCGTCGACCTCCAGCCCTTCTGTTATCAACAGCGCTTGCTGCAAGGCACCGGACACCAGGCAGCAGATTTCCGGCAGGGTTTCCCACTCGGCATGCCACAACCCGAGGCTGCGTTCGTGCTCTTGCGGCATGGCGCTGAACAGGGTCGACAGCAATCCGGGAACACGCGTCGCAGCACCGATCAGCACCGCCGCGCCCACCGGGTTGCGTTTGTGCGGCATGGTCGAGGAGCCGCCCTTGCCCGGTGCCGAAGGTTCGAAGACTTCCGCCGCCTCGGTCTGCATCAGCAGGCTGATGTCGCGGCCGAGTTTGCCGAGGCTGCCGGCGATCAGGCCAAGCGCTGCACCGAACTCCACCAGCCGGTCGCGCTGGGTGTGCCAAGGTTGTTCCGGCAATGTGAGTTGCAGCTCCTGCGCCAGCGCTTCGGCAATCGGCATGGCCTGCTCGCCAAGGGCTGCGAGGGTTCCGCTGGCACCACCAAATTGCAGCACCAGCAGGCGCGGCTTTAGTGCGTGCAGACGTTGCCGACTGCGCGTCACCGCCCCCAGCCAACCGGCGACTTTCATCCCCAGCGTGACCGGTGTCGCATGTTGCAGCCAGGTACGTCCCGCCAGTGGCGTGAGCACATGGCACCGGGCCTGGATCGCCAACGCTTCGCCGAGTCGCGCCAGATCGCTGTCGATCAACTGCAGTGCCTGGCGCACTTGCAGCACCAGCCCGGTGTCCATCACATCCTGACTGGTTGCACCCAGATGCACGTAACGTTCGGCGTCCTGATCATGCGCAGCGATCTGCTTGCCCAACGCCTTGACCAACGGAATCGCCGAGTTACCGGCAATCGCAATCGCCTCGCCAAGGGCCGCAAAGTCGTAGTGCTCGGCCCGGCAAGCCGCCTCGATCGGGGCAACGGCAGATGCCGGAATCAGCCCGACCCGCGCCTCGGCCCGGGCCAATGCAGCTTCAAAATCGAGCATGGCCTGAACCCGGCCCTGATCGCTGAACACTTCACGCATATTTCGAGCCGTGAAATAGGCATCGAACAATTGATTGCCCGGTCGTTGCATAGGGGATTCCTTACGCGGCGCGCGCCCGATTCAGGCGCGCGCCGACAAGTCAAAGTTCGTTTTCCAGGTACGCTGCCTGCCTCGGCAAACGCAGGCTGAAGAGGAAGGCGATCGCCATCATCGCCGTCACGTACCAGTAGAAGGAGTTTTCGATACCCACCGATTTCAGGCTCAAGGCCACGTACTCGGCCGAACCACCGAAGATCGCATTGGCCACCGCGTAGGCCAGGCCCACCCCCAGCGCACGGACTTGCGGCGGGAACATTTCGGCTTTCACCAGACCGCTGATCGAGGTGTAGAAACTCACGATTGCCAGCGCCACGGTAATCAGCCCAAACGCCAGGTACGGGTTGGTCACCGACTTCAGGGTCAGCAGGATCGGCACGGTGAACAGTGTTCCCAGAGCACCGAACCAAAGCATCGAGTTGCGCCGGCCGATCTTGTCGGCAAGCGTGCCGAACAACGGCTGCATGCACATATAAAGGAACAGTGCGCCGGTCATGATGTAGCTGGCGGTCTTGGCGGGCATCCCGGCGGTGTTCACCAGGTACTTCTGCATATAGGTGGTGAAGGTGTAGAAAATCAGCGAACCACCGGCGGTGAAGCCGAGCACGGTAATAAAGGCGGCGGTGTTGTTCCTGAACAACGCGGCCATGCTGCCGGCATCCTTGTCTTCGCGCATTTCCTTGCTGGTGGTTTCTTTCAGCGAACGACGCAGGAACAACGAAATCAATGCCGCTGCCGCACCGACCACGAACGGAATCCGCCAGCCCCAGGCGCGCAGGTCGTCCTCAGTCAGGAACTGTTGCAGGATCACCACCAACGACACGGCCAGCAGTTGGCCGCCGATCAGGGTCACGTACTGGAACGAGGCGAAGAAACCCCGCTGGCCCTTGAGCGCGACTTCACTCATGTAGGTCGCGGTGGTGCCGTATTCACCGCCCACCGACACGCCCTGGATCAGGCGAGCCACCAGCAGCAGGAGCGGTGCCCAGACACCGATGTCCTTGTAGGTCGGCAGGCAGGCGATCAGCAATGAGCCGGCGCACATCATCAGCACCGAAATCATCATGGAATTCTTGCGCCCGTGCTTGTCGGCCACCCGGCCAAACAGCCAGCCGCCGATGGGACGCATCAAAAACCCTGCGGCGAACACTCCGGCGGTGTTAACCAGTTGCACCGTGGGGTTGTCGGAGGGGAAAAACGCCGGGGCAAAATAGATTGCGCAGAAGGCGTAAACATAGAAGTCGAACCACTCGACCAGGTTGCCGGAAGACGCCCCGACAATTGCAAAGATCCTTTTGCCACGCTCTTCAGCGGTGTAGAGACTGGTTATTGTTGTCATGGTTTTTCACTCAATGGGGACAGAGAGAGTCTAGACATACTTTGCAACAGCCCCTTTCCACAGATGCACATCCCTGTGGCGAGGGGGCAAGCCCTAATGCCGGTAAGTAAAAGGATTTCAGGTTCGGCACTTTCCCTGTAGCAGCTGGCGAAGCCTGCGTTCGGCTCGGTCCGCGTTCGGGCGAAGCGGCCGTAAATCCTGCCTCCACGGTTAACCTGAAAAAACGTGGTGCCTGATTTTACGACTGCTTCGCCCGAACGCGGACCGAGCCGAACGCAGGCTTCGCCAGCTGCTACGAGTCGTGCAACGGCCCAACTTACCAGCATCAGGACTTGCCCCCCCTCACCACAAAAGTGCGGTGAACTCAGTAATCGAAAAACACCGTCTCGGCCTCGGTGCCCTGCAGGATTACGTTCCACTGCAACGTGCCCGTCCCATTGGCTTTCGCCATCAAGGTCGTGCGGCGCTCCTCAGGCACGCAGGCCAGCAGCGGGTCGCTGGTGTTGGCCGGTTCACCGTCAAAATAGATCCGCGTCAGCAAGTGCTTGACCAGTCCCCGGGCAAACACCAGCACCACCAGGTGCGGCGCCTGTGTGCTGCCCTTGAGCCCCTGCACTGTCCCCGGTTTGATGGTGGTGAAACGGAATCGCCCTTCTGCGTCCACCGGTACTCGGCCAAACCCTTCGAAATTCGGGTCCAGCGGTTTGTCCTGCTCGTCTTCTGGATGGTCATACTTGCCAGCGGCATTGGCCTGCCAGACTTCCAGCATCGCGTCGTTGACGAAATCGCCGTTGCCATCGACCACTTGCCCAGTGATCGTCACACGCTCGCCGAGGGTTTGTTCAACGGTCAGGTTTTCACGGTTCAACCAGGTCAGACCGATGTGGTAATACGGCCCGACCGTGTGGGACGTCGTCGCGTTCAGCGTCATCTTATTTCTCCATCGGCGTGGCATCGCGGCCGCGCAAAACGATGTCCCAGCGATAACCGAGGGCGTAGGACGGGATGGTTTTTTCCAGGTCGAAACTGGCGATCAAGCGCTCTTTGGCACTGGTGTCGGGTACGCAGTTGTAGATCGGGTCGTAGGCCAGCAACGGATCACCGGGGAAATACATCTGCGTGACCAGACGGGTCAGAATGCTCGGCCCGAACAGCGAGAAATGGATATGCGCGGGGCGCCAGGCATTGTGGTGGTTGCCCCACGGGTAAGCACCAGGCTTGATGGTCTGGAACTGGTACCAGCCATCGGCGTCGGTCACGGTGCGGCCAGTACCGGTGAAGTTCGGGTCCAGCGGCGCATCATGCAGGTCGCGGTCGTGGTTGTAGCGGCCAGCGGCGTTGGCCTGCCAGATCTCCACCAAAATCCCCGGCACCGGCAAGCCATTCTCATCCAGCACGCGGCCGTGAATGATGATCCGCTCACCCAATGGCGCGCCCTGATGTTGGGCGGTCAGGTCATTGTCCCGCTCTTGCAGAGACTCGGCACCAATGGTCGGGCCGGTGATTTCCGACAATGAGTGAGGCAAAAACACCAACGGTTTGGACGGCGAACGGCGGTTGGTCGATTGATAGGCCGGATGCAAATATTCCGGCTGGGTGCCCGCTTGCGGGCGACGGTAACCAGGCTTGTCAGTCATGAAACCTCCTCTTTTCTTGTTCGATAGCGCGGCGGCGCGTCAGACCCGTTCGATGGCCAGTGCCAGGCCCTGGCCAACGCCAACGCACATGGTCGCCAGCGCTTTCTTGCCGCCGGTTTTTTCCAACTGATGCAGCGCCGTCAGTACCAGCCGCGCACCGCTCATGCCCAGCGGATGGCCCAAAGCGATGGCGCCACCGTTCGGGTTGACCTGCGCTGCGTCGTCGGCCAGACCGAGTTCACGCAACACCGCCAGGCCCTGGCTGGCAAAGGCTTCATTGAGTTCGATCACATCGAAATCGCTGACCGCCACGCCCAGCCGTTCGGTCAACTTGCGCACCGCCGGCACCGGGCCGATGCCCATCACTCGCGGCGCAACACCAGCGCTGGCCATGCCCAATACCCGAGCGCGGGCGGTCAGACCATGCTTTTTCACCGCTTCGGCAGACGCGAGAATCAGCGCCGCGGCACCGTCGTTCACACCCGAGGCGTTGCCAGCGGTGACGGTTTTGTCCGGGCCGTTGACCGGTTTGAGTTTGCTCAGGGTTTCCAGGGTGGTGTCAGCGCGCGGATGCTCGTCCTGCTCGACCACGCTTTCGCCCTTCTTGTGGGCAATGCGCACCGGGACGATTTCTTCGGCGAAATAGCCGGCAGCTTGCGCGGCCGCCGTCCGTTGCTGACTGCGCAGTGCGAAAGCATCCTGATCGGCACGGGAAACCGCGTAATCGTCGGCCACATTGTCGGCCGTCTGCGGCATCGCGTCGACGCCGTATTGAGCCTTCATCAACGGGTTGATGAAGCGCCAGCCGATGGTGGTGTCTTCCAGTTTCATGTTGCGCGAGAACGCCGCATCGGCCTTGCCCATCACGAATGGTGCGCGGGACATCGACTCGACACCGCCGGCAATTGCCAGCTCCATCTCACCGCTGGCAATTGCCCGGAACGCGGTGCCGATGGCGTCCATGCCCGAGGCGCACAGGCGATTGAGGGTCACGCCGGGAATACTGTCCGGCAACCCGGCCAGCAGCAATGCCATGCGCGCCACGTTGCGGTTGTCTTCACCGGCCTGGTTGGCGCAACCGAGGAACACTTCGTCCACGGCGCTCCAATCGACACTCGGGTTGCGCTCCATCAGTGCCTTGATCGGTACGGCAGCCAGATCGTCAGCGCGGACCGTCGACAAACCACCGCCAAAACGGCCGATCGGTGTGCGAATCGCATCGCAGATATAAACCTCGCGCATCAGGCTTCTCCCGGTGCTTGGCCGTGGGCGGCAGCGGTACGCGCTTCAAGATCACGCAGTGCGGCCAACTCGATGGCGGTCGGTTCGGCGGTGTGTTCCAGCTGATCGGCAAAGCGGACAGCCCAACCGGTGGCAGCGATCACTTGCTCGCGGGTCACGCCCGGGTGCAGCGCGGTGACCACGAATTCGTTGGTGCCGGCTTCCGGTTCCATGATGCACAGGTCAGTAATGATCCCCACGGGACCGGCGCCCGGCAGGCCGAGACGCTTGCGCGAGTCGCCGCCTTCGCCATGACCGACCGAGGTAATAAAGTCGAGTTTGTCGACAAACGAGCGAGCCGACTGTTTAAGGATGATCAACACGCTTTTCGCCGAGCCGGCGATCTCCGGCGCACCGCCGGCACCCGGCAGGCGGACTTTCGGCTGATGGTAATCGCCGACCACGGTGGTGTTGATGTTGCCAAAACGGTCGACCTGAGCGGCACCGAGAAAGCCGACGTCAATACGCCCGCCTTGCAACCAGTAGCGAAAAATCTCACCGGTCGGGACGACGGTGTCGGCGGTTTCCGCCAACTCGCCGTCACCGATCGACAGCGGCAATACCGTCGGCTTGGCACCGATCGGACCCGATTCATAGATCAGGACTACATCTGGAGAGGAAGTCAGACGAGCCAGGTTGGCCGCTTTCGACGGCAGGCCGATGCCGACGAAACACACCGAGCCATTCTTCAGGCGGCGAGCGGCGGCGACGGTCATCATTTCATTGGTGGAGTAAGCCATTATTGAGCCTCCGACGCTTTGGCCAGCTTGGCCTGGAATTCACTGAAGTCAGCACTGCCGTGGATGTATTCGTTGATCCACGCGGTGAAGGTTTCACGGTCGCGGGCAATCGGGTCCCAGGCCTGATAGAAGCGGTTGTCGCGCTCGGTATAACCGTGGGCGTAGGACGGATGCGCGCCACCGGGCACATGGCACACCGCGCTCAAGGCCCAGGTCGGCAGGACACAAGCGTTCATCGGCGCCTTCAGGTCGTCGACGATTTCTTCAACCGTGACGATGCAGCGCTTGGCAGCCAATGCGGCTTCCTTCTGCACCCCAAGAATGCCCCAGAGCAAGACGTTGCCCTTGCGATCGGCCTTTTGCGCGTGGATCACCGTGACGTCCGGGCGCACCGACGGCACCGCCGCCAGCACTTCACCGGTGAACGGGCAGGTCACGCTTTTGATCAACGGGTTGACCTTCGGCAGGTCGGAACCGGCGTAGGCGCGCAGCACTGCGAACGGCAGGCCGGAAGCGCCCGCGACGTAGGCATTGGCCAGGTCGGCGTGGCTGTGCTCTTCGATTTCCAGCGCATGCGGCCACTGTTTCTCGACGGCATCACGCAGACGGTGCAGCGAGCCCACGCCCGGGTTACCGCCCCAGGAGAAAATCAGCTTGCGAGCACAACCGGCACCGATCAATTGGTCGTAGACCAGGTCAGGGGTCATGCGCACCAGCGTCAGGTCTTTCTTGCCCTGACGAATGATTTCATGACCCGCTGCGGTCGGAATCAAGTGCGTGAAGCCTTCAAGCGCGACGGTATCGCCGTCGTTGACGAATTGCTTCACCGCGTCGTGCAGCGAAAGGATTTCAGCCATGGGGTTGGACTCCCGATTCTCAGTAAACCGATGTGGAGGACAAGGCGCGATGAGCAGCGCCGGAATGACTGAAGATTAAGCCGCCGAAAAACCTCAAACAATCCGATAATCGACTAAGTGTTCGTTTATCGAACAGATTGTTGTCTTCCTACTGATCTAATCAAAAGCTTCGTCGGAACGCCGCCCGGAGCAGGCACGCTCCCACAGGTGATGGGTGATCCCTGTGGGAGCGGGCTTGCTCGCGAAGAGACCATCAAACCCGCTAAAAAATCTGAATCCTGCCTTCAGGTCGCATCCGCATGGCTGACCATGCCTTTGATCACCACCGCCGTGGTGGCCAGCGCGGCCGGAATCACCAAGGCTGTCAGCACCTGTTCGAAATTCCAGCCCAGGCCCAACAGCGTCGCCCCCATCCAGGCGCCGAGAATCGCACCGAAACGCCCAATCCCGAGCATCCACGACACACCCGTGGCCCGACCTTGAGTCGGATAGAAGCGCGCCGCCAGCGACGGCATCGCCGATTGCGCGCCGTTGACGCACATACCGGCGACCAGCACCAACGTTGCCAGCAGCGTGATGTTGCCCAGGCTTTGCCCTACCGCGTAGGCAAACACCCCGGCCAACAAGTAGAAAGTGCCGATCACCTTGTGCGGATTGAACCGGTCCATCGCCCACCCCACCGCCACTGCACTCAACACGCCGCCAAACTGGAACAACGCACCAATGAAGGCCGCCTGTTCCATGCTCGCGCCGCTGTCACGCATCAGGGTCGGCAGCCAACTGGTCAACAGGTAGACGATGACCAAGCCCATGAAATAGGTCAGCCACAGCAACAACGTACCGGTGCTGTAAGTGCCGGAGAAAATCACCGCGAACACGTTGCGGGCCTTTACGGTTTTCTGTTCGGGTACGCTGAAACTCGACGCCTGGGCAATAGTCGCCGGATCAATCGGCGCCAGTGCCTTGCGTACCTTGTCGGTGCCGCGATTGCGCACCACCAGGTAACGCGCCGACTCCGGCAGCCACAGCAACAGCACCACGCCGAGAATCAACGGCAGGATCCCGCCGATCAGCAACAGGCTGTGCCAGCCAAACGCCGGGATCAGCTTGGCGGAGATGAAACCGCCACCGGCCATGCCCAGGTTGAAGCCGCAGAACATGCTGGTCACCAGCAGGGATTTTTTGCGCTCCGGGGTGTACTCCGACAGCAGCGTGGTGGCGTTCGGCATGCCGGCGCCCAGGCCAAGCCCGGTCAGGAAACGCAGCACCAGCAGTTGCTCGACATTCGTGCTGTAGGCCGAGGCCAGACTGAAGGCGCCGAACAACAGCACCGCGCCGACCAGTACGACTTTTCGTCCAAAACGGTCAGCCAGCGGTCCGGAGCCCAGTGCACCAAAGACCATGCCGATCAGCGCTGCGCTCATAACCGGGCCGAGGCTGGCGCGGTCGATCCCCCAATCCTGAGACAGCGCCGGTGCGATAAAGCCCATGGCCGCTGTGTCCAGGCCATCGAGAAACACAATCAGGAAACACAGGATCACCACCCGCCATTGATAGCGCGACAGCGGTTGGGCATTGATAAAGGACTGCACATCGAGGCAGTTCCCGACAGCGGATTGAGGCTGGTTCATTATTTTTATTCCAGGCAAGAAGTGCAGGCGAATACGCGCGGGCAATCGCCTCTTCATTATTATTCGGTGGTCTTCCGGTGCCAGGAGCAGTGGCCAACAGCAGCGGATGACGCTGCCGCGACATTAATGAGCCAAGGGAAACACCGTCAATTCGCCAAACGCGACTCTGTGCGTTTACCGAACAGCTTACGCAAACAGCTGGGCACTCAACTCACGGCTGGCACTCAACAACCCGGGCAAAAAACGCTGCTCCAGTTCGTTGCGGCTGACCCGTCCGGCATGGGTGCTGACATTCAGTGCAGCCAGCACCTGACCGGATGCGTCGTACACCGGAACGGCAATTGAGCGCAGGCCTTGCTCGAGTTCCTGGTCGACAATGCACCAGCCTTGCTGCCGAACTTCCTGGAGACATTCAAGCAACGACTCGCGCGTATGCAGGGTGCGGCTGGTCTTGGCCTGCAATTCGGCATGTTCGAGGTAATCGTGCAGCGATGCATCGTCCAGCGCGGCCAGAAGAATCCGACCCATGGAGGTGCAATAAGCCGGCAACCGCCCGCCCACCGACAGATCGACCGAGATCAAACGCTGGGTCGTTGCCGAACGGGCGATGTACAAGATGTCATCACCTTCCAGCGTGGCCATGTTGCAAGCCTCGTGCAGTTGTTCGCTCATGCGGTCCAGATAAGGCTGGGCCGATACCGCCAGCGGCGTCGAGGACAGATAGGCATGGCCAAGGGTCAGGACTTTGGGCAGCAGCGAATAGGTTCGGCCATCGGTGGTTGCGTAGCCGAGCTTGATCAGCGTATGCAGGCAACGGCGTACGGCAGCGCGGGGAATTTCCGTACGGTGGCTGATTTGCGCGATGGTCAGATGCCGCTTGCGCTCCTGGAAGGCTTGCACCACCGCCAGGCCGCGAGCCAGGGAGGTCATGAAGTCCGGATCGCCAGTGAATGCCTGAATCCGCTTGGCCGGCGAAGCAACGATCGGCGGCGCCACTGAAGCAAAGGAATTGCGCAATTGATCGTTCATGTCAGGTCATTCCCCAGAGTTCGATCACTATTACAAGCTGCTCCGGAGCTTGTGTACAAGCATCGGCAGCCAAGGTTGGGCGATTATCGAACCATTAATCGATAATCGCAATCAACCGACGCACGACCCAATGGAATGAGGCCTGCAGTACATTTTCCGATAAGACCGGGCCCCGTTCATTACAGATTTTGACACTTTAGCTGACACTGAATAACAACCGCCTTCTAATCCACTCAACTTGTACGACTTAACGGCGTCAGGAAATGGGCTTGTTAAAGACGTTGCCCCAAAGTGCACTGCACACGCGACTTGCGGGTAACAAAACAAATTCACAGAACGAAGCACTTTTAAGTTATTCGAGATAGTGTTCTGCCAATCGGTCGCTATAATGCAACTCAGTGATGACCGTGCTTGTTGGCAACTACGGGATCCAATCACTCAGGTAGCGCGAGGTTTCAACCCCGCTTCCTGCTGGCAAACGCCTGACGCTCATTTCGAATGCCCGACCCATGCGTTTGCAAAAAACAAAGAAACTGATGCTACGTCAGTGGTTCTACTCTGGTGCCGTGGCCGCCTGCACGAAGGAAGCTGTCAAGCACAACGCTGTCGCAATGGGTGTCTTCCCGGACACTCTGCACGGAATGCGTGTGACCGACACAACGAATGCAGTGCGTATCACCAGAATTTATCTCAACTCAATTAGGTAACACTGTGACGAAAGAAGAACTGCGCGCGGAACTTGAGCGCCAGGAACAACGTTACAAGGAAGTTTACGGCGGGGAAGTCACCACCTACGCCGCTCAGCCCGACCCGGAACGCAAACCTTGGCGTAAACGCGCCAGCATCCTCGATCAGGCCTTTACCCAGGAACTGCAGAAGATGGAAAAGGAACTCAAAGCCGAAGAGCCATAATCGCGAAGGTTTGAGTTTTCAGGGCCTGCGTCGCGTTCAGCCACACGCTGAATGAATTGGCGTCCCATATCGCGCCTGCTAAAAGCCGGCGATTGCCACCTCACTCCTACCGGATGAGGTTATTGGCGCTTGGCTGGCCCTCCTTATAGATATTTCACACACCCCGTTCAGCCTCCCATCGAAGTCGCTGAAATGCCGGCGCGCGCCACAACACCCAATGAAATCAAAGGTTTGAAAAACCTACGGCAACGCTGGGATTTAGGGCCTTGTTACACACTAAATCGTTGAAGAATGTAACCGATGAGCAGCAAGTGCATTGATTAGCAGGGTTTTCTGGCATAATCGCGCCCCCTTACGACCGGGTCAGAAAACCTTCATGATCGATTTATTCAGCGGACTGGATGCTTGGGTGCTTGTGAGCCTCTTGCTCGCCCTGGCCTTTGTCCTCGCCTTCGAGTTCATCAACGGCTTTCATGACACCGCTAACGCGGTTGCCACTGTTATCTACACCAAAGCCATGCCGCCTCATCTGGCAGTGTTCTTTTCCGGTGTGTTCAATTTCCTCGGCGTGTTGCTGGGCGGCGTTGGCGTGGCGTATGCCATTGTCCACCTGCTGCCGGTAGAGCTGCTGATCAATGTGAATACCGGCCACGGGCTGGCGATGGTGTTCTCGTTGCTCGCTGCGGCCATCGCCTGGAACCTGGGAACCTGGTACTTCGGTATCCCGGCCTCCAGCTCCCATACCCTGATCGGTTCGATCCTCGGTGTGGGTCTGGCGAACGCCCTGATCAACGACATTCCATTGGCTGACGGTGTCAACTGGCAGAAAGCGATCGATATCGGCGCCTCGCTGGTGTTCTCGCCATTAGCCGGCTTCCTGGTAGCCGCGCTGGTGCTGATTGGCCTGAAATGGTGGCGCCCCCTGTCCAAGATGCACAAGACACCGGACCAACGCCGCAAGCTTGATGACAAGAAACACCCGCCGTTCTGGAACCGTCTGGTTCTGGTGATCTCGGCAATGGCTGTCAGCTTTGTTCACGGCTCCAACGATGGCCAGAAAGGCATCGGCCTGATCATGCTGGTATTGATCGGTATCGTGCCGGCACAGTTCGTACTCGACCTGAGCAGCACCACCTATCAGATCGAACGGACTCGCGATGCGACCCTGCACCTGAGCCAGTTCTATAAGCGCAATGCCGATACTTTGGGTGAGTTCCTGGCCTTGGGCAAAAGCCTGGATGGCGATTTGCCGGAGAAATTCCGTTGCAACCCGCAACAGACCGAGCCGACCATCACCGCCCTGCTCGGCACCCTCAAGGGTGTAGCGGACTATCACTCGCTGTCGCAAGAAAGCCGTATTGAAGTGCGTCGCTACCTGCTCTGCCTGGACGATACGGCGAAAAAGGTCGGCAAATTGCCTGGCCTCGATGCCCGCGAAAAGGCTGACCTGGACAAACTGCGCAAAGACCTGACCACCACCACCGAATATGCCCCGTTCTGGGTAATTCTGGCGGTCGCCCTGGCACTCGGCCTGGGTACGATGGTTGGCTGGAAACGCGTGGTACTGACCATTGGCGAGAAAATCGGCAAGCAAGGCATGACTTATGCTCAAGGCATGTCGGCACAAATCACCACGGCGGGCATGATCGGTCTGGCGAACATCTTCAGCCTCCCGGTATCGACCACCCACGTGCTGTCTTCGGGCGTGGCCGGGACCATGATCGCCAACAAAAGCGGCCTGCAAGGCGGCACCGTGAAAAACATCCTGCTGGCCTGGGTCCTGACCCTGCCGGCGACGATGGCCCTGTCGGCCGGCCTGTTCTGGCTGGCCTCGAAGGCACTCGGCAGCTGATTCACACGCTGTACAAAAAAAGCGCGTCCTCCCGGAGGTCGCGCTTTTTTTATGCCTGCAGGATTTGCAAGGATTTGATGATCGTTTCCATGTCCGTGAAGGGACGCGGAGCATCCCGGGCGGCATTCCTTTGCTGCGCGTGGGAACGAGATCTAAGCCGTACGCGCTCTTACCACTCAGGCCGGCCGGCAGATCGCCGTGCTGTTGCTGTTGATCTTGATCCACCCGCCCCTATCGGGAGGCCGAGTGGAGGTGTTCATCAGGGGGTGGGCGCGCAGCGCCGTACGGCGCAGCCGGACACATCGAGAGGAGGTCGTCGCGAAGCAGACCGTAGGCGATGCCCCCTGATGGACACCGGAGCGAGCAACTGTGTTTATCGTCAAGCCGATTTCAGCTCAAATGGCTTTTGATCCCTGAGCATCGCGTTCAGAATTGTCAGCAGCTTTCTCATGCAGGCCGCCATCGCGAGCAGGCTCGCTCCCACATTGGATTGGTGTACATCTGCGGGAGATGGGTCGGCTGTCCGGCCGCCTTCGCGATCAAGCCCGCGCCCACAGTGGATCGAGTACACCTGCAAACGCTGACCCGACAAGAAACCGCAGGCAAAAAAAAGGGCGACCGAAGTCGCCCAAAATGCCTTGCGTGCTCATGCTTCCAGAAAGACCTAAGGCTTTTTACGCTTATGTGCGTCTTTCCAGATAAAAAATCCAAACCCGGCAAAAAACAGAACCATGAGGCCGACAGTCAGCACTCCGGCAATCACTACATTATCGAAAAACATGACTGGCCTCCTGCACTTGCCCTGTTGCGATGGGGCTAAGTTACCCAATCGGGCGCAGAAGAAAATTGACCGGGATCAATGCCGCCCAAGACCGGGCGTAAAAGGAAGGGAAATAACTGACCTGCATCAATGGAAACAGGGAGGATCAACGCTTTTTCGGTTTGTTTTTCGGCTTTTTCTTCGCTTTACCCAACGGCATGGCCTGCTCGAAAGCCTGGCGTACTTCGTTCAGGCGCTTTTCATTGAGGTCATGCACGCGCTTGGCACGCTCGGTGTTGAGGTCGATCAGCTTGTCGTCTTGGCTCATGGCGGGATTACATCTTCAAGGTCAATACAGGCGTAGCAAAGTGACTACTGTCACCCTGCCCGCTCAAGGTTTGCCAATAATGCGGCCAATGGCCGGCGCTGACCAGTCGCCAGCAGCATCACAGCGCAACAAAAAGTGTGCGAGCGTCAAACCTCGATATCGACCCACAACCCCTGGCGCGGCTGATCGTCAATCAGCGGAACCACGGGCACCGTGTTGTCGGCGTTCAACTCGTCACCCGGCACGGCCAGGTGCTCTTCAGGATCATTTTCGGCTTCGCGGCGTCGCTTGTCGCGTTCTTGCCGACGCCGCTGCTCTTCGCGCAACAACTGCGCCGACTCTTCGGCATGGCGCTTGTGCAGGTCGATCGTACTTTCACTGGAGCTCGCCTCCACCGGCACCACCGGCGGAATATCCGGCCGCTGGCGGACCGGATCCTGCTGGGAAGTAATCGGCACGGCACTCAAGGGGAGCATCGGTGGCAGCATGGTTATTAGTCTCCTGACGGCAGGCTGTCGGCTGCTGGGGCGGCGACTTGAGCCACTGGTCGCAAACTTGCGAGCCAACGCACACATAGGCGCTACCCAAGGCTGCGATCTTTTCAGGCCTCGAAGATCAAAAGATCGTCCGAACGCGGCCCGGACCTTCGCCAGCTCCTGCGTGAGTAATCCTTTGGCCCCGAAGGTTCATTCCGTTAAGATAGCCCGCTTTTTCAAGGTGGGAGTCAGGCAGCATGGCGCAGCAGTATCAACCGGGGCAACGCTGGATTAGTGACAGCGAAGCCGAGCTAGGTTTAGGCACCGTTCTGGCACAGGACGGTCGCTTGCTGACCGTGCTCTATCCGGCCACTGGCGACACTCGCCAGTACGCGCTACGGAATGCGCCCCTCACTCGCGTGAGATTTTCGCCGGGTGACATGATCACTCACTTCGAAGGCTGGAAAATGACCGTGCGCGAAGTCGACGACGTCGACGGCCTGCTGGTCTACCACGGGCTCAACGCGCAGAACGAAGTGGTAACCCTGCCTGAGACCCAGCTGTCGAACTTCATCCAGTTCCGTCTGGCCAGCGACCGTTTGTTCGCCGGGCAGATCGACCCACTGGCCTGGTTCTCCCTGCGTTACCACACCCTGGAACACACCAGCCGCCAGTTGCAATCCTCGCTCTGGGGCCTGGGTGGCGTGCGTGCGCAGCCAATTGCCCACCAATTGCACATCGCCCGTGAAGTCGCTGACCGTATCGCGCCGCGGGTTTTGTTGGCGGACGAAGTAGGTCTGGGTAAAACCATTGAGGCCGGTCTGGTGATCCATCGCCAGCTGCTCTCGGGCCGCGCCAACCGCGTGCTGATCCTGGTGCCGGAAAACCTCCAGCACCAATGGCTGGTGGAAATGCGCCGTCGTTTCAACCTGCAAGTCGCACTGTTCGACGAAGAACGCTTCATCGAAAGCGATGCCGGCAACCCGTTCGAAGACACCCAGCTCGCACTGGTCGCTCTGGAATGGCTGGTGGACGACGAAAAGGCCCAGGACGCATTGTTCGCTGCCGGCTGGGACCTGCTGGTGGTCGACGAAGCGCACCATCTGGTGTGGCACGAAGATCAGGTCAGCCCTGAGTACTCGCTGGTCGAGCAACTCGCGGAAACCATTCCCGGTGTGCTGCTGCTGACCGCGACCCCGGAGCAACTGGGTCAGGACAGCCACTTCGCACGCCTGCGCCTACTGGATCCAAACCGTTTCCACGACCTGAAAGCCTTCCGCGCCGAGAGTGAAAACTATCGCCCGGTGGCCGAAGCCGTTCAGGAGTTGATGGACCAGGGGCGCTTGTCCCCGGCCGCACACAAAACCATCCAGGGTTTCCTCGGTGATGAAGGCGAAGCGCTGCTGACTGCCGTCAACGCTGGCGACGCCGAGGCCAGCGCCCGTCTGGTCCGCGAATTGCTGGACCGCCACGGCACCGGCCGCGTGCTGTTCCGTAACACCCGCGCTGCGGTGCAAGGCTTCCCGGAACGCAAACTGCACCCGTACCCGCTGCCGTGCCCGGACGAATACCTCGAACTGCCGCTGGGCGAACACGCCGAGCTGTACCCGGAAGTCAGCTTCCAGGCGCAACCGGATATCGATGAAGAACAACGCTGGTGGCGTTTCGACCCAAGGGTCGAGTGGCTGATCGACCAGTTGAAAATGCTCAAGCGCACCAAAGTGCTGGTGATCTGTGCCCACGCCGAAACCGCGATGGACCTGGAAGACGCCCTGCGCGTACGTTCCGGCATTCCGGCCACGGTGTTCCACGAAGGCATGAACATCCTCGAGCGTGACCGCGCGGCGGCTTACTTCGCCGACGAAGAATTCGGTGCCCAGGTGCTGATCTGTTCGGAAATCGGCAGTGAAGGTCGCAACTTCCAGTTCTCCCACCACCTGGTGCTGTTCGACCTGCCATCGCACCCTGACCTGCTGGAACAGCGGATCGGGCGTCTCGACCGGATCGGTCAGAAGCACGTTATCGAACTGCACGTGCCGTACCTGGAAACCAGCCCGCAAGAGCGCCTGTTCCAGTGGTATCACGAAGCGTTGAACGCGTTCCTCAACACCTGCCCGACCGGTAACGCCTTACAGCATCAGTTCGGCCCACGCCTGCTGCCGCTGCTGGAAAACGCCGATGACGGCGAGTGGCAAGCGCTGATCGACGAAGCCCGTACCACCCGTGAAAACCTCGAAGCCGAGTTGCACAGCGGCCGTGACCGTCTGCTGGAGCTCAACTCCGGCGGCGCTGGCGAAGGTGACGCGCTGGTTGAAGCGATCCTTGAGCAAGACGATCAGTTCGCCCTGCCGATCTACATGGAAACCCTGTTTGACGCGTTCGGTATCGACAGCGAAGACCATTCGGAAAACGCGCTGATCCTCAAACCGAGCGAAAAAATGCTCGACGCCAGCTTCCCGCTGGGCGACGACGAAGGCGTGACCATCACCTACGACCGCAACCAGGCGCTGTCTCGCGAAGACATGCAATTCATCACCTGGGAGCACCCGATGGTTCAGGGCGGCATGGACCTGGTGCTGTCCGGTTCGATGGGCAACACCGCCGTGGCACTGATCAAGAACAAGGCACTCAAGCCTGGCACCGTGTTGCTGGAACTGCTCTATGTCAGCGAAGTGGTTGCCCCGCGCTCGCTGCAACTGGGCCGTTACCTGCCGCCGGCCGCGCTGCGCTGCCTGCTCGATGCCAACGGCAACGACCTGTCGAGCCGCGTCTCGTTCGAAACCCTCAACGACCAGCTCGAAAGCGTGCCACGCGCCAGCGCCAACAAGTTCGTCCAGGCCCAGCGTGATCAGCTGACACCGCGCATCAATGCCGGTGAAGAGAAGATCACCCCGCGCCACGCCGAACGTGTAGCCGAAGCACAACGCCGCCTGGCCGCCGACACCGAAGAAGAACTGGCGCGCCTGACCGCCCTGCAAGCGGTCAACCCGACGGTACGCGACAGCGAACTGGTTGCCCTGCGCCAGCAGCGCGAGCAAGGCCTGGCCATGCTCGACAAAGCGGCATTGCGACTGGAAGCGATCCGGGTGCTGGTGGCGGGTTAAGCCCTCCTCTACCCCGCTAAAATAAAGAAGGCCCGCAGCGATGCGGGCCTTTTTTTGTCTGTTTGATTGCTGCGGTGTTGCTGATGACCTCATCGCGAGCAGGCTCGCTCCCACATTTGATTGGTAGTGTTCACAAATGTCGTGTTCACAGGTGATCCCGGGTGGGAGCGAGCCGGCTCCGGGCGGCGATCCGACGATGGCGATCATGCAGTCGCCGCAGAAACACCAGGCTCAACCACCGCTACCAAGCCCTCCTTCATCCGCTTCGCATCCCGTACGAAACACCGCGAAGCCAGGAACAGAAACACCATGGTCGAAAACAACGCCACCGGAATCAGGTACATCGCGTCATGCAACCCTGCCGCCTTGAAGGCCTCGCTCATTTGCTCGGCCCCGGCCGCCAGCATTGCACTATGGGCAAAGTGATCAGACAAAGCGCCAACCACCACCGGCCCCAAGCCACCGCCCAACAGGTAGAGTCCGGCGAAAAACAACGCCATCGCTGTGGCGCGCAAACGCGGTTCGACCACATCCTGAATCGCCGTGTAAACGCAGGTATAGAAGTTATAGGCAAACAACCAGCCGGCGCTGAACACGGCGACGAACACGCCGATTTCAATCCGTCCGGCGTGCAGTGCCCACGCGGTGCACAGGGTCGAGACGATCAGGCTGAACGCGGCAAACAGCAGCCGACCGTTGGCCACCCGCTGGTGAATCTTGTCGGCCACCCAGCCGCCCAGCGTCAGGCCGAACAAGCCGGTCACACCAACGATCACCCCGGTCGCCACCGCCGCTTGCTGCAATGGCATCTGAAAGTAGCGCTGCAGCATCGGCACCAGAAACGAATTACACGCATAGGTGGCAAAGTTGAAACACAGCCCCGCCATCACCAGCCAGAGGAACGTTGGAATCGCCAGCACCCGGCGAATCGGCCGATCCACCCGCTCCTGGGACACGCGCACGGTTTCCGCCGCGCCGCGCTGGGGTTCCTTGATGAAGAACATGAAGATCGCCAGGATCAAACCCGGGATCGCCGCGATAAAAAACGGTGCACGCCAGCTGTCGAACGCCTTGACCATCGCACCGATGGTGAAGAACGCCAGCAACAGGCCCAGCGGCAAACCGAGCATGAAGATCCCCATGGCCCGTGCCCGACGGTGTGCCGGGAACAAATCACCGATCAGCGAATTGGCGGCCGGCGCATAACTGGCTTCACCGATGCCAATGCCCATGCGCACGATCAGGAAACTCCAGAAACTCCCCACCAGGCCGTTGACTGCGGTCAACCCGCTCCAGACCGCCAAGCCCCAGCCCATCAGCCTGCTGCGCGAACCGGTGTCAGCCAGCCGCCCTAACGGCAGACCGGCAATGGCATAAACGATCGTGAATGCAGTACCGATGATCCCCAGTTGAAAGTCGCTGAGGTGCCATTCCATGCGGATTGGCTCGATGATGATCGCCGGGATCGTACGATCGAAGAAGTTGAACAGATTGGCCAGAAACAGCAGGAACAGAATGCGCCAGGCATTCGCCGCTTGGGTCGAGTTCTGCATGGGTCCGTCTCTTTTATTGTTATGAGGGCTTCACTGCCGACAACACTCCAGCCCGGTACCCGCAATCTAGTCAGCGCCATGGATGCTGTCTGTCATTATTCGTCAGGCTGATACCCGCTCATGACAACCAAAGCCGCGCGCGTGACAATTTATGTCTAAGCGCTCCCCGGCTTATTGCAAAATCATTAGTGCCAATGTGCCACTATTTCTTGCGCTCTGTGCACGGTCTCTATACTCCAGGCATTCGCCAGCGTTCATGGCGCCGGCAGAGAATGACTCAAAGACGGGGCATGCTATGGAGTGGCCTGGTTTGCATTTTATTACCGAGCTGCCAGAGAGCAGCGGGCAAGTCGTCCTCAATTGCACTCATAACCCCTTTCTGGTGCTACTGGCCTATCTGGTTGCCTGTGCAGCCAGCTTCGCCACGCTGGACATGGCCGAACGCGTCGGTCACGCAGAGAATCCTGCGTCTCAACGGCTCTGGCGCTGGGTCGGTGCCTGCTGCCTGTCGGGCGGCATCTGGGCCATGCACTTCATCAGCATGCTGGCGTTCCAGGCCCCCATCGACATCCATTACGACTTGCCGGCCACCCTGCTTTCCCTGCTGATCGCCTTTATCGCAGCCTTTGTGGCGATGAATACCCTGAGCAATGCTCATCTGAACGTGCGGCAATATGTGCAAACCTCGATCTGCATCGGACTGGGCATCGCCACCATGCATTACGTGGGCATGACAGCCATGCGTTCGAACGCTGTGGCCCACTACCAGCCAATCGTGTTCGGCCTGTCGATCCTGATCGCCATCGGTGCCAGCGCCATTGCCTTGCTGCTGTCGCATGGCCTGCGCAACGGCGGCGGCATCGCTCATCAGGTACTTAAATACACGGCCAGCCTGGTACTCGGCGCCGGCATCGTGAGCATGCACTTCACCGGCATGCAGTCCATGAGCCTGGTGTTGCCGACCGGCGTCCCCATGCAACTGTCGGTCGACAACGACCACCTGCAACTGGCGCTGACGATTGCGCTGATCGCGCTGCTGGTCATCGGCAGCAGCATCAGCGCCGCCCTGGCCGACAAAAAACTGCAGCACAAGGACCATGACCTGCGCCGGGTCAACGCGCTGCTCAGTCAACTGGATCAGGCGCGCATGTCACTGCAACAAGTGGCGCACTACGACCCCCTGACCAACTTGATCAACCGCCGCGGCTTCAATCAGATCTTCGCCGAAAAGCTCATCGAGAAAAGCACCCATGGCGGCATGCTGGCGGTGATGTTTCTGGACATCGATCACTTCAAGCGGATCAACGACAGCCTCGGTCATGACGCCGGTGACGAGCTGTTGAAAGTGCTCGCCAGCCACATCAAAAGCTCGACCCGCAGTCACGACGATGTGGTCGCGCGGTTTGGCGGCGATGAATTCTGCATTCTGATCAACCTGCGTGAGCGCGACGAAGCACGGCACATGGCCCAGCGCATCATGCAAAAGATGAAAGAGCCGATCGAGTTGGCCGGCAGGCGCATGGTCATGACCACCAGCATCGGTATCAGTGTGTTCCCTGACGACGGCGAAACCTGCGAGGAACTGCTGAAACACGCCGACCTGGCGCTGTACCAATCCAAGGGCAACGGCCGAAACGGCCTGCACTTCTTCAGCTCCAACCTGAAAACCAAAGCGACAATGGCGCTGCAGCTCGAAGAAGAACTGCGTAATGCCTTACGCGACGAAGACGGGTTGATGCTCTATTACCAGCCGATCTATGACCTCAAAAGCGGCCAGGTCACCAAACTGGAAGCGCTGATTCGCTGGCAGCACCCGGTGCACGGCTTGCTCGCACCTGACCGTTTCATCGCGATTGCCGAAGCCAATGGCTTGATCGCGCAACTCGACAACTGGGTGCTGCGCAGAGCCTGCGAAGACCTGAGTGAGCTGTCCAGGCATGGCTGTGAGTCGTTGAAAATTACCGTGAACTGCTCACCGCTCAACCTGATGCGTGAAGAGCTTGCCGAAGAAATCGAATGTGCGCTGCGCTCGGCCGGCATAGCGCCACAAAGACTGGAGCTGGAGGTCACGGAAAACGCACTGATGGGCAACCTTGCCAATACGCTGGTGCTACTGCGCAAGATTCGGGCGCTCGGTGTTTCGCTGTCGATCGACGACTTCGGCACCGGCTATTCGTCGCTGGCCTACCTCAAGCGTCTGCCGCTGAACACCCTGAAAATCGACCGGTCGTTTATCCAGGACATCCCCAAGGCCACTCAGGACATGGAGATCGTCCAGGCCATTATCGTCATGGCCCACACCCTGCATTTGCAGGTGGTCACCGAAGGGGTCGAAACTTTGGAGCAGTACCAGTTTCTCGAATGTTTCGGTTGCGACTTTGTTCAAGGTTATCTGTTGAGCCGCCCGGTGCCGCTGGCTGAATTACGTCCGGTACTGAACGAAATCAACCAGCGCAAGCACGCACACGCCATCAATCCTTTGAGTCTGGCTCGCGGTACAGATGGATTAGTGTCGCGGGATCTTTTTCCAGATAGCCCTGACCACCATGCAGGCGCATCAATTGTGCGGCCAGTCCACTGATCGGTGTCGCCGAGCCCTGCTCGCGGGAAAATTTCACGGCGCCATCCAGGTCCTTGAGCAGCGTTCGAACATGCCACTTTATGGGTTCGAAACGGCTCTCGGCCATTTGCGGGGCAAGTATCTGCAAGGGTTTAGAGTCGGCAAACCCGCCGCTCAACGCTTCGGCCAGCAGACTCGCATCCACGCCCGAACGTTCGGCCAACGCCACCACTTCAGCGATCACCAACGCATTGCAGGCAACAATCATCTGATTGCAGGCCTTGGTCACTTGCCCTGCGCCAACCGCGCCCATGTGCGTGACCCGTTGGCCAAGACTCGACAACACCGGGCGCACGCGTTCGACATCGGCTGGCTCGCCACCGACCATGATCGCCAGGCTAGCGGCCTCGGCCCCCGCCACACCACCGGACACCGGCGCATCCAGCCAGCCCATGCCCGTACGGCTGGCCAGTTCGACAGCCATTTCCCGCGTCGCCGTGGGCTCCAGACTGGAAAAATCCACCAGCAACTGGCCGGTTTTCGCACCGGATGCCACACCCGCAGCACCGAACACGACCTCGCGTACCACCTCGGTATTGGCCAGGCACAACAGCACCAGATCGGCGTGCTGACACAGCTCGGCAGGCGTGGCCACTTGTCGCGCTCCGGCCTCGACCAAAGGCGCGCACTTGCCGGGATTGCGGTTCCAGACGGTCAGTGGATAGCCCGCAGCCAACAAGCGTCGGCACATCGGTAAACCCATCAAGCCAATACCGGCAAACGCCAAAGAAGGTAACGCTGCCATCAAATTGCCTCCGCTCGATTAAAGATCGCCAAATATTGGCCGATTCATCATGACTCAGGAAGGGATTCCCCCTGGCGATACTCAGGTAAAGCCCTATCGCTGGGGACAATATCGCGCTGTAAAGTCGCGAGCTCCTTATTCGTGATGGCTTGATGACATCTCGCCGCCGAACCAACCAGTCCAGGCACATGGCGCACAATGACTTCTAAAAATAATCCTGCCCCTGCGGTATCCGAACTGACGCTCACCGCCGCCACGGATAAACCCTCAGTCCCGAAGCCATTGACCAACTCGCGCCCGCTTGCGACCCAGCAGTACCTGTACTTTACCGAGACCAACACCGATCGCATTCTCGACAACCTCGACGGCCTGCGCGATCTGGTGTTCCCCAAGCCGCCGCACCTGGAAGACACCCACGAACTGCATCAGCAGGAGTTTCCCTCGGTATGCCTGATCGGTCTGGGTCGCTGCGGTTCGAACATTGCGCTGGACGTCGCAGAGCTGGTGTACAACGCTCGCAAGTTCTACCTCAACGAGTTCAACAACGAAGACAAGCCCTATGCTGAAAAGGGCTACAGCCCTGCGCAATGGATTCGTAACAACCTGAAACTGGGTGTCGGCAAGGCCACCAAACCGGTGTTTCTGGTCGAGCCTCTGGTGATGCTCGGCGACCTCGACAAAGACATCGCCGGACGTATCCGCTTCTCGCGCAAGGGCGAAAAAAGCGGCTTCCTGCGCGATTACAGCAAAATGAAGATCATGGACCTCTCGGAAGTCCACGCCGGTGGCGCCGGTAACGCGCCGATCCTCGGCCAGTACCTGGCGAAGATCATCCTGAACAAAGACACCCAGCGTTTCTCYAGCCCTGACTGGAAGATGATCCACTCGTACCTGATCGACAGCTGCGGCATCAAGGCCAACCAGTCGCGCCTGTATTTCTCGATCTTCAGCGCCGGTGGCGGTACCGGTTCGGGCATGGCCTCGGAGTTCGGGCTGGCCCAGCAACACTCGTACATGAACAAGACATTCGACACCAAACCGGTGGACGAACACGACAGCAAGAGCGGCCACTCCTTCGTCTTCGAGCCGATCTTCACCAGCGGCATTTGCGTACTGCCGAACATTTCCGATCACCGCAGTGAAATGTCTGAAGCGCTGCACATCAACGCCGGCCGCCTGTTGTGCAAGTACCTGTCGGAAGAATGGGATTTCTCGTACAACTTCGCCAACGAAGACAGCAGTGAAGCCAGCGTCATGGGCCGTATCCGTCCATGGAACGCGATGATGCTGATCTCCAACGACATCATGCGTTACGCCGAAGAGAACGATGACGGCAATATCCAGAACATTGATGTCAATGCCATGGAAAAGCACGCCAACCAGTACATCTCGCAGCAGATCTTCAACATTCTGACGGCCCAGGCGGTCACCACTGACTACGACCAGAACTACTTCCGTCGGGCCGGTATCGATATCGGCGAAACCATTCGCCTGGACGCCAACGACCTGTTCATGAGTCTGGCCGGGCCAGTGGCGATTGCCTACGCCGAGTCTGTGGTGCCAGAACAACCGGCGCCGAGCAGCGACAAGTTCAAGGTGTTCGACAAAGAGCCACAGCGCCTGAACATCGACGACCTGTTCTTCCGCTCCATCGACTTGCCGCACTTCAACAAAGTGACCCAGGCCATCGAAGGCATCAGTCTGTTGCCGATCGAGTCCAAGCGCTATCGTGCGTCGCTGGAGCAATACAAGAACTCGGGTTACGACGCTGCCGCGCTGCATGACCTGCACTTCTTCAAGAATTGCTCGTCGGTGGTGTCGATCGTGTCGCTGCCMAAGGATTACAAGTTGTCCTACATGGACCTGAACCGGTTGAAGACCCACCTCAACAGCCTGTTCCCCAACACCACGCTCAAGCGTTATGCGCTGGTGATCGGCGCCTCGGCCAACCTTTCGCTGACCACCCTGATCGCCAAGAGCCCGTGCCTGTCAGACGATTTCCTGACCTTGATCGTGGCGTTCATCAAGCGCTGCTTTGCGCGCAATCCGTACCGTTTCGATGAAACCCTGGACAACTCGATCCTTGACTTCATCATTCATGAAGACTTCGACGAGGCCAAAATCGACGAGCTGCTCAACGAATTCGAAAACCCGGCGAAGATCCTCGACACCAACTGGTACGCGATCAAGCCGATGTACGAGAAGAAGTACCGCGAGCTGATCAACGACAAAGACAAGTTTGTCTCGATTAACGACATCCGCCTGTCGCGCGATTGCGTGAAAAAGGCCATCAAGTACCTGCGCGAGATCTACCGTCACCGCATCGGCAAGACCAAGGTGATCTCGCTGAATAACCATACGGGCAAGACGGCCTGACCGCGTCACGGCCAATCGCGAGCAGGCTCGCTCCCACATTTGACCGCATTCTTTTGAAGAACTCTGTCACCTGTGGGAGCGAGCCTGCTCGCGATGGCGTCCTCACATCCAGCAAACCTCCAACATCCAGAAACAATTAAGCAGCCATTCGGCTGCTTATTAAACTGTTCCCGTTACGTTTACGTAACCTTCCCCCCGCCTGCCTGTGGCGTTTCTCTACGGCAACCTGCCATCACGCTACTCGGCTACACACTTTTACCCGAACGCCACCAGCACCAAATCAGTGCGCAATTTCAAGACTGCGCCCTTTCCTGGATCAGAATCCACGGTGAAACGACCACTGCCCACAACTCCGGATCACGCTCGAAAAGATCCAGCGCCCGCGTTTCAGAGAGCTTGGCGAGTTTGTCGGCGGCCAGCCAGGCAGCCACTTTCTCGCCTTCGTCCTGGGCAACTGYCTCGGCGGCAGCGATCAAATCCAGGTCGGGATCGACCCACAATAGGGCACCCTTGGCGAAGAACGGTTCGAGTTCCTTCCAGGTAATAGATGCGGTTTCACCAAGCAGCTTGGCATAGAGGGTGCTAGGTTCTTGAGTCATGGGCCCTGTCCGGAATTGAAATCGGCGCAATCATAACGTCGGCGCTCTGGCAGAAAAACCCGGATGCAATAGAGTCATTGATCGAGAACTGCAGGAAAGCAAGGATAGCCGCTGAATCGGGTTACTACGCAGCCAAAATCCCGCCGCAATTCTGTCTTTTTCTTTCAAAAATGCGACACCCTCAGGAATTGCCCCTGAGCGCCAGCTTTCCAAGCGAACAACCGGCGCTCTACACTGTACCGGTACAGTTGCCGGGGGCATTTCCGGGGGATATCCAAGATATCGATCCGGTTCTGTGGCTCAGGCTGCCAGGACTATAAAAAATACAACAGTAAGAGTGGAGCACTATGAATAAGGCTACTAAGCAGATTTCCAAACTGTTTGCCGCTATGGTTCTGGCCGGGGTTGCCAGCCATTCGTTCGCAGCTGACACCATCAAGATCGGCATCGCCGGCCCTAAAACCGGTCCAGTGACCCAGTACGGTGACATGCAGTTCATCGGCGCTAAAATGGCCATCGAGCAGATCAACGCCAAGGGCGGTGTCGACGGCAAGATGCTCGAAGCCAAGGAATACGATGATGCCTGCGACCCTAAACAGGCCGTTGCCGTTGCCAACAAAGTGGTCAACGACGGCGTCAAGTTCGTGGTCGGTCACCTCTGCTCCAGCTCCACTCAGCCAGCGTCCGACATCTATGAAGACGAAGGCGTGATCATGATCACCCCGGCCGCCACCAGCCCGGACATCACTAACCGTGGCTACAAAATGGTGTTCCGCACCATCGGCCTGGACAGCGCCCAGGGCCCTGCCGCCGGTAACTACATCGCCGATCACGTAAAGCCGAAAATCGTTGCCGTTCTGCACGACAAACAGCAATACGGTGAAGGCATCGCCACCGCCGTGAAGAAAACCCTCGAAGGCAAAGGCGTCAAGGTTGCCGTGTTCGAAGGCCTGAACGCCGGCGACAAGGATTTCTCCTCGATCATCCAGAAACTCAAGCAAGCCAACGTCGACTTCGTCTACTACGGCGGCTACCACCCGGAACTGGGCCTGATCCTGCGTCAAGCCAAGGAAAAAGGCCTGAACGCCAAGTTCATGGGGCCAGAAGGCGTCGGCAACGAATCCATCTCGCAGATCGCCCAGGACGCTTCCGAAGGCCTGCTGGTAACCCTGCCGAAGTCTTTCGACCAGGACCCGGCCAACAAGGCACTGGTTGACGCGTTCGCTGCCAAGAAGCAGGACCCGACCGGTCCGTTCGTGTTCCCGGCCTACTCGGCTGTTGAAGTGATCGCTGGCGGCATCAAGGCAGCGAAGAGCGAAGACACTGCAAAAGTGGCTGCAGCCATCCACGCAGGTACTTTCAAAACTCCTACTGGCGATCTGAGCTACGACGCCAAGGGCGACCTGAAAGACTTCAAGTTCGTGGTTTACCAGTGGCACTTTGGCAAACCTAAAACCGAAGTTTCGCCTCAGTAAGGCGTTGCCTGACTGACTGCCAATAAAGCCCACGGCGTGCCGTGGGCTTTGTTTTACGAGGTAATGGGCCGTGCCTCCGTGATCCGGAAGCCTCCCCACCTGAAAATCTCAAAACCGTCATCAGCGGTTCGCTGGCAAACCTCATGTTCGAAGTGGATGCAGATCCACGGGACCTGAGCGGGAAAATGACTCCACCAGTGAAATGCGTATCAGGTTTTTAGGAGCGCAGTAATGCCTGAGATCTATCACTTTTTCCAACAGCTGGTTAATGGTCTGACCATTGGCAGCACGTATGCCCTGATCGCCATCGGCTATACGATGGTTTACGGCATCATTGGAATGATCAACTTCGCCCACGGCGAGGTCTACATGATCGGTTCCTACGTGGCCTTCATCGTCCTTGCCGGACTGGCCATGCTGGGTATCCACTCTCTACCGTTGTTGATGACCGCCGCATTCCTGGCGACCATCGTTGTCACCAGTGCCTACGGCTACAGTATCGAACGGATCGCCTACCGCCCTCTGCGGGGCAGTAACCGCCTGATCCCGCTGATCTCGGCCATCGGCATGTCGATCTTCCTGCAAAACACCGTACTGCTCTCGCAGGACTCCAAGGACAAATCAATTCCCAACCTGATTCCGGGCAGCTTCAGCTTCGGTCCAGGCGGGGCACAGGAAGTGCTGATCTCCTACATGCAGATCCTGGTATTCGTAGTGACCCTGGTGGTGATGCTCTGCCTGACCACGTTCATTTCGCGTTCACGTCTGGGACGTGCCTGCCGGGCCTGTGCCGAAGACATCAGGATGGCCAACCTGCTGGGCATCAACACCAACAACATCATCGCCCTGACCTTCGTCATCGGTGCTGCCCTGGCAGYCGTGGCGGCTGTACTGCTGAGCATGCAGTACGGCGTGATCAACCCGAACGCCGGATTCCTGGTGGGCCTCAAGGCCTTTACCGCGGCAGTTCTGGGCGGCATCGGCAGCATCCCGGGCGCCATGCTCGGTGGCCTGGTGCTGGGGGTGGCCGAAGCATTCGGCGCCGATGTATTCGGTGACCAGTACAAGGACGTGGTGGCTTTCGGCCTTCTGGTTCTGGTGTTGTTATTCCGGCCAACCGGCCTGTTGGGCCGTCCGGAGGTTGAGAAAGTATGATCAGGAATCTTAAACAGGCGCTTTTCAGCGCGCTATTGGTTTGGGCCGTGGCGTACCCGGTACTCGGCCTGAAACTGTCCATCGCCGGCATCAACCTCGAAGTACAGGGTGCCACGACCTCCACGCTGCTTATCATCGCTACCTGCTCGGTGCTGATGTTCCTGCGCGTGCTGTTCGACCGCGAATACACGGCGGCCATGCGCTCCGTGCCCAAAGGTAAATTGATCCCGGCCAGTGCAAGCAATTTCCTGACCCTGCCCAGCACCCAGCGCTGGGTCATCATGGGGTTGATCGTCATCGCGCTGGTCTGGCCGTTCTTCGGCTCGCGCGGTGCGGTGGATATCGCCACGCTGATTCTGATCTATGTGCTACTAGGCCTGGGCCTGAACATCGTGGTTGGTCTGGCGGGTCTGCTCGACCTGGGCTACGTCGGTTTCTACGCCGTGGGCGCCTACAGCTATGCGCTGCTGTCGCACTACTACGGCCTGAGCTTCTGGATCTGCCTGCCCATCGCCGGTTTGATGGCGGCAACCTTCGGCTTCTTGCTGGGTTTCCCGGTACTGCGTCTGCGCGGTGACTATCTGGCGATCGTGACCCTGGGCTTCGGTGAGATCATCCGTCTGTTCCTGCGTAACCTGACGGGCCTCACGGGTGGACCGAACGGTATCAGCAACATTCCCAAACCGTCGCTGTTCGGCCTGAGCTTCGAGAGAACGGCCGCCGAAGGCATGCAGACCTTCCACGAGTTCTTCGGCCTGACGTACAACCCGGTCAGCAAGGTGGTTTTCCTCTACCTGGTCGCGCTGCTGCTGGCGCTGTTCGCGCTGTTCGTGATCAACCGTCTGCTGCGCATGCCGATCGGCCGTGCCTGGGAAGCGTTGCGTGAAGACGAAATCGCCTGCCGTGYCCTGGGCCTGAACCCGACCGTGATCAAGCTGTCGGCCTTCACCCTGGGTGCCTGCTTCGCCGGTTTTGCCGGTAGCTTCTTTGCCGCGCGCCAGGGTCTGGTCACGCCGGAGTCGTTCACCTTCATCGAGTCGGCCACCATCCTCGCCATCGTGGTGCTGGGCGGCATGGGCTCGCAACTGGGCGTGGTCCTCGCGGCTGTCGTGATGATCCTGTTGCCCGAGCTGATGCGTGACTTCAGCGAATACCGCATGTTGATGTTCGGCGCCTTGATGGTGCTGATGATGATCTGGCGTCCTCAAGGTCTGCTGCCCATGCAACGTCCTCACATGGAGCTGCGTAAATGAGCAGAGAGATCCTGAAAGTAGAAGGCCTGAGCATGCGCTTTGGCGGCTTGCTCGCGGTCAATAGCGTTGCCCTGAGCGTGAAAGAGAAACAGGTGGTGTCGATGATCGGCCCTAACGGCGCCGGCAAGACCACCGTGTTCAACTGCCTGACCGGTTTCTACAAGCCCACCGCTGGCACTATCCAGCTCAACGGTGAAGCGATCGAAGGCCTGCCCGGCCACAAGATCGCCGGTAAAGGCGTGGTGCGGACGTTCCAGAACGTGCGGTTGTTCAAGGAAATGACCGCCGTGGAAAACCTGCTGATTGCTCAGCACCGGCACCTGAATACCAACTTCCTGGCGGGTCTGTTCAAGACGCCGGCGTTTCGCCGCAGCGAACGCGAGGCCATGGAATACGCCGAGTTCTGGCTCGACAAGGTCAACCTCAAGGAGTTTGCCAACCGTCCGGCCGGCACCCTGGCCTATGGTCAACAGCGCCGCCTGGAAATCGCCCGTTGCATGATGACCCGTCCAAGCATCCTGATGCTCGACGAACCGGCTGCCGGCCTCAACCCGCGGGAAACCGACGACCTCAAGGCGCTGATTGGCACCCTGCGTGAAGAGCATAACGTCACCGTGCTGCTGATCGAACACGACATGAAACTGGTCATGAGCATCTCCGACCATATCTTCGTGATCAACCAGGGCACGCCTCTGGCCAACGGTACGCCGGAACAGATCCGCGACAATCCTGAAGTGATCAAAGCCTACCTGGGGGAAGCGTAAATGCTGCAGTTCGAAAACGTTTCCACCTTCTACGGCAAGATCCAGGCCCTGCACAGCGTCAACGTCGAAGTCCGTCAGGGCGAGATCGTCACGCTGATCGGGGCCAACGGCGCCGGCAAATCCACCCTGCTGATGACCCTGTGCGGTTCGCCGCAAGCCCATAGCGGCAGCATTCGCTACATGGGCGAAGAACTGGTCGGCCAGGACTCCTCGCAAATCATGCGTAAAAGCATCGCCGTGGTCCCGGAAGGTCGTCGGGTGTTTGCCCGTCTGACCGTGGAAGAAAACCTCGCCATGGGTGGCTTCTTCACCGAGAAGGGCGATTACCAGGAGCAAATGGACAAGGTCCTGGGGTTGTTCCCGCGACTCAAGGAACGCTTCAACCAGCGCGGCGGCACCATGTCGGGTGGCGAGCAGCAGATGCTTGCCATCGGCCGGGCGCTGATGAGCAAACCCAAGCTGCTGCTGCTCGACGAGCCGTCGCTGGGGTTGGCGCCGATCATCATCCAGCAGATCTTCGACATCATCGAACAGCTGCGCAAGGATGGTGTGACGGTGTTCCTGGTTGAACAGAATGCTAACCAGGCGTTGAAGGTTGCCGACCGTGCCTATGTGCTGGAAAACGGCCGGGTGGTGATGCAAGGCACCGGTGCAGCCCTGCTGAGCGACCCTAAAGTGCGCGACGCCTACCTGGGCGGCTAAGCACTGCTGCAACAAAAAACGGCCCGTGTGGGAGCGAGCTTGCTCGCGATGTGGGGCTGACAGTCAACGTTGATGTTGCCTGACAGTCCGCTATCGCGAGCAGGCTCGCTCCCACATTTTTTTGTGTGAACCGATTTTTTTTTGTCGCGCTGTAACGAACTCGAATGACCTTTCTCTAGAGGGGTAAGCAAGCACCAACGCTTACTTGAACCCACCCCTTGTTTGGAGAAACACCATGACTGCTACCACTCGCACCCTGTCCGCTGCCGCCCTCGCCCTGGCCTTGGGTTCCGCCCTGAGCATCGCGGCTCTGCCAACCACTGCCCACGCCGCCGCCACTGACATGGAAAAATGCTTTGGCGTCGCCATGAAAGGCAAGAACGATTGCGCCGCAGGTGCAGGTACTACCTGCGCGGGCACCTCGAAAGTCGACTACGAGAGCAACCACTTCAAACTGGTGCCAAAAGGCACTTGCGAGAAGACTGCCAGCCCGACCTCACCGACCGGCTTCGGTCAAATGGCCGCCTACAAAACCAAGTCGTAATCCCTCCTCCGCCTGAGTGTTGATGATGACCACTTCAGCGCTGCACACCGTACATCCTCACACTCAGGCGTTGGCGTCCGAGCTCCCGCCCCGCGCGGGGCTGGGGCTCAAGACCGAGCACTTTGGCGCAGTACTCGATACTCGCCCGGACATCGGCTTCTTCGAAGTCCACGCCGAAAACTACATGGTGGCCGGCGGCCCGTTTCAGCATTTCCTGGGTTTGATTCGCGAGCAGTATCCGCTGTCGCTGCATGGCGTCGGTCTGTCGATCGGCGGCGAAGGACCGCTGAACACCGAGCACCTTGCCCGACTCGCCGATCTGATCGAACGCTATCAACCCCAGTCCTTTTCCGAACACCTGGCCTGGTCGAGCCACGGCCCGGTGTTTCTCAATGACCTGCTTCCATTGGTCTATAACAAGTCAACACTGCTGCGTGTCTGCGAGCATATCGACCAGGTCCAGCAGCATCTGAAACGCCCCATGCTGCTGGAAAACCCGGCGACTTATGTGCAGTTCCAGCACTCCAGCATGGAAGAAGCCTGCTTCATCACTGACGTCATTCGCCGCACCGGCTGTGGTTTGCTGCTGGATGTGAATAACGTCTATGTGTCTTGCATCAATCATCAGCGCGATCCGCTGGAGTACCTCGACGCATTGCCGTTGCATGCCGTGGGCGAGATCCATCTGGCCGGATTTGCCGAAGACACTGACAGCCTCGGCGATCGCCTGCTGATCGACGATCACGGCGCCCCCATCGATAACGCCGTGTGGGCGCTGTACACACGTGTTCTTGAGCGCGTCGGGCCGGTGGCCACGCTGATTGAGCGCGACAATCAGGTGCCGGCATTTTCCGTGCTGCAGGCCGAAGCCCGTCAAGCCGATGAATTGCTGGGTTACACCGGGGTTCGCCGATGAGCACTCAAGCCGATTTCGCCGCCGCCCTGCTTGATCCTCGACGGCCCTGCCCTGACGGTTTGTTCAGCGCTAACGGCGCGGACCCGGTTAGCCGCTTCACGGTGTACCGCAACAACGTGCAGAGCTCGTTGATCAACGCCTTGGCCGACAGTTATCCGGTGGTTTCGCAGTTGGTCGGAGAAGAGTTTTTTCGGGCCATGGCCCAATTCTATGTACGGGATTTCCCACCGAGCAGTGCGCTGATCAATGACTACGGCTGTGACTTCGCCAGTTTCATCGAGCACTTTGCACCGGCCACTTCAGTGCCGTATCTCGCGGACGTCGCACGCCTGGAACGCTTGCGGGTGATGGCCTATCACGCGGCAGATGCCAACGCCGTCGAGCCTGCGCAGATTGCTGCGGCATTGGCGGCTCCCGAAGCGCTCGCCCAGCTACACATTCATCTGCATCCCTCAACGTTCACGCTGAGTTCGCCGTACGCCACCGTTGCGCTATGGGCCGCCCACCAAGCTGACACACCGCCCCGGGACCTTGAGCCGTATCGCCCGCAAAGCGCGCTGGTGCTGCGCAATGGCCTGGAGGTTGAGGTCTTTGCGATTGACGTCGGCACTGCAACCTTCATCCACAGCCTGCAAAACAACCGCCCTTTGGGGCAAGCGGTAGCCGACGCCCTGGACGCCACCCCGGCGTTTGACCTGAGCCAGTGCCTGGCGCTGCTGATCGGCCATAACGCCATCATCCACCTGCAACACGACAAGGTATCGCCATGACCACCCGCACCGAACACCCGAACGCCATCACCCACCTGATCGAACGGATCATCGAACTGTTCGAGAGGATCCCCCACAGCCTGATCGCCTTCGTTGCACGCTTCTCCATTGCCGCGGTGTTCTGGAAGTCTGGTCAGACCAAGGTCGAGGGACTGGCCATCGATCTGTTCGACGGCACCTTCCAGCTCGGTATTCCGCGCCTCGCGGACTCGACCATTCCGTTGTTCCAAAGCGAATACCACGTGCCGCTGCTGTCCCCGGAACTGGCGGCGCACATGGCGGCCTTCGCCGAGCATTTCTTCCCGATCCTGATTCTCGTCGGCTTCGCTACACGCTTCTCGGCCCTGGCGTTACTGGGCATGACGCTGACCATTCAGACTTTTGTCTACCCGGACGCCTACCCGACTCACGGCACCTGGGCGGCGATTCTGCTGTACCTGATGGCCAGAGGTCCGGGCGTGCTGTCGATCGATCACCTGATCGCCAAACGCTAAGCCCTTGTAGCAGCTGCTACAGCCGATCCAGTGCTTCGCCGCTGCGCTTGAACCACCTCATCAGGTAATCGGCCAATACCTGCGTGCGCTTGGGCAAGCCGCCCTGATACGGGTGCACCAGATACATCGGCATGCTGCGGGTCTGATAGTCGCGCAGCAGCCAGCGCAAACGGCCATCGGCCAGTTCAGCCTGCAACAAGTAAGAAGGCAGGCGCGCAATCCCCGCATGGGCAAGCGCAGCCTTCTTCAACAGGTTGTAGTGGTTGCTGGCGAACGGCCCCGAGACCCGCACCCGCAACAGTTCATGTTGCTGGTGATACAGCCACTCTTCCCGGCCGCTGTAATGGCTATTGAGCAAGCAACGATGATCGACCAGCTCCGCCGGCGTCTGCGGCTCACCAAACTGCTCAAGATAAGCCGGGCTGGCGCAGGTCATCTCGTGCCAGGCCAGCAGCGGTTTGGCGACCATTCGCTCGTCGTTGGCCACCTCTGAACGAATCGCCAGATCGAACCCGTCTCGTGACAAGTCGCGGTAACTGTTGTTCAGTTCAAGTTCGATCTGTACGTCGGGGTACTCTCGGGAAAACTCCAGCAGCAACCCATCGAAAAAGGTCTCCCCCAGCGACACCGGGACCGTCATCCGAATCGGCCCTGCCATATCGTCCTTCAACCGTGCCAGGGCCTGTCGCGCCCGCTCTACCTGAATCACCAGTGCCTGCGCTTGCGGCAACAACGCCGCACCGGCCGCCGTCAGGCTCAAACGCCGTGTGGTTCGCTGCAACAGCACTACGCTGAAACGTGCCTCCAACTGACTGATGCGCTTGGACAACTGCCCCTTGCTACACCCCAGTTGCTGCGCTGCCAGCGTGAAACTGCCGGCCTCGATCAACACGGCAAACGCCGCCAGATCATCCATTTCGCTCATGGATTGTTTCCATTTGAAAACCAAAGGTTGCCCATTAGCACGCTTATCAATAAAAAAAACCACACTAAACTGAAACCACATTCACCCACTTGAGGATTCGCACGATGAAAATTCTTCTGATTGGAGCCTCCGGCACTGTCGGCTCGGCCATTGACCGGGAACTGTCCCAGCGCCACAAAATCATTCGTATCGGTCGCAAGAGTGGTGACTTCCAGGTCGATATCAGTGACAGCGCCTCGATCCACAAGCTGTTCGAACAGACCGGCAAATTCGATGCGCTGATCTGCGCCGCCGGCAGCGTCAACTTCGTGCCGCTGGCAAACATGACCGAAAAAGACTTCGAACTGGGCTTGCGAGACAAGCTGATGGGCCAGGTCAATCTGCTGTTGATCGGCCGGGATTTTGCCAATGACGGTGCGTCGTTCACCTTCACCACCGGCATTCTCAGCCACGATCCGATTCGTACCGGCAGCTCGGCATCCATGGTCAACGGCGCCCTGGACAGTTTCGTTAAAGCGGCGGCTATCGAATTGCCACGCGGTCTGCGGATAAACGCGGTCAGCCCTAACGTATTGGTTGAAGCCATGGGCAGCTACGCACCGTACTTCCGCGGATTCAAACCGGTCCCAGCCGCCGATGTGGCGCTGGCCTACGCGAAAAGTGTGGAAGGCCTGCAGACTGGCCAGATCTACAACGTCGGCTGAGAGCAAGGCGTTTTACAGGAGGGCAGGTGCACTGCAGGGTTGTGATGAGCGGTCAGCCTGAGTAACGTGGCGGCACTTGTCTGGAGACCCAACGATGCGTGCTGCCCGTTCCCTGATGTTTGTCGCCCTGCTTCCTGTATTCGCCGGTTGCCAGTTGCTGCAGAGCCAGCCTGAGAAACCGTCCATGGCGGGCCTGACCCGCATGCAGGGCGAACTCAGCATGAACAATGGCAAGCTGATGTTTCAGCCGTGCCAGGAAAACAAGCTGTATGTCGTCAATGACGCCGGCAGCACCAGCATCCTGCAGGAAGCCGCAACACTGGCAGGCCCGCAGCACAAGGTTTTCGCTGACGTGCGCGGCCGGGTTGCCACCGGCAAATCAGCGGATGCGGGCGCCCAGTTCGACGTGCAGCAGCTATACCGCGTCGAGCGCTCGAGCGCGGCCTGTGAAGACCCCAACTTCCAGCGACTGATCCTGCGTGCCAGCGGCAACACGCCCGACTGGAACGTCAAGGTCAACACCAAGGGCATGGTGGTCGAGCGCGCCGGCCAGCCAGCGTTGGCCTTGCCGTTTCTGGAAGAACAACTCGGTGACGGGCGTTTCAGCCTCAGTAGCGAAGCCAATGACCAACACGTTGAACTCTGGATCGCACCACAACGCTGCGTCGACAGCACCCGTGGCAGCGTTCAATTCATGAGCGCCGAGTTGCGGGTCAACGGCCAGGTACAACGTGGCTGCGCGTATTTCGGCGGCTCGCGTAACGACTGATTCGACAGGATGCTGTTTTAGCCTCACCGGAACGGGCCGTTGAGGCTTATAATCGCCGGTTTGTGAAACGCCTTTGGCGCAGTTGTGCGCCCCCGCGAACCGGACCCCGTCATGTTACGAATCACCGAACTCAAGTTGCCGATCGACCATCCCGAAGAAGACCTGCGGCCTGCCATCGTGCAACGCCTGGGCATCGCCAGTGATGACCTGCTCGATTTCACCTTGTTCAAGCGCAGCTACGACGCGCGCAAAAAATCTTCCGAATTGTGCTTCATCTACACCATCGACCTTAGCGTGCGCGATGAGGCGAAGTTGCTGCACAAGTTCGCCGATGACCGTAACGTCAATGCGGCGCCGGATGTCAGCTACAAGGTCGTTGGCCAGGCTCCGCAGGATCTGAGCCAACGGCCGGTCGTGGTCGGTTTCGGCCCGTGCGGGATTTTCGCCGGGCTGCTGCTGGCGCAGATGGGCTTCAAGCCGATCATTCTCGAGCGCGGCACGGAAGTGCGTCAGCGCACCAAGGACACTTGGGGTCTGTGGCGCAAAAGCGTGCTGAATCCTGAGTCCAACGTGCAATTCGGTGAAGGCGGCGCGGGGACATTCTCTGACGGCAAGCTGTACAGCCAGATCAAGGATCCCAAGCATCACGGCCGCAAAGTCCTGCACGAATTCGTCAAGGCCGGCGCGCCGGAAGAGATCCTCTACGTCAGCAAACCGCACATCGGTACGTTCCGTCTGACGGGCGTCGTCGAAAACATGCGTGAGCAGATTCGCGCGCTGGGCGGTGAAGTACGCTTCCAGCAAAAAGTCACTGACGTGCTGATCGAAGACGGCCAGTTGACCGGTATCGAGCTTGCCAGCGGCGAACAGATCCACTCGAAACACGTGATTCTTGCCCTCGGCCACAGCGCCCGCGACACCTTCCGCATGCTCCACGGCCGTGGCGTGTTCATGGAAGCCAAGCCGTTTTCGGTAGGTTTCCGTATCGAACACCCGCAATCGCTGATCGACAGCGCGCGCCTGGGCAAATACGCCGGTCACCCGAAACTCGGTGCCGCCGACTACAAACTGGTGCACCACGCCAAGAACGGACGCTCGGTCTACAGCTTCTGCATGTGCCCGGGCGGTACTGTGGTGGCGGCGACTTCCGAACCGAACCGTGTGGTAACCAACGGCATGAGCCAGTATTCGCGTAACGAACGTAACGCGAACTCCGGGATTGTTGTGGGCATCACCCCGGAAGTCGACTATCCGGGCGGCCCATTGGCCGGGATCGAGTTGCAGGAGCGTCTGGAGTCCCACGCCTTTGTGCTGGGTGGCAGCAACTACGAAGCACCGGCGCAACTGGTCGGCGATTTCATCGCAGGCAAGCCGTCGACGGCGCTGGGCAGCGTCGAACCCTCCTACAAACCCGGGGTTGCACTGGGCGATCTGGCGCTGGCCTTGCCGGCGTTTGCCATCGACGCCATTCGTGAAGCCTTACCGGCCTTCGAGAAGCAGATTCGCGGCTACTCGCTGCACGACGCGGTGCTGACCGGGATCGAAACCCGCACCTCTTCGCCGCTGCGGATTACCCGTAACGAGTCGATGCAGAGCCTGAACGTCAAAGGCCTGTTCCCGGCCGGTGAAGGCGCCGGTTATGCCGGTGGGATCCTGTCGGCGGGTGTCGACGGGATTCGCATTGCCGAAGCGGTAGCGCGGGATATTCTCGGTATCGAAGCCTGACACACAACACAAAACCCTGTGGGAGCGAGCCTGCTCGCGATAGCGGCGGATCAGTCAACATCTCTGTTGAATGTTAATCCGTCATCGCGAGCAGGCTCGCTCCCACAGGAATGTTCAGCGTCTGAGCGATCTCAGATGTTTGCGCGCAACACACTGCTCGGCAGCGGCTCACCGCGCTCGGCACTGGCCGCAACGGCCGCGATCAGGCTACTCAACTCATAACCCTGGGCCTTCAGCCAGTCCTGATTGTAATAGGTGGTCGCGTAACGTTCGCCGCTATCACACAGAATCGCCACGATCGAGCCACTCTCCCCCGCTGCCACCATCTGCTGCGCCGCCATCAAGGCGCCGATCAGGTTGGTCCCGCTCGAGCCCCCCACATGCCGGCCCAGACGCTGCGCCAAATAATGCATGGCCGCCAGCGACAACGCATCCGGCACCTTGACCATCGCATCGATGACCTTCGGCAAGAACGACGCCTCGACCCGCGGCCGGCCAATGCCTTCGATCCGCGAACCACAATCCAGGCGCAAGCTCGCGTCGCCGGTCTGGTAGTACTCGAAGAACACCGAACGCTCGGCATCGGCGCACAACACGCGGGTGCAATGCTGGCGATAACGCACGTAGCGCCCCAAGGTCGCGGTGGTGCCGCCCGTTCCAGGGCTGGAAATCAGCCAGCTCGGTTCAGGATGACGTTCGAAACGCATTTGCTGAAAAATCGACTCGGCAATGTTGTTGTTGGCTCGCCAGTCGGTGGCGCGTTCGGCATAGGTGAACTGGTCGATGAAATGGCCATCGTGCTCCCGGGCCAGACGCTCGGACTCGGCGTAGATCTGTGTCGGGTCCTGCACCAGATGGCTTTTGCCGCCATAAAAGGCGATCTGCGCGATCTTTTCCTGAGACGTGGTGGCCGGCATCACGGCAATGAACGGCAAACCGAGCAAGCGCGCGAAATACGCCTCGGAGATCGCCGTCGAACCGCTGGACGCCTCGATCACCGGTGCTCCCGGCTTGAGCCAGCCATTACACAGCGCATAAAGGAACAGTGAGCGCGCCAACCGATGTTTGAGGCTACCGGTGGGGTGACTGGATTCATCCTTGAAGTACAACTCGATACCCGGCAATCCCGGCAGTGGCAAAGGGATCAGGTGCGTATCGGCGCTGCGCTGGAAGTCGGCTTCGATGATCCGGATGGCTTCGCGAGCCCACTGACGGTTGTCGCTCATGGTCTTTTTCTCATTGAATCGAATAGGCGTAGGAAAACCTGGCGGTGACAACAGGCAATGGATTGACCTTGTCGAAAGGCTCAATCAACAAGCTTAGGAAAAAACCTGCATAACGCACAGGTACAGCTGAGGCCCAATACGCCAGCCAACTGCTAGGCTCAGGCCGGGTCCGGGAGTCCTCGTTGTAACGGTATATAACAAAAAAGAATATAACTTTTGTTTTAACAACTAACCGTACGGGTTAGGGTGGTCCACCTTTTGAATCGATAGATGGAGAGCGACCTTGCCTCTGCGTAGCACTTTCACGCGTTTCTTTCAGTTGGAAGCTGCCAGCGGTCTGTTATTGATTGCCGCCGCCGCCCTTGCCCTGATCATCAACAACTCACCGCTGTCCTGGCTCTACAACGGCCTGCTGGACACTCCCGTGGTCGCCCAGATCGGCGCCCTGAAAATCGCCAAACCGCTGTTGTTATGGATCAACGACGGCCTGATGGCGATGTTCTTCCTGTTGATCGGCCTTGAGGTCAAACGCGAAATCCTTGAAGGCCACCTGTCCAAACCGTCGCAGATCGTCCTGCCGGGTGCAGCGGCCATCGGCGGCATGGTCGTGCCAGCGCTGATCTACTGGTTCCTCAACAAGGACAACCCGGCAGCACTCGGCGGCTGGGCAATCCCGATGGCCACCGACATCGCCTTCGCCCTCGGCGTGCTCGCCTTGCTGGGCAAGCGTGTGCCGGTCTCGCTGAAGCTGTTTTTGATGACCCTGGCGATCATCGATGACTTGGGCGCAATCATCGTCATCGCGATTTTCTACTCCGGCGCATTGTCGACGTTGTCGTTGATGCTGGCCGCAGCCTGTCTGGTGGCGTTGGTGGCGATGAATCGGCTAGGCGTGGTCAAGCTCGGTCCCTACATGATCATTGGCCTGATTCTATGGGTGTGCGTACTCAAGAGCGGCGTCCACGCCACGCTGGCCGGTGTGACCCTGGCGTTCTGCATTCCGCTACGCACGAAAAACGCCGAGCCTTCTCCATTGCTAAGCCTGGAGCACGCGCTGCACCCTTGGGTGGCCTTTGGCATCCTGCCGTTGTTCGCTTTCGCCAATGCCGGCGTTTCACTGGCTGGCGTTAACCTTGAGAGCTTCACCCACCACGTACCGATGGGCATTGCTGCCGGTTTGCTGCTGGGCAAAACCGTTGGCGTCTTCGGCCTGACCTGGCTCGCCGTGAAGATAGGCATTGCAGCCCTCCCCGCTGGCGCCAATTGGGGCCAGGTACTCGGCGTGGCAATCCTTTGCGGTATCGGTTTCACCATGAGTCTGTTTGTCGGCTCCCTGGCCTTTGTGCCGGGCAGCAGCGAATACGCCGGCATGGACCGCATGGGCATTCTCACTGGCTCGATCCTCGCCGCATTGATCGGTTACGTAGTAACCGCAGCGGCCAGTCGCAAGAGCATCAATAGTGCGCCCTGAATAGCCGGATTTATTACTGAGTTCACACAGCCAAGGTGTGCTGTAGTGGTCTAACAAAACAATCAGCCAAAAACACAAAACCCCGACCAGTTACCTGATCGGGGTTTTGTTTTAACCGCGTAAAACTTAGTGCGAAACGCGGCTGGTGCCACCGACGGTGGAAATGCGCACACGCTCGCCAACACGGAATACTTCGTTTGGCTGAACTTCCTGAACGTAGGCGCGCATGCTGCCGTCGTCTTCGCGAACGGTGATTTCCACGCCTTGGGTACGGGTCACGCCTTCTTCGATGGCAGAACCTGCCAGGCCGCCGGCCACTGCACCGATCACTGCTGCGACGATACTGCCTTTGCCGCCACCCACGGAGCTGCCGGCAACGCCGCCAACGGCCGCACCAGCTACACCGCCGATCGGGGTTTTGGTGCCTTCGATTTTCACCGGACGCAGGGATTCGATGGTACCCATACGGATCGTCTGCACCCGACGTGCTTCGTCACGGGAGTAGGAGTCACCGGTCAGGTTCGATTGGCAACCGGTGAGCAACATCGCCATCGTAGAAAAAGAAGCAACCAGCAAAACAGACTTACGCATAGCATCAACTCCAAAGGACAGGTATTCATTAAACTCCGCAGCTTGACGCCTGTCACGGCACCGCCCGGATAAAATTGGTTTCATTCAGGTGCAGTACAGTCGCACTTGAGAACTCATCACACAGTAGCGCCAAATTCCAGAATCTGCGCCATTGCATCAAGGATTTCCATGGATTACTTCATCATTGTCGCCACCACCGTTGCCGGGCTGTACTTCCATTGGTGGCTGTACGTGAGGATCAAACGCTGGATGGACCGTGATCTGGCGCTGGCACTTGCCGGCAATGACGAGCGGAAAAAGGCGTTCATGCTGCAACAATTGGCCATTGCCCGGCAGCAGAATATCAAACGTCAGGACCTGCCACAGTGGCTGGAGGCGGCGGCTGCCACCTACCCCACTGTGTAGCCGGTTTACGGTGCCAGGCGCTCGCGAGTCCAGTCCGCGCCTTGCAGACGATAGTTCAGACGGTCATGCAAACGACTCGCCCGACCTTGCCAGAACTCGATGCGTTCTGGCAACAAACGATAGCCGCCCCAATGTTCCGGGCAATGCGGCTGGCTATCGCTGAAGCGCGCTTCAGTGACTTTGAGCAGCCCTTCCAACTCGGCACGATCGGCAATCACCTGACTCTGCGGAGACGCCCAGGCCCCCAGGCGACTGCCCAGCGGCCGTACCTGGAAATAGGCATCGGATTCCTGCGGCGTGACCTTCACCACCCGACCCTCGATTCGCACCTGGCGCTCAAGGGTCGGCCAGAAGAAGGTCATGGCAGCAAACGGATTGCCCGCCAGCTGCTGACCCTTGGCACTGTCGTAGTTGGTGAAGAAGGTAAAACCCTGATCATCAAGCCCCTTGAGCAACAGGATCCGGCAATGCGGGCGACCGTCCTGATCAACCGTGGCCAGGGTCATGGCATTCGCCTCGACCGGAGGTTGTTCGGTATTCACCGCCTCGGCAAACCACTGATGAAACAGCGCGAATGGCTCGGCCGGGGCCTGAGCCTCGGTCAAACCATCGCGAGTGTAGTCACGACGCATATCAGCCAGAGTCCGGGGCATAGCGTTTTCCTTGTGCTTGATCAGTCAGTTGCTGGCCGATTACTGGCCGCTGGTGCTTTTTTCTGCAGTGTCCGCTTTGGCTGCAGCTGGCTTCTTGGCTGGCTGTTTTTTGGCCGGAGCTTTCTTCGCCGGAGCCTTTTTCGAGACAGCGCCTTTCTTCTTCGACGTTGCTTTTTTCGCGGCCACAGCTGGTGCTGCGGGCTTGGCGGGCTGCGCTGCAACCATTTCCACCGGTGGTGGGGTCGGCTGGCTGTACTTGTTCAGCAATGCCAGCATGGTGGTGCGCTGGGTCAGCATGATTTCCACGCGACGGTTCAAGGCACGGCCCTGGGCGCTGTCATTGGCGGCGCGCGGCATCAAGCTGCCCATGCCACGCAACATCAGACGATCACGCTTCAAACCACTGAGGCTGAAGATCGACGCAACGGAAGTCGCACGGTCCTTGCTCAGTTGTTGAGCGTCGGAAGTTGTGCCCACAGCGTCGCCGTGGCCAAGTACCAGGACGGCAGCCTGGTTGTCGGGCTCGACCAGCTTGGCGATCTTGGTGAACTGCCCAAGGGACGATGGCAGCAGCATGGCTGGACGTTTCGGGTTAAAAGAGTCATCCACTGGCACTACGACCACCAGCACGTTCTCACGACGTTCAACCTGCATGTGGCCGTCCTGGACCGCAGACCGCAAGCGTGGCTCGTAGCTGTCCAGCCAGGCCTGGGTGATTTTCGGATCAGGCATTGGCACATCTTTGATGTCGGCCTTGGTGATAGCCTTTGGCTGGTCGCCGAACGGCCACCACCATTTGCTTTCGCTATCGGCTTTGGCTGCTGCGGCAGCTGAAGAACCTGGAACTGTAGCCGGGGTGGTTGGCGCAGCAGCACTTGCGGTCGATTTGGCCTTCGCGGCTGCAGCGTCTTCAGCGGCCTTCGCGTCCGGTTTGGCAGCGGCTTTGTCCGTAACCTTGTCCGAACCGGAACCGAATGACCACCAGTGGCCCCCGTCTGCATCATTTTGTGGGGTTTGCGCGCAACCGGTAATGCTGAGACACAGTGCCAAGGCTAGAGATTTGTTCAGTGACATGGGGATATCCACAAAATGAGATAAGAAGCTGTGGGCCGCTACGACCCGTATAAAACAGACGCTTTGAAACTATAGAAGCCACAGGGTTCCGTCCTGCGACCATTGGGCAAGTTTTTTTCAAAAAAATGCCTTGAAGCTACCCTTTACAGACAGGCGGCCAAAACCCGCACAAGCTTCTGCGCGCGTGGATCCATCAACACGTAGGGTCCAAGGGTGTTGGTCACAAAACCGAAGGCCACATCACGTTCCGGGTCAGCGAAACCGACGGAGCCACCAGCACCCGGATGACCAAACGCTCGAGGGCCGAGGCCAAAGGTCGCGTTGGGTACATCCGGTTGATCGAGCATACAACCCAGACCGAAACGGGTCCGGGTCAGTAAAGTTTTGTCTTCGCCCAGGCTGTGCTCGCGAGTCAGTTCCTGGAGCATCTCGCTTTCCAGCAGGCTGCCATCGAGCAGACCGCTATAGAACCCGGCCAGGCTGCGGGCATTGCCGTGGCCATTCGCTGCCGGTTGTTGCATACGACGCCATTCCGGCTTGTTGGTACTGGTCATGATCGATGGCGGGTTGGTAAACGCCAGAGTGGTCATGGCCTTCGGCTCACGCATCGTCACTTGCAGCAAGCGCTGGGCCGCCGCATCGCCGACATTGCCCTTGCCACGTGCGATGTGCGCCACGCGATGGAACTCTTCATCTGCGAGGCCGACATGGAAATCCAGCCCCAATGGTCGTGCAACACGTGCCACGATCGACTCGCCCGGACTACGGCCATCGGCGCGGCGCAGCAATTCCCCGACCAGCCAGCCATAAGTGATCGCCGCATAACCATGGCCTTCACCAGGCGTCCACCAAGGGGCTTCGGCGGCCAGCGCGTCGACCATGGTTTGCCAGTTGTAGAGTGCCTCTGGTGGAAGCAATTCGCGCAAGGCCGGCAGGCCGGCCTGATGGCAGAGCAACTGACGCAAGGTGATCGCTTCCTTGCCGGCAGCGGCGAACTCCGGCCAATACCTGGCGACCGGGGCATCGAGCTGCAACTTGCCTTCGGCGACCAGTTGCAGGGCGGTCACCGCGGTAAAGGTCTTGGTGCAGGAGAACAGGTTGGCAATGGTGTCGCTGTGCCAAGCCTCGTGACCGTCCTTGTCGGCAGTACCGGCCCAGAGGTCGACGACGGTTTCACCGCCAATTTGAATGCACAGTGCCGCGCCACGTTCCTGGGGATCGTCGAAGAGTGCTGCGAAAGCTTCACGCACCGCTTCAAATTTAAGCTCGTAATGACCTTGAATCAGCACCCGTAACTCTCCGAAAAAACGTTTCGACACAATGACCTGCATTGTTCCAGCCCTTGAGCGATTTGGGAACAGGGGCGGGCTGGGTGGTTGCTGTTATCGTTGATCGGTCAACGATCAAAAGCTCAAAAGATCGCTGGCTTTAATGACCATTGGCCGAATGCCCACCTGCATGGCCTGCCCCCTGCCCTGCGCCCTTGCTGTCGCGACCTTTTTTCCCACCTGCGTCGTCATGACTGGCACTGTCGGCTTTATCCGCCGCAGCCTTGGCCTTCTCGGCTTCTTTGCCGAGCTGATCGACAGCCTGCAAGTTGGCCTTGCGTACACTCTCGACAAAGCCCTGGAACGGCAGGTCAGTGATTCCGACCAGACMGAAATGGCCGTTTTCACCGTCCAGCAGACGACCGCTCACCGGCTGATCGAGGTACTGGAACCAATGCACACCGACAATCGACGGTTCACTCACCGCGTGCTTGACGAAATTGGCGTAGGCCGGCCCACGGTCTTCTTCCTTCGCCAGCTCCGTCACACCGCCCCAGAACGGACCGCGATCACGCGAGCCGAAGTTGAATTCGGTGATCAGCACCGGTTTGTCCAGCGCCTGTAGCTTGGCGAAGTCATAACCGTCCTGAGGTTTGAGCGTGTACATGTTGAAGCTCAGGACGTCGCAGTACTGCGCGCAAGACTCGACAGCCTCAGGTGTGCTGATGGCAAACCGACCACCGAGCAGCAGGTGGTTGGGTGCGTGCCATTTCAGCGAATCGGCGATGGTCTTGAAGTAAGTGTCGGCGAAGACTTTCTGGAAATATTTGAAGTCGGCTTCGATTTCCGGGTGCTCTGCACTTGGCAGCGGCGGCACGAAACCCGGGTCTTCCATCAATTCCCAAGCTGGCAGATCAATGCCCCAGGCTTTCGACAGGCCCGCCTGGTTACGGTATTTGTCCCGCAGTTGCTTGAGGAACGCCCGTTTGGCCGGCACGTCGGTAGTCATTTTCAATGTCCCGTACGCCAAGGCATAACGGGCCTTCGGGTCATCGCCGGGACCGGCCCAGGCCAGTTCGTTATCGGCGAAGTAACCGATCAGCCATGGGTCGTCGCGGTGATCGCGTGCAGCAATKGCCACAGCGCGCTCGGTGGCCATGGCGAAACGCGGGTCGAACGGATCGGGCATGCCGCCCCACCAGTCGGTGCCGGTGCTGATACTGGCGTAATCGCCGACGATGGACAGCGGCAAGGTGTACGGCACACGGTCATTCAAGCCCAGCGCCGGAGCGCTCCAGTCGCCGATGGTGTTGAAACCCCAGGCTTGCAGGCGGTCAAGCGTATGGTGGGCCCAGCGCTTTTCGTCGAACGAGTGGGGAGCGCACGGGGTTGTGGCGGCGTCGGCCTTGGCTTCTTCGGCCTTGGTTTCACCCGCAACCGCACACGGCTGGCCATAAGTGCGCTGCAGGTTGGCACCGTAGAAGTCATACCAGCGACCGGCATTGAACCCACGCCCCTGATCGGAACCATTGCCAGTGCGATTGTCGCCTTCACCGTAATGGCCGGCCAATGGCTCGTCGTTAGCGGGCAACGACTCGAACATGGCTTCGCGCCCGGCGACGTAGGTCTGGCTGGTATCGGCGGCGACCGTATTGACCCCCAGGGAATAGAACGGGTGACCTTCCGGGGTCACCAGATACCAGCGACCATCACGCTTTTCCGTACGAAAGAAGCCGCTGGCCTTGAACGCCGGGCCTTTGCTCCAGCCGCCGAACGTGTCCAGGGACGAACGCTCACGCTCGGCCAGCCAGGTTTTCAGTTGCTGCTGTTCTTTGTTTGCCGCCGCTTTGAGCTGCTCGTCGCTGGTGACTTTTTCCGGCCATTTCGCTCGCGTGGACTGACCATAAGCATCCACTAACGAACCGTAGGCCGCTTTGACCACCGCCTCGCCGTCCTGCACGCCAAAGCGCTCAAGCATGATGCTCTGGGCGACTTTTGGCTGATCCATCGACAGCGTCACCGACACCACCTGGCTGCGATCCAGTTCACCCGTGCTGCTGGCCAGCAACACCCGCTGGCCTTCGACAGTGATCGGCATTGGCGGCCCGGCTTTCAGGCCCCGGCTCAACGGCKAACTCGGTGTCAGCGGCACCAGCAGGGTTTGCGCAGGTCCGGCCGGCAAATCGATGCGGCTGACCAGGGTCTTGCCGTCGTTACTCTGGATTTTCACGTAGAGCGTTACAGGCCAGTTCATTGCACTCTGGATACGCAAGCTCATGACGCCAGACTGTGACCAGTCCCAAGCGCCGCTTTGCGGAGTCAGGCGCAGGTTCGGTTGAGCCGCCGGATTGAAAGTCACCCTGCGCAGCACTTCACCTTCGGCCGTTTGCTCCGCATTGGACTGCGGCAGGCTGGCGTCCTGGGTCGCCACCTGGACCACATCGGCGGGCCGGACAAAATTGAACAGCGTCTGTTGTCCGGCTGGAGCCGCCAGCAGTGGCGCAGCGAACATCAGGGCAAAAACAGCGGGTAACGAACGGCGAATCATATGAACCAGGTTCTCCCTAACGACCAGTGAACGGCCTGTGTGGAATCGGTAGTGGGGGGATAGACAACGAAGTGGGCGATTTCGCCCACCGTGTCTCAAGATATTTCGCGGCGAAACGGCGGCAGCGCGTTGAGGATAGCTTTGCCGTAGCGTTGCGTGACCAGACGCCGGTCAAGCAAAGTGATGGTGCCACGGTCTTCTTCGGTGCGCAGCAGGCGCCCGCAAGCCTGAACCAGCTTGAGCGAGGCGTCGGGCACCGAGATTTCCATGAACGGATTACCACCTCGGGCTTCAATCCATTCGGCCAGCGCGGCTTCGACCGGATCGTCCGGGACCGAGAACGGGATCTTGGCGATCACCACGTGCTCACAGTAAGCACCCGGCAAGTCGACACCCTCGGCGAAACTCGCCAGGCCGAACAGCACACTGGAGTCACCGCCATCGACCCGCGCCTTGTGCTTGTTCAGGGTTTCCTGCTTCGACAGGTTGCCTTGAATGAACACTTGCTTGCGCCAGTCGCGGTCCAGGCCGTCGAACACGTCCTGCATCTGTTTGCGCGAAGAGAACAGCACCAGCGTGCCGCGCGAGCCTTCGACCAGTTCCGGCAGGTCACGAATGATCGCCGCAGTGTGGGCCGCCGCGTCCCGTGGGTCGGCGCGCAGGTCCGGCACCCGCAGCACGCCTGCATCAGCATGATGGAACGGGCTCGGCACCACCGCCGTCACGGCTTTTTTCGGCAGACCGGCACGCATGCGGAAACGGTCGAAGGTGCCCAGTGCGGTCAAGGTGGCCGAGGTCACCAGCGCACCATAAGCCACATTCCACAGGTTGCGTCGGAGCATTTCCGCCGCCAGGATCGGGCTGGCGTTGACCTCGATATCGAACAGCGAACCGCTTTCGGCCAGGGTTAGCCAGCGCGCCATCGGAGGATTGTCTTCCGGGTCTTCGGCGGTGAATGCGGTCCACAGCTCCCAGTTGCCCTGGGAACGGGACAGCAGGCTGCCAAACAGCGGATACCACTCTTCCGCCTGATTGCTGGCGATACCGATGTTGACCTCGCCATCCATACCTTCCTTGAGCAGCTCGGTAAGCCGGGTAAAGACATCGGTCAGGCGTGCGAAGCCTTTCTTCAGCTCGATGCCCATCTCGCGCATATGCTCGGGAATCACCCCGCCGACGAAACGATGACGCGGCCGTTCACGGCCCTCGACGTCTTCGCCGGGCTTGAATTCGGCAACCTGTTCGCAGGCGGTGAACATGAACTGCTGTTGGGTCTTGATCTCTCGCGCCAGCTCCGGCACTTGTTCGATCAGTTTGCCCAGATCGCCCGGCAGTGGATGCTGGGCCAGCAACTTGGTGAGGTTCTTGGCGGTCGTTTCCAGCCAGTCGGCGGTGGATCGCAAACGCGTGTAATGGGCGAAGTGGCCGATCGCCTTGTCTGGCAGGTGATGGCCTTCGTCGAACACATAGATGGTGTCGCGCGGGTCGGGCAGGACGGCACCGCCGCCCAAGGCCAGGTCGGCGAGGACCATGTCGTGGTTGGTGACGATCACGTCCACCTTGCCCATGCCTTCGCGCGCCTTGTAGAAGGCGCACTGACCGAAGTTGGGGCAATGACGGTTGGTGCACTGGCTGTGATCGGTGGTCAGGCGCGCCCAATCCGCATCTTCAAGGGCGGTGGACCAACTGTCGCGATCGCCGTCCCATTTATTGCCGGCAAGCTTTTCGATCATGCTGGTGAACAGCTTCTGACTGGCTTCATCGACCTCGATCTTGAAGCCTTCTTCTTCGAACAGCTGCGCGGTAGCGGTTTGCGCGTGGCCTTCCTGCAACAACATGTCGAGCTTGGACAGGCACATGTAGCGGCCACGGCCCTTGGCCAGCGCAAAGCTGAAGTTCAGCCCGCTGTTGCGCATCAGGTCCGGCAGGTCCTTGTAGACGATCTGTTCTTGCAGGGCGACGGTCGCCGTAGCGATCACCAGGCGTTTGCCAGCGGCCTTGGCAGTCGGAATCGCCGCCAGGCTGTAGGCCACGGTTTTCCCGGTACCGGTGCCGGCTTCCACCGCGACAATCGCGGGGTCGCCACTGCGCCGGCCTTCGTCGTCGGTGTCGATGTCACCGAGGACCTTGGCTATTTCGGCGATCATCAGGCGCTGGCCGTAACGCGGCTTGAGGCTCTTGGCTTCGAGAAAACGCGAGTAGGCGCCCTGGATCGTGGTTTTGAGTTCTGTGCTGATCATGGATTGTCGGGCGCAAAAAACGCTGGATAAATTTTCAGTGGTTCGGATCGGCGGCTATCATACCCCGCTAATTAATCCCGCGCAGAACGGAGTACCCCAATGACACCTTTCGCCCTCATTTATACCCTGCATGTACTGGCGGCCCTGGTCTGGGTCGGCGGCATGTTTTTCGCCTGGATGGTCCTGCGCCCCGCCGCCATGAAGGCACTTGACGGGCCTGCGCGACTGAAGCTGTGGGTAGAAGTGTTTCAACGTTTTTTTGTCTGGGTCTGGGTCGCGGTGGTGATCTTGCCGATCAGTGGTGTCGGGCTGATTCATCTGCGCTTCAGTGGCTTTGAAACCGCGCCGCGTTACGTGCAGATCATGATGGGGCTGTACCTGGTGATGACCGCGCTGTTTATCCGCATTCAGGCGCTGAATCTGCCGGAGTTGCGCAAAGCCGTGCTGGCTGAGGATTGGCCGGCGGGTGCGGCGATGCTGGGCAAGATTCGGCGTCTGGTGGGGATCAATCTGTCGCTGGGGTTGCTGCTGGTAGCGGTGGCTTCGGCTCGGCCGATGTTCTAGGAATTCCCCCCCGTAGCAGCTGGCGAAGCCTGCGTTCGGCTACGCAGTGGCCGTAAATCCTGTCTCCACGGTTAACCTGAAAAAACGTGGCGGCTGATTTTACGACTGCTTCGCCCGAACGCGGACCGAGCCGAACGCAGGCTTCGCCAGCTGTTACGGATCGTGTCGCGCCCCCCTTGCCAATCGTTACAACCGCTGTACCGTCACGGCACCTGCCGCGCCGGCAGGACCTGGCTGACCTGGCGCACCTGCGCGACCGCTTTTGCCGCCGTCGGCACGGTAGACGAAACACCCCTTGGCCTTTCCGCCTGCGCCTGGCTTGCCACCGGCACCGGCCACGCCGCCGGCGCCACCGTCGACCAGCACCTTGATCTGCTGGGCCGGGTAATCACGCGGCAATTCCACCCGGACCTGCGCGCCCGGCGCCCCGGCATGACCATCGCCACCATTATCGCCATCCGCCCCATGCCCGGCCTGGCCCCACGTGCAGCCCGGCTCCTGGCCGTTGCCGCCATCGAGCCCCACGTAACCCGGCGCACCGGCGCCGCCACGGGCATCCACCGACAACTCGGGCGCGTTCAGCGAGACAATCCGCAGATTCAGGTTGCGCCCGGCGCGGGCGGCTTTGAGGTAGGTGCCCGGTGCGCCTCGCGAGGTGATCTGGCTGCCACTGGCAAGCTGCGCACGACTGATATTGAGTTGCAGAGGCTGTTCGCTGGGGACAATCGCAATCCGTGCCTCACGACCCAGACGCAACTCGCCAACGCTCAATTCGGTTACGTTGGAGGGGATCAGCAGCGTGCCATTATCGGCGACTTCCAGGCGTTCCAGCTGCAAAGTGCTGGTGGTATTGGGCAAACGCAGCAGCGAGTTGGTCTCGACCGTGACCACTTGAGCCATCGCCATCGGGCTGATCAAGGCGGCGAGCAGGCAGAGCTTACGCATGACGAACCTCCCCGGCGGCAGGGGCTGCAAGTGTTTGCACATGGAAAATACCGACAATGAGGATCTGCAAGCGATCACGCCACGGATGAGCCCGCTCTTTAAGGTTGCGGTTAAAGAGCACCAGCTCCACAACATGAGTCATCAGCAACAGACAGCCGATCAGATTGATCATCAGATGAAACGGACCGATCAACGGGCTGATCAGATTGACCAGCGCTACCAGCCAGAACAACAGGGTCAAACCCTTCCCCAAGCCCCAAAGCACCTTCATGTACGCCCCCCGCAGATCATTATTCTTTGCACGCACAGTACCGACTTCCGCAACGGATAAGCCAGAGGCCAACGAAAATTCTTCTGAACGGGCGGTTTAGAGCGTCGCAACTGTCGATCAGCGGTCCATGACCCGTTCGACTCTACGGCTTTTCGCCGCGTATTTACGGCAGGCCTCGCCATTGTCTGCAAACCGCCTCTAGGCCCGCACGTTCGGGCAGGCTAGTCTTCGCACATCTGATTGAGGATCTTCGATGACCGCAGGTATTTCTTCGCGCACGCCCCAGCAGGCACTCGCCGCCTTGCTCGACCGCTATGCGCCACAACGTCTGTTGCTGATTGGCGCCAGCGACTTCCCCGCGCTTGAAGCTTTCAAGCTCGCACACCCGGATGCCTGCGTCGCACAAGTCGCGCCCGGCCCTTTGCCACCTGAGCTTGCCGCACAACGCTTCGACCTGGCGCTGGCACTCGACTGCCTTGAGCATCTACCCAAACGCGATGGCCTGAACCTGCTCGGCGGGATTCGCAATCTCAACGCCAGCCGCATCGCGGTGCTGGCGGACCTGAAAGCCTGCGGTTGGCAAGAAACCGACTTTTTTTCCCTGGCACTGCAGGCCAGCGAACGCTTCCAGCGTGACGAACAGGTCCTGACACTCTTTACCTACGATTTGCTTGACTACAAACAAGTGCCTGACTGGCTCAATTCACGGTTCTGGGCCAATCCGGAAAACTTCGGAAAATATTGGTGGTAACACGATGAGTACGTCCATTTGCCCGTGCGGCAGTGGCACCCTGCTGGATGCCTGCTGCGGCCACTACCACGCCGGCCACCCCGCGCCGTGCGCCGAAGCCTTGATGCGTTCGCGCTACAGCGCCTATGTGCTGGGCCTGATCGACTATCTGGTGGCCACCACCCTGCCCGCCCAACAGGCAGGCCTGGATCGTCAGTCGATCAGCGAATGGAGCGCGCAAAGCACCTGGCTTGGCCTTGAGGTGGAAAGCTCCGAGGTCTTCGGCGGCCAGCCTGAACATGCATTCGTCACCTTCACCGCACGCTGGCACGACAGCACCGGCGAGCACAGCCACCGCGAACGCTCATCCTTTGTGCAAAATGCCGGGCGCTGGTACTTCATCGACCCGACTGTACAGCTCAAGGCCGGGCGCAATGATGCATGCCCCTGCGCCAGCGGGCAGAAATTCAAGAAGTGTTGTGCGAGTTATTTCACCGTTTGAGGCGATCTTTTGGGGCTAGACTGGGGTTCAAGGAGAAATACCGCCATGACCCATCAGCAACGCGCCTTACGAATTGTCACCCTGTTCATGTTCCTGAGCCTCGGTGGCTGCGCGTCCTGGTTCGCTGATGACAGCCTCGACCCACAAGTCCATCTGCTCAAAGTCGAAGTGGTGCGCGCCAAACTCCTTGAGCAGAAATTCATGCTCTACTTTCGCGTCGACAACCCCAACGACTCCAGTCTTACGGTTCGCGGCCTGGTGTACCGGATTCATTTAAGCGAGTTCCTGCTGGCCGAAGGCGAGGCCAGCGAATGGTTCACCGTCGACCCGAAAAGCAGCAGCTATTTCCAGGTGCCGATCCGCACCAACCTCTGGCAACACCTGCGCGAGGTGGTAAAAATGCTGAAGAAACCCGACCAGCCGATCCCCTATCGCCTGGAAGGAACGCTTCAAACCGGAATATTCATCGGCAATGACGTGCACCTGGCCAATAATGGCGAGATAATTCCCGGCGATTTTATTCCGGAGTAACCTCGATGACCCAGCAACCTCATGTCCATGGCCCTGACTGCAACCACGATCATGACGATCATGACCATCACGACCATCATGATCACGACCATGGCCATGTTCACGGCCCGAACTGCGGCCACGCTCACCAGGAGCCGGTGCGCAACGCGTTGAAAGACGTTGGCCGCAACGACCCTTGCCCATGCGGCAACGGCAAGAAGTTCAAGAAGTGCCACGGCGCTTGATTCTCTAGCCGCACGCATCCCATTGCAGGAGCGTGGCTTGCCCGCGACAGTCGATAACGCGGTCGGCCTGATGTACCGAGGTGCCCCGTTCGCGGGCAAGCCACGCTCCTACAGGTTCTAATCAGCCATCAGAATCTCGGCTGTGCGAATCACCGTCGCATATTCCCCGTGCAGATTGCCCAGCGACATGGCGTGCACCTCCTGCGCCGAATGCTTGTTGCCGAAGAAGTCGAGCTTGTCGAAGGTGTAGCAGGCGTCTTCCACGACCCAGGTATCAAACCCCAGATTACCCGCCGTACGCGCCGTGGACTCGACCGAGTTGTGGGTCGCCACGCCGACAATGATCAGTTGCTCGATCCCCGCCTCACGCAAACCCGCTGCAAGCGTCGTCCCACTGAACGCATCGGGGACCTGTTTCTGGATCACGCGCTCGCCCGAAAACGGTTCGAACCGTTCCTGAAACTCGACACCCGACTGCTGCGGCCAGAACACCGATTCCGGCGAGCGGGACAAGTGCTGCACATGAATCACCGGCCGCGCCATGCGCCGCCATTCGCTCAACAACTCGGCCATCCGCTCCTCGGCGCCTGGATTGTTGCGCGGTCCCAGTTTGGGGTGGTGAATGCCTTTTTGCTGATCGATCAGAATAAGCACTGCGTTGGCGTGAAGTTCCATGGCGATTTTTCTCCTGGCAAACCATCGAAATCCCGACACTTGAGCACCACCTTTTCCAATAGGCAAGTCATGGAACGGTAACCCTGCGCGTCAAATTCTTTGTTTTATCGGACAAACCTTGAAATAAGATCGGCACCCGCTTGCGCGGCCTTCTCCTGCTCACTAACGTAGCGCCTTTATTGCGCCTCTACTCCCGCAGGAGCTTTGCCATGGCCTCGCCAGCCTTTACATCATTTCTTCCCCGGTTCGGCGTTGCCGCAGCAGTGGCCAGTGTGCTCAGCCTCACCGGTTGCCAGACCTGGAATGCCCAGGACAGCCTGCCACCCACCGCAGGCGTGCAGCCGCTCAAAGGGTTGGCGCAGAACGTTTCAGTGCGGCGCAATGCCATGGGCGTGCCGCTGATCGAAAGCAACACCTTCCACGACGCGCTGTTCACCCTCGGCTACGTACACGCCAGTGATCGCATCACCCAGATGGTCACCATGCGTCTGCTGGCCCAGGGTCGCTTGTCGGAGATGTCCGGCGCAGAGATGCTCGACGCTGACCGCTACATGCGCGCAGTCAACCTGAAGAAAAGTGCCGACGAACTCTACAAGGCCTCCTCTCCGCGCCTGCAACGCTTCTTTGAAGTTTATGCCCGCGGGGTCAACGCCTATCTGTTCCGCTATCGCGACAAGCTGCCGTCGGACCTGGCCGCCACCGGCTACAAACCTGAATACTGGAAGCCGGAAGATTCGGCGCTGATTTTCTGTTTGCTGAACTTCAGCCAGTCAGCCAACCTGCCGCAAGAAATCGCTTCGCTGGTGATGGCGCAAACCGTCACGACAGACAAACTCCCGTGGCTGTTGCCGTCGTATCCGGACGAAAAGCTGCCACTCGCCGAAGCTGAAAAGCTTAAAGGCGTGAAGCTCAACGGTACGATCCCGGGCCTGAGCGAACTCAGCAAAGCCGGCGACCAGTTGTCCGCATTGAATCTGCTCGGCGCCACGGCGTCGAGCAACTGGGCAATTGCCCCGCAGCGCAGTCGCAGCGGCAAGAGCCTGCTGGCCAGCGACAGCCAGTTCCCGATTGGCGTGCCGTCGCTGTGGAACTACGTGCAGATCCGTTCACCGAAGTACCAGGCGGCCGGGGTTTCCATTGCCGGCCTGCCGATGGTCCTCGCCGGTTTCAACGGCAAAGTGGCGTGGAGCATGACCGCGGTCATGGGCGATAACCGGGACCTGTTCCTTGAAAAGCTCAAGCGTCAAGGCAATGGCCTGAGCTACGAAGCCGCCGGCAAATGGCAGCCGGTGACGGTTCGTAACGAGACCTACTTCGTCAAAGGCCAGCGGCCGATTCGCGAAGCCGTGTACGAAACCCGCCACGGCCCGCTGCTCAACAGCGCCCAAGGCACCGCACTGGGCGATGGTTTCGGTCTGGCGTTGCAGATGCCGAATTTTACCGACGACAAGAGCCTCGACGCCTTCTTCGACCTGTCCCGTGCACAGAGCGCAGAGAAAGCCTCGGACGCCAGCCGTGAAATCCGCGCTATCGCGCTGAACATGGTGTTCGCCGATGCCGGCCACATCGGCTGGCAAGTCACCGGGCGCTTCCCGAACCGCCGCGAAGGTGAAGGTGGGTTGCCATCACCGGGCTGGGAAGGTCGTTACGACTGGGACGGTTACGCAGACCCGATGCTCCACCCTTATGACCAGGACCCGACCCAAGGCTGGATCGGCACCGCCAACCAGCGGGTCATCCCTCACGGTTACGGCATGCAGCTGTCCAACTCCTGGGCCGCGCCCGAGCGTGGCGAGCGCATCGCCGAACTGGCGGCTGCCGGCAAGCACGACAGCCGCAGCATGATCGCGATGCAATACGACCAGACCACCCTGTTCGCCGCCAAACTGAAAAAGATGTTTGAAGCCCCGGGCATGTCCCAGCCACTCAAACAGGCGATCGACGCACTGCCTGCTGCCGAAGCCGGCAAAGCGCGCGAAGCTTACAGCCGCTTGATGGCGTTCGACGGCAAGCTCAGCCCGACCTCCACCGACGCAGCGATCTATGAACTGTTCCTGCAAGAAAGCATGAAGCAGATCTTCCTCGACGAGCTCGGCCCAGAGTCCAGCCCAACGTGGAAAGCCTTCGTTGCCAACGGCAAATTGTCCTACTCGGCCCAGGCCGACCATTTGCTGGGCCGCGAAGACAGCCCGTTCTGGGATGACCTTCGCACCCAGCAGAAAGAAGACAAACCGACCATTCTCGCCCGTAGCCTGGCTGCGGCCATTACCGCCGGCGAGAGCCAGATGGGCGCCGACCACAAAGCCTGGCAGTGGGGCAAACTGCACCACTACGAATGGAAAAACAGCCGAGGCCAGACCGTACGCGGCGCCATGTCTGCCGGAGGTGACCACACTACGTTGAATGCTGCCGCGTACACCTGGGGTCAGGATTTCAACGTGACGCTGGTGCCGGCCATGCGTTTCATTGTCGACTTCGGCCAGGCCGAACCGCTGATGGGCCAGAACGGCACAGGCCAATCCGGCAACCCGGCCAGCCCGAACTATATCGACAGCATCGACCCGTGGCTCAAAGGTCAATACATGAGCTTGCCGATGCAACCGCAGAACTTCGACAAGGTGTATGGCAAAACACGGTTGACCTTGGTGCCGGGCAAGTAACACGTAGAGCGATCGGTAAAGAGGGAGCTTGCGTCCTCGCTATCGATCGCTCTACTTTGGTGCGGCAAATTGTTCACGCCCGTTTTTGGGCACGATTCCTCTTCAGACGTGTCTTGAATCATCTTTTAAAACGCTTGTTCGGGACTCTGGTTCGGAAATTGCTACTTTCATAAGGTCTTACGCTTTCCAGTAACAATAATTTCGCGCCACAAGCGCTCAAATTGGTTCTTAGGGATTTAATAATGAAAAAAGCATTGCTGACCCTTTCTGCACTGGCGTTGTGCATGGCCGCTGGTTCCGCACTGGCCAAGGAATACAAAGAACTGCGTTTTGGTGTTGACCCTTCCTACGCTCCGTTCGAGTCCAAGGCGGCCGACGGCAGCCTGGTGGGCTTCGACATCGATCTGGGCAACGCGATCTGCGCCGAGCTGAAGGTCAAGTGCAAATGGGTCGAGAGCGATTTCGACGGCATGATTCCAGGCCTCAAGGCCAATAAATTCGATGGCGTGATCTCTTCGATGACCGTCACCGAAGCCCGCGAAAAAGTTATCGACTTCTCCAGCGAGCTATTCTCCGGCCCTACCGCACTGGTCTACAAGAAAGGCTCCGGCATTTCTGACGTGGCTTCGCTCAAGGGTAAAAAGGTCGGCTACGAACAAGGCACCATCCAGGAAGCCTACGCCAAGGCCGTACTGGACAAGGCTGGCGTGACCACTCAGGCCTACGCCAACCAGGATCAGGTCTACGCCGACCTGACTTCCGGTCGCCTGGACGCCTCGATCCAGGACATGCTGCAAGCCGAACTGGGCTTCTTGAAGTCGCCACAAGGCGCAGCTTATGAAGTCAGCAAGCCGGTCAACGATCCTTTGCTGCCAGCCAAAACAGCTGTCGGTATCTCGAAAGGTAACAAAGAGCTCAAAGCCCTTCTCGATAAAGGTATCAAAGCGTTACACGATGATGGCACCTACGCGACCATTCAAAAGAAACACTTTGGTGATCTGAATCTGTACAGCGGCAAGTAAGGCCCCGGCGCCCATCCTCGTGATGGGCGCTTTTTTCACGTTATCAGGTCGCAGATTTTATGTTCGAACAGCTGTTACAAAACCTCGGGCTTTCCGCCTTCAGCCTGCAGGGCTTTGGTCCGCTGCTGATGCAAGGCACCTGGATGACCATCAAATTATCGGTGTTGTCGCTGCTGGTGGCCGTGTTGCTCGGCCTGCTCGGCGCCACTGCCAAACTCTCCAGCGTCAAGTTGCTACGAGTTCCCGCCCAGGTCTACACCACCCTGATTCGCGGCGTGCCGGACCTGGTGCTGATGCTGCTGATTTTCTACAGCCTGCAAACCTGGCTGACCTCCCTTACCGACCTGATGGAATGGGAGTACATCGAAATCAACCCGTTCAGCGCCGGGGTCATCACCCTGGGCTTCATCTATGGCGCGTATTTCACCGAGACCTTTCGCGGCGCGATCCTCGCCGTCCCACGGGGTCAGGTCGAAGCCGCCACAGCTTATGGCCTCAAGCGCGGCCAGCGGTTTCGCTTCGTGGTGTTCCCGCAAATGATGCGCTTCGCCCTGCCGGGCATCGGCAATAACTGGATGGTGATGCTCAAGGCCACCGCGCTGGTGTCGATCATCGGCCTGGCGGACCTGGTCAAAGCGGCACAGGACGCCGGTAAAAGCTCCTATCAACTGTTTTACTTCCTGGTGCTGGCCGCCTTGATTTACCTGCTGATCACCAGCGCTTCGAACTTTGTCCTGCGCAGGCTTGAACGCCGTTATGCCGCCGGTGCCCGGGAGGCCGTACGATGATCGAACTTCTACAGGACTACTGGAAACCGTTCCTTTATACCGACGGTTACCACATTACCGGCCTGGCGATGACCATGTGGCTGCTCAGCGCCTCGATCTTCATCGGTTTCCTGGTGTCGATTCCGCTGTCGATTGCCCGGGTTTCCAACAAGCTCTATGTGCGCTGGCCGGTGCAGTTCTATACCTACCTGTTCCGTGGCACACCGCTGTATATCCAGCTGCTGATCTGCTACACCGGGATCTACAGCCTGGCGGCCGTCCGCGCACAACCGCTGCTCGATGCGTTCTTTCGCGATGCGATGAACTGCACCATCTTAGCCTTTGCCCTGAACACCTGCGCCTACACCACGGAGATTTTCGCCGGGGCGATTCGCAGCATGGCTCACGGCGAAGTCGAAGCGGCGAAAGCCTACGGTCTGACGGGCTGGAAGCTCTATGCCTACGTGATCATGCCGTCGGCGTTGCGTCGTTCGTTGCCGTACTACAGCAACGAAGTGATCCTGATGCTGCACTCGACCACAGTAGCCTTCACCGCCACCGTCCCGGACGTTCTGAAAGTCGCTCGCGATGCCAACTCCGCGACCTTCCTGACCTTTCAGTCGTTCGGCATTGCTGCGCTGATTTACCTGACCGTCACCTTTGCGCTGGTCGGCCTGTTCCGACTGGCCGAACGCCGATGGCTGGCGTTCCTCGGGCCGACTCACTAGGATTTTTTGCAAATGCGCCACCAGATCCATGACCTGCTTGCCCCACTGCCGGGCACCGCACGACAGATCCACAGCTTCCACTTCGGCCCGACCCAGGCCAAAGGCAAGATCTACATCCAGTCCTCGCTGCACGCCGACGAAATGCCCGGCATGCTGGTGGCCTGGCACCTCAAGCTGCGTTTGGCGGAGCTCGAAGCCGCCGGCCGTCTGCGCAGCGAGATCGTACTGGTGCCCGTGGCCAACCCGATTGGCCTCGAACAAGTGCTGATGGACGTGCCACTGGGTCGCTACGAACTGGAAAGCGGACAGAACTTCAACCGCTGGTTCGTTGACCTCGGTGAAGAAGTCGGCAACGAGATCGAAGGGCAACTCAACGACGATCCACAACACAACCTTGAGTTGATCCGCAGCAGCCTGCGCAATGCGCTGGCTCGGCAAACCGCCCGCACCCAACTGCAATCCCAGCGCCTGACCCTGCAAACACTGGCCTGCGACGCGGACATGGTGCTGGACCTGCACTGTGATTTCGAAGCGGTTGCACACCTGTACACCACGCCCGAGGCCTGGCCGCAAGTCGAGCCACTGGCGCGCTACATCGGCGCCGAAGCCAGCCTGCTGGCCACCGACTCCGGCGGTCATTCGTTCGATGAGTGCTTCACGCTGGTCTGGTGGCAAATGCAGGAGCGCTTCGGTGAGCACTTCGACATTCCGCTGGGCAGCTTCTCGGTGACCGTCGAATTGCGCGGTCAAGGCGACGTCAATCATCCGCTGGCCAGCCTCGATTGCCAGGCACTGATCGACTACCTGGTTCATTTMGGCGCAATCGAAGGTGAAGCCGCGCCCTTGCCCGAACTGCCCTACCCCGCCACTCCACTGGCCGCAGTAGAACCGGTTGCAACCCCGGTCGGCGGCTTGCTGGTGTACAGCGTGCTGCCGGGCGAGTACCTGGAGGCGGGACAACTGATCGCCGAAATCATCGACCCGATCGACGACCGCGTGACCCCGGTTCATTGCGCCAACGCCGGCCTGCTCTACGCCCGTTCGACCCGCCGGATGGCCACCGCAGGCATGGTGATCGCCCATGTTGCAGGCCTCGAAGCCTATCGCACCGGCTACCTACTTTCGCCTTGAGGATGCATGCCCCATGTACAAACTGACCATCGAAGGCCTGCATAAATGCTACGGCACTCATGAAGTGCTCAAAGGTGTTTCGCTCAAGGCCAAGACCGGTGACGTGATCAGCCTGATCGGCGCCAGCGGCTCGGGTAAAAGCACCTTTTTGCGCTGCATCAACTTTCTCGAACAACCCAACGACGGCGCCATGAGCCTGGACGGTCAAGCGATCCGCATGATCAAAGACCCCCATGGCATGCGGGTGGCCGATGAAGCCGAACTGCAACGAATCCGTACCCGACTGGCAATGGTGTTCCAGCACTTCAACCTGTGGAGCCACATGACGGTGCTGGAAAACATCACCATGGCCCCGCGCCGGGTACTGGGTGTCAGCAAGAAAGACGCCGAAGATCGCGCCCGGCGTTATCTGGATAAGGTCGGCCTGGCGGCGCGCGTGGCGGACCAATACCCGGCGTTCCTGTCGGGCGGTCAGCAACAACGAGTGGCCATTGCCCGCGCATTGGCGATGGAGCCGGAAGTCATGCTGTTCGACGAACCGACCTCGGCGCTGGACCCGGAACTGGTGGGTGAAGTGCTCAAGGTGATCCAGGGCCTGGCCGAAGAAGGCCGGACCATGATCATGGTGACCCACGAAATGAGCTTCGCCCGCAAAGTCTCGAATCAGGTGCTGTTCCTGCATCAGGGGCTGGTAGAGGAGGAAGGCGCGCCTGAAGACGTGCTGGGTAACCCGAAGAGCGAACGCCTCAAGCAATTCCTCAGCGGCAACCTCAAGTAACCCCAGATTCCGTAGGAGCGTGGCTTGCCCTCGATGGGGCAACGCGATTTATCTGATAACCCGCGTTATCGTCCATCGCGGGTAAGCCACGCTCCCACAGGGATCAAACCAACCTCGGGCCGTTGAATTTCGATGCGGGAAATCAGGCAACCGGCGCCGGAGGCGGCTTATCCGGCAAGGTGGGTTCGCCAGGCTCGCCAGGTTCGGTCGGTTGTTCGTTCGGGGTATCGGGGTCGGGCTGACCAGGGATTCCGCCGGCCTGCGTGACAGGTGGATGCGCCAGCAATGACCAGGCCAGCAGGCCCACTTGATTGGGCTCAAGCCTTGCCAGTTGGGCACTTATTCGCGGATCGATCTTCATGAAGCACTCCTGAGCGATGGCCCGATGCACCTTGCGCGCATCGGAGCAGTACACCCCATAGAGTGTACGCCCGCCCAGGAATTCCAACGACTTGTCAGACGGCTGACTCAGGTACGCGGCAGCGTCACGCCACGCTGCCCCTGGTACTTGCCGCCACGGTCCTTATAAGACACTTCACATTCTTCGTCGGACTCGAAAAACAGCATCTGTGCCACGCCTTCGTTGGCGTAGATCTTCGCCGGCAACGTGGTGGTGTTCGAGAACTCCAGGGTCACGTGACCTTCCCACTCCGGTTCCAGCGGCGTGACGTTGACGATGATGCCGCAACGAGCATAGGTGCTCTTGCCCAGGCAGATCGTCAGTACATTGCGCGGAATACGGAAGAACTCGACGGTACGCGCCAGCGCGAAAGAGTTCGGCGGAATGATGCAGACATCGCTTTTGACGTCGACGAAGCTCTTCTCATCGAAGTTTTTCGGATCGACAGTCGCCGAATTGATGTTGGTGAACACCTTGAATTCATCGGCGCAACGCACGTCATAGCCGTAGCTCGATACGCCGAAGGAAATCAGCCGGTCGGCGCCTTCGCCACGCATCTGGCGCTCTACGAACGGCTCGATCATGCCGTGCTCTTGCGCCATGCGGCGAATCCACTTGTCCGATTTGATGCTCATGGCGGGGGTGTCCTGAATAGCGAGGTGGAAAAATTCTGTCCGGCATCTTACCGGGGCGCGCCGCCGGTTCAAAGTCCGGGGCACAATTCTCGCCGATCCCCCACGATTTCCGGGCCTTCGCGGCAATACGGCGCACCGTCAGTCATGAAAACAGAGAAACCTTCGCAAAGACCATTGGCACGTTCAGGAAAAAGGGTTAAGGTGGCGCCACTGTGCTGCTTGTGTCACTGAGAATCTCTACACGATATGTTGAATTTCGATCCAACCATCTACAAGAATTTTTCCTGCTCTTTGCACTCAGTCTCGGCCAGGGTTCTTCCTGAGTCGCAGTTATCTTTGTTCAAGGAGTTACACCATGTCTAATCGCCAAACCGGTACCGTTAAGTGGTTCAACGATGAAAAAGGCTTCGGCTTCATCACCCCACAATCCGGTGACGACCTGTTCGTTCACTTCAAAGCTATCCAATCCGACGGCTTCAAAAGCCTGAAAGAAGGCCAACAGGTTTCTTTCATCGCTACCCGCGGTCAGAAAGGCATGCAAGCTGAAGAAGTTCAAGTTATCTAACTTGTCCTGATTTAGTAAAAGGCCCCGCCCTCAAAAGCGGGGCTTTTTTGTGCCTGTCTGTTTTTACCGGCCACACCCGATTTGGCGAGATTTTCATTCACTCACGGAAGACTTACTCTGGAAGCAGCCTCAACACCCTCATCAGGAAGCGGCAACGTGACTAACCCCAACCATGAAACCGAGACCCCGGCGCAAATGCGCCGAGCCACGCTCTACCTGACCCTGGCCCAGGTTCCGGAAGGCAAAGTGGTGAGTTACGGCCAGCTCGCCGAACTGGCAGGCTTGGGGCGAGCCGCGCGCTGGGTAGGACGCACATTGAGTCAGTTACCCGGTGACACCAAGCTGCCCTGGCATCGTGTATTGGCTGCCGGCGGTCGCCTCAGCTTGCCAGCGGGAAGCCCCTCCGGCGACGAACAGCGGGCACGCTTGCGCATGGAAGGTGTCAGTATCCTGAACAATCGTGTTGATATTCAGCGTCATGGCTGGCGTCCGGTAGAGCACAGCGGTTAGAGTGCGCGCTTTGTTTTCGCAATTTTGAGGCAGACTCCAGCCCATGCCCCGTAAAACCTGGCGCGCCGCGCTCGCTGCTTATGCCAGCCCCTCGACGCTCGTACTGCTGCTACTGGGTTTCGCCGCCGGCCTACCCTACATGCTGGTGTTCTCAACGCTATCCGTCTGGCTGCGTGAGGCCGGCGTGGCCCGTGAAACGATTGGTTATGCCAGCCTGATCGGGCTGGCGTATGCGTTTAAATGGGTATGGTCGCCACTTCTCGACCAGTGGCGCCTGCCATTGCTCGGCAAACTCGGTCGACGACGCTCCTGGCTGGTCCTGGCGCAAATACTGCTGGTCCTCGGCCTGATCGGCATGGGCTTCTGCGACCCGCAAAAACACCTGTCCTGGCTGATTGCGATTGCCGTTCTGGTCGCTTTCGCCTCGGCCACCCAGGACATTGCCGTCGATGCCTATCGCCTGGAAATTGTCGACGACACGCGCCAGGCTGCACTGGCTGCCAGCTATATGTCCGGCTATCGGGTCGCGGCCCTCCTGGCGACAGCCGGCGCACTGTTCATTGCCGAAGGCTTCGGTTCCACCGGGTTCAATTACAAACACTCGGCCTGGACCGGCACCTACGCGCTGTTCGGCCTGCTGATGATCCCGGCGCTAGTCACCAGCCTGCTCATGCGCGAGCCTCCCGTGCCGCTGCGTACCCAACTGTCCGCCGGCCGCTACAGCTTTGTGCACCAACTGGCATCGGTATTCGTACTCATCGTTTTGCTGGTGTCCGTGCCCGCGATGTTTACCCAGCTCTACAACACTGACTTTGCCAGCGTCATCACCGGCGCCATGAGCCCACTGGACCTGCTGCTGGAAGATCGGGCATTTCTACGAGCGCTGCTCTACATCATCCTGACCAGCCTGTGCCTCTCCACCATGGGCCGCCGCGGCCTGGCCCCGGTGCTGACGCCCGTCAACGACTTCGTTGTCCGCTACCGCTGGCAGGCCTTTCTGCTGCTGGGCCTGATCGCCACCTATCGAATGTCCGACACCGTGATGGGCGTAATGGCCAACGTGTTCTACATCGACCTGGGCTTCACCAAGGATCAGATCGCCGGCGTCAGCAAGATCTTCGGTCTGATCATGACCCTGATAGGCGCCGGCATGGGTGGCCTGCTGATCGTGCGTTTCGGCATCCTGCCGATTCTGTTCATCGGCGGATTCGCATCAGCCGCTACCAACCTGTTGTTTGTGATGCTCGCCGACATGGGTGCCAACCTGGAGATGCTGATCGTCACCATCTCCCTCGATAACTTCAGCTCGGGCATGGCCACCTCGGCCTTCGTCGCCTACCTGTCGAGCCTGACCAACCTGAAGTTTTCCGCGACCCAGTACGCCCTGCTCAGCTCGATCATGCTCCTGCTGCCGCGCCTGATCGGCGGCTACTCCGGAGTCATGGTGGAGAAATACGGCTATCACAACTTCTTCATCATCACGACCCTGCTTGGCGTACCGACCCTGCTGCTGATCGCCCTGCACTGGTTCCAGGAAAACCGCCGCGAAGGTCCGACACCAACGCCCGAGCCTGCCCAGACCACCACCGCCGTCGAAGAATCATAGCCCCTTGAGTGCGGAGTTTTCTCCGCACTCAAGCCACACCGCCGGCCGCAATCCTGTACGCCAGCAAATCTCGCCCGTACAATGCTTCGTCACTTCCAGTCTTCAGCAACCGACAACGGCCTACCATGCGCACCAGTCAATATTTGCTCGCCACACAGAAAGAAACGCCTTCCGATGCGGTCGTCGTCAGCCATCAGTTGATGCTGCGCGCCGGCATGATCCGCAAACTCGCCTCCGGCCTCTACACCTGGCTGCCGATGGGCTTGCGAGTGATGCGCAAGGTCGAAGCCGTCGTTCGTGAAGAAATGAACGCCGCCGGTTCTCTCGAAGTGTTGATGCCGAGCACTCAACCGGCTGAGCTGTGGCAGGAATCCGGTCGCTGGGAAGAGTACGGCCCTGAACTGCTGCGCTTCAAGGATCGTCACGGTCGCGATTTCTGCGCCGGCCCGACTCACGAAGAAGTGATCACCGACCTGATGCGCAACGAGTTGAGCAGCTACAAGCAGCTGCCGATCAACCTGTACCAGATCCAGACCAAATTCCGTGACGAAATCCGCCCACGCTTCGGCTTGATGCGCGGTCGCGAATTCATCATGAAGGACGCCTACTCCTTCCACGCTGACCAGGCATCGCTGCAAGTCACTTACGACCGCATGCACCAGGCGTACTGCAACGTGTTCACCCGTCTGGGCCTGAAATTCCGCCCTGTAGAAGCCGACAACGGCTCCATTGGCGGCGCCGGCTCCCACGAGTTCCACGTTCTGGCCGAATCCGGCGAAGACGACATCGTCTTCAGCAACGGTTCCGACTACGCAGCGAACATCGAGAAAGCCGAAGCCGTGCCACGGGAAACCTCGCGCGCCGCACCGACTGAAGAACTGCGACTGGTCGACACCCCGAACGCCAAGACCATTGCGCAACTGGTCGAAGGCTTCAACCTGCCAATCGAAAAAACCATCAAGACCCTGGTGGTTCACGCTGAAGAGAAAGGCAAGCTGATTGCCCTGATCATCCGTGGCGACCACGAACTGAACGAAATCAAGGCCGCCAACCAGCCTGGCGTCGCCAGCCCGCTGGTCATGGCCTCCGAAGCCGAACTGCGTGACGCCATTGGCGCCGGCGCCGGCTCCCTTGGCCCGCTGAACCTGCCACTGCCAATCATCATCGACCGTTCCGTCGAGCTGATGAGCGACTTCGGCATCGGTGCCAACATCGACGACAAACACTACTTCGGCGTGAACTGGGAGCGCGATCTGCCAGTACCGACCGTTGCCGACCTGCGTAACGTCGTGTCCGGCGACCCTAGCCCAGACGGCAAAGGCACTCTGGAAATCAAGCGCGGCATTGAAGTCGGGCACATCTTCCAGCTGGGCAACAAGTACAGCAAAGCAATGAAGTGCGAAGTGCTCGGCGAGAACGGCAAGCCGGTCACCCTGGAAATGGGTTGCTATGGCATCGGCGTGTCCCGCGTGGTGGCTGCGGCCATCGAGCAGAACAATGACGAGAAAGGCATCATCTGGAGCGACGCCCTTGCGCCCTTCCAGATCGCCCTGGTGCCTCTGCGCTACGAAACCGAGCAGGTTCGCGAAGCGACCGACAAGCTGTACGCGGAACTGACCGCTGCCGGCTTCGAAGTACTGCTGGACGATCGCGACAAGAAAACCAGCCCGGGCATCAAGTTTGCGGACATGGAGCTGATCGGCATTCCTCACCGGATCGTGGTCAGTGACCGCGGCCTTGCCGAAGGCAACCTGGAATACAAGAGCCGTACCGAGGCCGAGCCGCAAGCGCTGCCGGTCGCTGACGTGCTGTCGTTCCTTCAGGCTCGTATCCGCCGCTGACACCAGATAGAGAAGTCATGTTCAAGCGAAACACCTTAAACCTCGGTGGTGCCGCCCTGTGCGGCACCCTGTTGCTCAGCGGCTGCGCCAATCAGATGTCACAACGCAGCGAGCACGAGGAACGCATCGAGCGCAAACTGCTCGATCACAGCCTGCAGATCGATGTCGGCGAGCCTAAGGTGCTTGAGCTGCCGCAACGCCGGGTACGGATTCACGAGCAGAAGACCTTCGAAGTCACCGAGTACGATGTCACCCGGCGCTACGATCGCTACACGCCTTACCAACCCTGGCGCAAGGTCTACGAGATTCCGCTGGGCGCGGTCGCTTTGGTGGGCGGTGTCGGCGCGAACATCGCCAACGTGTTCGCCCTCGGCAACCTGCCGGACAGCATGACCAAGGACTGGATCAGCACAGGCATTGCCGGGCTCAACCCGTTCATGAACATACAGTCCCATGGACGCGCACAACAGAACCTGGCCGGTATCGATGAAGTCCAGCGTGATAAGCGTATGGAGTATTCGAGCCTGCCATGGAGCGAGCGCCCGGTAGAGGTCAAGGCCGGCACGCAGACCTTCGAGCTCACCACTGACCGCAACGGCGTGTTGCGCTTGAACCTGCTCGACAGCCCGTTCGCGGAGCAGGACCTCAATCGTATCGGCAAGCTGCAGATTACTGTTGAAGATGCTCAGGACGATGTGCACACCGACTCGTCCCTGACGATCAGCAGCACCTTGCGCAGCAAGTTGCTGGAAGCTCATACGCTGATTTACGACGACCTCGAAGACGACGAAGTGAGCCAGTGGGTGCACCGGGTCAAACGCCTGTCGGAGCTGGGTCTGGAAGAAGAAGCCAGCGAGCTGGAACAAAGCCTGATCGAACTGACCCGCAACGATCCCGAGTTGCAAAGCGAGTTTCTCAAGTCGCTGACCAAGGATGCGGGGCGTTTGGTGGCGGATCCGGGACCGAATTAATAGCGAAAAGCTTCGTCGGAACGCCGCCCGGAACAAGCCCGCTCCCACATTAGACCTGTTGTGAACACACACTATGTGGACACCTCAGACTCATGTGGGAGCGGGCTTGCTCGCGAAAGCGGCCTGACATTCATCGCCGCATCAAAAGCCTGACACTAGCGCTCAAACAGATCCAACTGCTCAAAGCCGCCACGCAGATCCTGCAAGCGCACGCCAATCCCCAACAAACGCACGGGTTTGCCACCCCGATTGAACGCCTGAGTCAGCAATAACTGATAGCTGCCAAGGTCACGCCCTGCCCCGGCCTGCTCCAGTGTCGTTTGGGTAAAATCATGGAACTTCACTTTGACGAACGGCTTGCCCGGCCGGTAGCTGCTATCGATCCGCGTCATACGCCCGTTCAGGGTTTCCAGCAGGTCCGGTAGTTTCTCCAGGCAACTGAGCAGATCCGGCAGATCCACATCGTAGGTATTTTCGACACTCACCGACTGCCGGCGACTGTCGTTCTGCACCTGCCGATCATCGATCCCACGCGCCAGACTCCACAGACGCTCGCCAAAACTGCCAAATTCGCGCACCAGCGCCAGCTTGTTCCACTCACGCAACTGCAGGCAATCGGCAATACCGAGCTTTGCCAGCTTGTCGGCAGTGACTTTGCCGACACCATGCAGTTTGCTCACCGGCAACTGCGAGACGAAGTCCTCGACCTGATCCGGCGTGATCACAAACAATCCGTTGGGCTTCTTCCAGTCACTGGCGATCTTCGCGAGAAACTTGTTCGGCGCTACACCCGCCGAGACGGTGATATGCAGCTGATTGGAGACCCGGCGCCGAATATCCTGGGCAATTCGCGTGGCACTGCCAGCGAAATGCGTGCTTTCCGACACGTCGAGGTACGCCTCATCCAGCGACAGTGGCTCGATCAGGTCGGTGTAATCGCGAAAAATCGTCTGGATCTCTTTCGACGCTTCTCTATAGGCATCCATGCGCGGCTTGACGATGACAAGGTCCGGGCACAGCTTCAAGGCGTGCCGTGAGGACATGGCCGAGCGCACCCCGTAAGCCCGCGCTTCATAGTTGCACGTCGCGATCACCCCGCGATGATCCGCCGAGCCACCCACTGCCAGCGGCTTGCTCGCCAGAGTCGGGTCGTCACGCATCTCGATGGCGGCATAGAAGCAGTCACAATCGACGTGGATGATTTTGCGCTGCGTCATATAAGGCAGTGTTCAATGAAGGAAAAAGGACTACGGCGAACCGGATCGCCAGTATCTCACTGACAACTGTATATAGCACCAGTGCTTTGATTCTTCTCTACTAGTGGTATGAAACGCCTTCACTGGATTTATTTTCTCAATCGACCCTAACCCACCAATAGAGCTGAAAGCCTTATGCCACAAGCCCTCAAGCCTTGTCAGACCTCCTGTTTGATACGCTAAGCGATTGAACAGGAACAGATTTTTCTCAATTAGCAATTGACAGCCCAGCGATCCTCTGTAGAATGCCGACACACAGACGCGGGATGGAGCAGTCTGGTAGCTCGTCGGGCTCATAACCCGAAGGTCGTCGGTTCAAATCCGGCTCCCGCAACCAAACATCAAAAAAGGCTACTCGAAAGAGTGGCCTTTTTTGTGCGTGTGTGTTTTTCGTCACCCCTCCTTCCCTCTTGTCGCCAGAGCCAGGAAAAAACCCTTTGCGCTTCTTATACTTAACCTGAGCGCAGCAACCGCTTGAAGCTAATTAACGTTAATTTGACCCAGCGGACTATTAACGGTTGACACTCAAGCGATCGCCTGTAGAATGCCGCCACACAGACGCGGGATGGAGCAGTCTGGTAGCTCGTCGGGCTCATAACCCGAAGGTCGTCGGTTCAAATCCGGCTCCCGCAACCAAACATCAAAAAAGGCTGCTCGAAAGAGCGGCCTTTTTTGTATCTGTAGAAAAGTCCTTTCGCAACAATGATCTGGCAATGTTCTACGAACCTTTGGCACCCTTCAGGGTCCACCAGATCAGGCTATGCTGAGTCGCAGGCAAGCCTCTCTACGATTGAATGTGCGTAATCCCCAATGCTCGGTGATACGCGTTAATATTTGTGATTATTTTTTTCTACAGGGATTGGTAACTTGGCTGGATACCCCCATCCTGTCGCGCACAATCCAAGAGGTGATTGATGCGCGCCAACTCGTCTGATTTACAAGACACCGTCACAGCGACACAACCGATCACGGCCACCCGTTTGCACTGGCTGGATCTGGTCAGCAAGTACCGTCAGCCCATTGGCCTGGCGGTCACGCTGCTATTGTTCGCTATCGCGCTGATTGCCTGTCGCCATCTATTAAGCGAGCTGGATCTCTACGCCCTGCACGACTCGATTCTGGAAGTGCCGAAGCCGGCCCTGCTCGGCGCATTGGCTGCAACCATTGCCGGCTTCATCATCTTGCTCGGCTATGAATGGTCAGCCACGCGTTACGCTGGCGTGAACTTGCCGCCGCGCACCATGATTCTGGGTGGCTTCACCGCATTCGCCATCGGTAACGCCATTGGCCTGTCGCTGCTGTCCGGCGGTTCGGTGCGTTACCGCCTGTATGCACGTCACGGGCTCGGGGCGGCGGAAGTCGCCCACATGACGTTGTTTGCCAGTCTGTCATTGGGCTGTGCTTTGCCGCCGCTCGCGGCCCTGGCGACACTCAGCAACCTGCTTGCTGCCTCCATCGCGCTGCATGTGTCGCAGCCCATGCTGGGCGCCATTGCAATTGCCGTGTTGCTGCTCTGTTCGGTATTGGCCATCGGCCTCTACCGCCGCCGCCTGCCAGAACAACCGTATACCGACAACCTGCTGGTTCGCATCGGACGACGCACGCTACGCTTGCCGGGTCGTCGCCTGACCTTCCTGCAATTGGTGATTACCGCACTGGACGTGGCAGCCGCCGCGACCGTGCTGTATCTGCTGCTGCCGGAAGCGCCACCGTTCGGCGCCTTCCTGTTGGTCTATCTGCTGGCCCTGGCCGCTGGCGTGCTCAGCCACGTACCGGGCGGCGTCGGGGTATTCGAAGCGATTCTGCTGGCGGCCTTCGCCGACAAACTCGGCGCTGCGCCACTGGCCGCCGCCCTACTGCTGTATCGCCTGATCTATGTGGTTCTGCCGCTATTGGCGGCTTGCGTCCTGCTGCTGATCAATGAAGCACAGCGCCTGTTCAACACCCGTCAATCGCTGCGCGCCGCCTCGGGCATGGCCGCGCCGGTACTGGCGATCCTGGTGTTCCTGTCTGGCGTGGTGTTGCTGTTCTCCGGTGCGACACCGGAAATCGACACCCGTCTGGAACACATCGGATTCCTGATCCCCCATCGCCTGGTCGACGCCTCGCACTTCGGTGCCAGCCTGATCGGCGTGCTCTGCCTGTTGCTGGCTCAAGGTCTGCGCCGCCGTCTCTCGGCCGCCTGGATGCTGACCACCATCTTGCTGATGATCGGTGCCGTGCTCTCGCTGCTCAAAGGGTTCGACTGGGAAGAAGCCTGCCTGATGATCCTGACCGCCAGCCTGCTGGCGATCTTCCGTCGCTCTTTCTACCGCCCAAGCCGCTTGACCGAAGTGCCGTTCTCGCCGCTGTACCTGGTGGCCAGCCTGTGCGTGTTGGGCGCCTCGATCTGGCTCCTGCTGTTCGCCTATCAGGATGTGCCGTACAGCCATCAATTGTGGTGGCAGTTCACCCTGGATTCCGATGCCCCGCGCGGCCTGCGCTCGTTGCTCGGCGCGGCCGTTCTGCTGGTAGTGGTGTCTCTGACCTGGCTGCTGCGCACCGCGCGCCCGGTGATTCATCAGCCCGACGCCGCAGAACTGGATAAGGCGCTGAAGATCCTGATGGCCTCATCGCAACCGGACGGCGGCCTCGCCCTGACCGGTGACAAGGCGCTACTGTTTCACCCTAACGACGAAGCGTTCTTGATGTATGCGCGTCGTGGCCGCAGTCTGGTGGCCCTGTACGACCCGATCGGCCCGACCCAGCAACGCGCGGAAATGATCTGGCAGTTCCGTGACCTCTGCGACCTTCATCACGCCCGTCCGGTGTTCTATCAGGTACGCGCCGAAAACCTGCCGTACTACATGGACATCGGCCTGACCGCGATCAAGCTGGGCGAAGAAGCGCGGGTTGACCTGCATCGCTTTGATCTCGAGGCCAAGGGCAAAGAGATGAAAGACCTGCGTTACACCTGGAACCGTGGCACCCGCGATGGCCTGTCGCTGGAAATCTACGAACCGGGCCAAGCCCCCATGGAGGAGCTGAAGGTCATTTCCGATGCCTGGCTGACCGGCAAGAACGTTCGCGAAAAAGGCTTCTCTCTCGGCCGTTTCAGCGACGATTACCTCAAGCACTTCCGTATCGCGATCATTCACTTTGAAGGTCGCCCGGTGGCATTCGCCAACCTGCTCGAGACGTATAGCCACGACCTGGCTAGTCTCGACCTGATGCGTGCACACCCGGACGCGCCCAAGCTGACCATGGAGTTCATGATGGTCGGCCTGATTCAACATTATAAAAATCACGGATATGCACGTTTCAGTCTGGGCATGGTGCCGCTGTCGGGTCTGCAACCCCGTCGTGGCGCGCCACTGACCCAACGCCTCGGCTCGATGGTGTTTCGCCGTGGCGAGCAGCTCTATAACTTCCAGGGGCTGCGCCGCTTCAAGGACAAATTCCAGCCTGACTGGGAACCTCGTTACATGGCCGTGCCCGCCGGACTCGATCCGCTGGTGGCACTGGCCGATACCGCCGCCCTGATTGCGGGCGGCTTGACTGGATTGGTGAAACGCTGATGATTCAACGCTCCTGGCGGTATGTATTGGCCACTCTGGTGGTGCTGGCTGTGATCCTCGGTGGCGGTTACTGGTACTGGAATCGCCCGGCACCCGAGCCCACCCTCGAACTGCTGACGCCCGTTGATGGCCCGGCAATGACCCGTGTCATTCCCGGCACCACGCCGCGCGCCCAGGTGGTCGTCGCGGTGAACGAAGATCAGAAGCTCAGCGACAAGCAACTGATGACCCTGAGCCGTGGCGGTGCCGCGCAAATCGTTCAGGTGGTCCTGCCCACGGACTGCACGCAGCAAGGTAATGCCCTGCAGGCCGCCTTCCAGCAGCTCAAGGGCCCAGCGACCCTGGTCAGCGGTATCGGCCCTGGCGCCATCCTGGCCTGGCGCTGGCTGGCCGAGCAGAAGGACGACAAGTCCCAGGCCGTTTCAGTAGACCTGGCGCTGGAAAAACCCGGCTGTACACAACAGCTGCCAAAAAGCGCAGCCCACGGTCACTGGCTGGTCGCATGGAACGATAACCCGGACGACACCAGCGCCGGCTTCGTGCGCGATCAACCCAATGCCGAAACCAGCATCAGCGACTACGACATCAACCTGCCGCAAGTCCTCAACAACGAACTGCGCAAGCTCCTCGTCGGTGCTGACAAGGGCAACGGCGGCCTGAACATTCCAGTGGTCGAAGTGCCTGCCGGCCAAGCCAAGGACACCGTCACCCTGTTCCTTTCCGGTGACGGCGGCTGGCGTGACCTGGACCGTGACGTAGCCGGTGAAATGGCGAAGATCGGTTACCCGGTGGTCGGCATCGACACCTTGCGCTACTACTGGCAGCACAAGAGCCCTGAGCAAAGCGCCATTGACCTTACCGAACTGATGCAGCACTACCGTCAGAAGTGGGGCACCAAACGCTTCATCCTGACGGGCTACTCGTTCGGTGCCGACGTCTTGCCGGCGATCTACAACCGCATGCCGGAAAGCGAACAGCAACGGGTCGACGCAATCATCCTGCTGGCCTTTGCCCGTACTGGCAGCTTCGAAATCCAGGTCGAAGGCTGGCTCGGCAATGCCGGCAAAGAGGCCGACACCGGCCCGGAAATGGCCAAGCTGCCAGCCGACAAGGTGCTGTGCATCTACGGCGCAGAAGAAATCGCCGAGAGTGGCTGCACCGACAAGACCGCTGTGGGTGAAGCCTTGAAGCTGCCGGGCGGCCACCACTTCGACGAGAACTACCCGGCCCTGGCCAAACGTCTGGTCAATGCGATCGAGAAACGTCAGAACAAGGACAAGGTCGCAGAACAGTGACCTGAGCCGAGCTCAACAAAAAGCCCCCGCTGCCGCAAGGTAACGGGGGCTTTTTCATGCCACGCTCGGCTCGACCGGACGGCACAGTTCACCTGTGGGAGCGAGCCTGCTCGCGATAGCATCACCTCGGATTGCCTGACACATCKAGGCGCCTGCATCGCGAGCAGGCTCGCTCCCACATTAGATATCCATTGCCTTGGGGTTATGCATTCACCCAAAGAAAAGCCCCCACTGCCGCAAGGCAACGGGGGCTTTTTCATGCCACGCTCGGCTCGACCGGACGGCACAGTTCACCTGTGGGAGCGAGCCTGCTCGCGATAGCATCACCTCGGATTGCCTGACACATCKAGGCGCCTGCATCGCGAGCAAGCGGAACGCCGCCCGGCTGCTCTCACACTGGATATCCATTGCCTTGGGGTTATGCATTCACCCAAAGAAAAGCCCCCGTTACCAAACTGGCAACGGGGGCTTTTTGTGAGGCTTACATTTCTACCTGTGTACCCAGCTCAATCACCCGGTTCACCGGCAACTTGAAGAACCGCAAGTTGCCGTTGGCGTTTTTCAGCATGAAGGCGAACAACGCCTCACGCCAGCGAGCCATGCCGACGAGCTTGGAGGTGATGACCGTTTCCCGGCTGAGGAAGTACGTCGTGCGCATCGGGCTGAAGTCCAGTTCATCGAGATGGCACAGTTTCAGCGCTTGCGGCACATCCGGTTCGTCCGTAAAGCCGAAGTGCAGGATCACCCGGTAGAAGCCCTCACCGTAGGAGTCGACCTCAAACCGCCGCTGCGTCGGTACCCGCGGAATGTCCTCGTAAACCACTGTCAGCAACACCACCTGCTCATGCAGCACCTGGTTGTGCAGCAAGTTGTGCAACAACGCATGGGGCACCGCATCCGGCCGCGCGGTCAGGAACACCGCCGTACCCTGGACCCGGTGAGGTGGTTGCACGCGAATACTGCTGATGAAAATCGRCAATGGCAGACCGCCCTCATCCAGTCGATCCACCAGCAGCTCTTTACCGCGCTTCCAGGTGGTCATGAGGATAAACAGCACAATCCCCGCCAATACCGGGAAAGCACCGCCCTGCACGATTTTAGGCACGTTGGCAGCGAAGTACAGCCCGTCCACCAGCAGGAAGCCGACCAGGATCGGCACTGTCAGGACAGGTGACCATTTCCACAACAGCAGCATGACCGCCGCCACCAGAATACTGGTGATCAACATGGTCCCGGTGACCGCCACACCGTAAGCCGAGGCCAGAGCGTTGGACGACCCGAAACCCAGCACCAGCAAAATAACGCCGACCATCAGCGTCCAGTTCACCGCGCCGATGTAGATCTGGCCTTGCTCGGCACTCGAGGTGTGCTGAATGTACATGCGTGGGATGTAGCCGAGCTGAATCGCCTGACGGGTCAGGGAGAACGCACCGGAAATCACCGCCTGGGAAGCGATCACTGTTGCCAGTGTCGACAGCACGACCAATGGAATCAATGCCCAGCCCGGTGCCAGCAGATAGAACGGGTTACGCGCGGCGTCCGGGTTCTCCAGCAGCAAGGCGCCCTGACCAAAGTAGTTGAGCACCAGCGCCGGCAGCACCAACGCGAACCAGGCACGGGCAATCGGTTTGCGACCGAAGTGACCCATATCAGCGTAGAGCGCTTCAGCACCGGTCAGCGCCAGCACCACAGCACCGAGAATCGCGATGCCTATGCCAGGGTGAACCTCGAAGAAACGTACGCCCCAGATCGGGTTCAGCGCTTGCAGCACTTCCGGATGCCGGGAGATACCCAGTACACCCAGTACACCCAGCACCAGGAACCACGACACCATCACCGGACCGAACAACTTGCCGATGCGGTCAGTGCCGTGTTTCTGGATCAGGAACAACCCCACCAGCACGATCAGCGACAACGGCACGACCCAGCGTTCGAGGCCCTCGAATGCCAGCTCCAGACCTTCCACCGCCGACAATACGGAGATCGCCGGGGTGATCATGCTGTCGCCGTAGAACAACGCAGCGCCGATCAGACCGAGGATTACCAGCACCGATTGCAGCCGCGGATACGATGCCGAGGCTCGCCGCGCCAACGCGGTCAGGGCCATGATCCCGCCTTCGCCCTGGTTGTCGGCACGCAGAATGAACAACACGTACTTGATCGAGACGACCCAGATCAGCGACCAGAAAATCAGCGCCAGAATCCCGAATACTCCGTCATGGTTGGCTTGCACCCCATAGCCGCCGGTAAACACCTCTTTGAGGGTATAGAGCGGGCTGGTACCGATATCGCCATAAACCACCCCGACCGCCGCCACCAACATTCCCAAGGGCTTTGCTGCCCCGGAATGCGCTGAGCCTACTGCCTGACTACTTGCCTGACCCATCAACCACTCCTGCCACCAAGACCGGGGCTTCATGTAAAAAGCACGACACGAACACGCGCCTGAGCTTTGCCAATCTGCGCAGACTGCCGTGCAGCATGCGCTGTTTTACTTATTGATACAGGCGATTTATTGACTTAAAAAATACGCCTGGGTGTAACGGCGCGAAGCATAGCGCAGCACTCGTCGTATTTCCCTCCATAAAGCTGGTCAACTGCGCTGACCACCGCTAGAATTGCGCACTTTTTGATCAGAGGCGCGTCAAGCGCCCGTCTGTCGCCTTGCCGTTGTCGGCTGGAGGCGTCACAAAACACCGAGGTTAGACATGTCCACCACAACGCCGGCCAACCCTAAAGTTGGTTTCGTATCCCTGGGTTGCCCGAAAGCACTGGTCGACTCCGAGCGCATCCTTACCCAACTGCGCATGGAAGGCTATGACGTCGTGTCGACCTATCAGGACGCCGATGTCGTGGTGGTCAACACCTGCGGCTTCATCGACTCGGCCAAGGCCGAATCCCTTGAAGTGATCGGCGAAGCCATCAAGGAAAACGGCAAGGTCATCGTCACCGGCTGCATGGGTGTCGAAGAAGGCAACATCCGCAACGTACACCCGAGCGTGCTGGCCGTCACCGGTCCGCAGCAGTACGAGCAAGTGGTCAACGCCGTGCACGACGTCGTGCCACCGCGCCAGGATCACAACCCGCTGATCGACCTGGTGCCGCCGCAAGGCATCAAGCTGACGCCGCGTCACTACGCCTACCTGAAGATTTCCGAAGGCTGCAACCACAGCTGCAGCTTCTGCATCATCCCGTCGATGCGCGGCAAACTGGTCAGCCGCCCGGTGGGCGATGTGCTCGATGAAGCCCAGCGCCTGGTCAAATCCGGTGTCAAAGAGCTGCTGGTGATTTCCCAGGACACCAGCGCCTACGGCGTTGACGTCAAGTACCGCACCGGTTTCTGGAATGGCGCGCCGGTGAAAACCCGCATGACCGAACTCTGCGAAGCGCTCAGCACCCTCGGTGTCTGGGTTCGCCTGCACTACGTTTACCCGTACCCGCACGTCGATGAGCTGATCCCGCTGATGGCCGCCGGGAAAATCCTGCCGTACCTGGACATCCCCTTCCAGCACGCCAGCCCGAAAGTGCTCAAGGCGATGAAACGCCCGGCGTTCGAAGACAAGACCCTGGCGCGCATCAAGAACTGGCGCGAGATCTGTCCGGACCTGATCATCCGTTCGACCTTCATCGTCGGCTTCCCCGGCGAAACCGAAGAAGACTTCCAGTACCTGCTGAACTGGCTGACCGAAGCCCAGCTCGACCGCGTCGGCTGCTTCCAGTACTCGCCGGTTGAAGGCGCACCGGCCAACGATCTGGATCTGGAGATCGTTCCGGACGAGGTCAAGCAAGACCGCTGGGATCGCTTCATGGCGCACCAGCAGGCCATCAGCTCGGCGCGCCTGCAAATGCGCATCGGCCGTGAAATCGAAGTGCTGGTCGATGAAGTCGACGAGCAAGGCGCCGTCGGCCGTTGCTTCTTCGACGCCCCGGAAATCGACGGCAACGTATTCATCGACAACGGCAGCAACCTCAAGCCGGGCGACAAGGTCTGGTGCAAAGTGACCGACGCCGACGAATACGACTTGTGGGCTGAACAGATCTAAACGCAAAAAATATGAAAAGCCCCGCTCTCTTCACGAGATGCGGGGCTTTTTTACGTCTATCGTATTGTTCAGCAAGAGGATTCAACCTCACTCACGGCACAAGAGGCAGGCGGGCATGCGCCATCATTCGGTCATCCACACACCAAAACACAGCGACTATGAAGAACTGACCCGGGTCTGGGAGGCGTCGGTCCGCGCCACGCATGACTTTTTACCGGACAGTTACATCGAGCTGCTGAAAAACCTGGTGCTTACCCGCTATCTGGATGCCGTCATGCTGATCTGCACCCGCGACCGACACCAGCACATCACCGGGTTCGCCGGCGTTGCGGCAGGCAAGATCGAAATGCTCTTCATCGCCCCCGAACACCGTGGCGAGGGTCTGGGCAAACAGCTGCTGCACTACGCCATGGAACACCTGAACGCCGATGAACTGGACGTCAACGAACAAAACCCGCAAGCCTTGGGGTTTTATTTCAAACAGGGTTTCGAAGTCATCGGACGCTCGGAGGTCGATGGTATGGGCCAGCCTTATCCTCTGTTGCACATGCGTTTGAAGCAGGCCAATCAACAGGCCCGGCGCGGCTAAAAGCCACACAAGGCAAATGGACCCGCGATTAACCGGCGCGAGGCAGGTACAATGCCTCCCCCCTTTTGTTACGGCTCCCTGTCATGACTGACCCGATTCGTCTCTCCAAACGCCTCATCGAGCTCGTCGGCTGCTCCCGTCGGGAGGCTGAGCTGTTCATTGAGGGCGGCTGGGTCACCGTGGACGGCGAAGTCATCGATGAGCCGCAGTTCAAGGTCGACACCCAGAAAGTCGAACTCGACCCCGAAGCCAAGGCCACCGCACCGGAACCCGTGACCATCCTGCTGCACGCGCCAGCGGGCATGGACGCCGAGACCGCCCTGCAACTGATCGGCCCCGAGACCCTGAGCGAAGAACACCGCTTCAGCAAACGTCCGCTCAAGGGCCACTTCCAGCGCCTGACCGCCAGCGCCGACCTGCAGGCCAACGCCAGCGGGCTGTTGGTGTTCACCCAGGACTGGAAGATCCTGCGCAAACTCACCGCCGATGCCAGCAAGATCGAGCAAGAGTATGTGGTCGAGGTCGAAGGTGACATGGTCGCTCACGGGCTCAACCGCCTGACCCACGGCCTGTCGTACAAAGGCAAGGAACTGCCGGCGGTCAAAGCCAGCTGGCAGAACGAAAATCGCCTGCGCTTCGCGATGAAAAACCCGCAACCGGGGATCATCGCCCTGCTCTGCCAGGCTGTCGGCCTCAAGGTCGTCGCCATCCGCCGCATCCGTATCGGCGGTGTTTCCATCGGCAAAGTGCCGGTGGGCCAATGGCGCTATCTGTCTGCCAAAGAGAAGTTCTAAGGCGGCCACACATTTCGGCGTCACCGTTAACGGCAACGCCCACAGCTGAATGATCAGGACTGCACACATGATTCATAACGACGTACTGCGCAGCGTGCGCTACATGCTCGACATCAGTGACAAAAAAGTCATCGAGATCATCAAGCTCGGCGGCATGGATGTCACCCTGCCCGACCTCGTGACGTACCTCGACAAGAAAGAAGAAGACGAAGAAGGCTTCGTACGTTGCCCGGACGAGGTCATGGCGCATTTCCTCGATGGCCTGGTGTTCTTCAAGCGTGGCAAGGACGAAAGCCGTCCACCGCAGCCGATCGAGCTGCCAGTCACCAACAACATCATCCTGAAGAAGCTGCGCGTAGCCTTCGAACTGAAAGAAGACGACATGCACGCCATCCTCAAGGCCGCCGAATTCCCGGTCTCCAAGCCTGAGCTGAGCGCACTGTTTCGCAAGTTCGGCCACACCAACTACCGCCCATGCGGCGACCAGTTGCTGCGCAATTTCCTCAAGGGCCTGACCCTGCGCGTTCGCGGCTGACCATGAGCTACAGCGTTTCCCCGATCGGCTTCGTGCGCTCCTGCTTCAAGGAGAAGTTCGCCATTCCGCGTCAGCCGCAACTGGCGCCGGCCGCTCGCGGCATTCTGGAATTGGTGGCACCGTTCGATCAGGGTGATGCGGTGCAAGGCCTGGAGCAGGTCAGCCATGTCTGGCTACTGTTCCTGTTCCATCAGGCGCTGGAAGACAAGCCGCGACTCAAAGTCCGCCCACCGCGCCTGGGCGGTAACAAGTCCATGGGCGTGTTTGCCACGCGCGCGACCCATCGACCCAATGGCATCGGTCAGTCGGTGGTCAAGCTGGACAAGGTTGAAGCCAATCGCCTGTGGATCTCCGGCATTGACCTGCTGGACGGTACGCCGATTCTCGACATCAAACCCTACGTGCCTTACGCCGATATCATCCCGGGCGCGTCCAACAAGATCGCCAGCGCTGCGCCGCAGTTGATTCCGGTGCAGTGGGCAGATTCAGCCTTGCAACAGGCGCATACGCACGCTCAGCGCCTTGAAGAGCCGTTGGTCGAGCTGATCGAGCAATGCCTGGCGCAAGACCCGCGCCCGGCCTACCAGACACCCGCCCCCGAACGCGAATACGGCGCACAGTTCTGGGACCTGGACGTACGCTGGCATTACCCGCAAGCCGGGCTGATCCGCGTCCTCGAAGTCATCCCAGCGAAAACCTGAACCCCGGAAACGCAAAAGCCCGCGCTGCCTTCTCAGGCAACGCGGGCTTTTGGGTACACAAATCCAATGTGGGAGCGAGCCTGCTCGCGATAGCGGTTTGACATTCTGCATCTGTGTTGGCTGTCAGTCCGTCATCGCGAGCAGGCTCGCTCCCACATTTTCAGTGCTGCTTACTTCTCGACGAACGCACGCTCGATCAGGTAGTCACCCGGCTCACGCATACGCGGCGAAACTTTCAGGCCGAAGCTGTTCAGTACTTCGCTGGTTTCGTCGAGCATGCTCGGGCTGCCGCAGAGCATGGCGCGGTCGTCTTCAGGATTGATCGGCGGCAGGCCGATGTCGCTGAACAGCTTGCCGCTGCGCATCAGGTCGGTCAGACGACCTTCGTTTTCGAATGGCTCGCGGGTCACGGTCGGGTAGTAGATCAACTTGTCACGCAGGGCCTCGCCGAAGAACTCGTTCTGCGGCAGGTGCTCGGTGATGAACTCGCGGTAAGCGACTTCGTTGACGTAACGTACGCCGTGGCACAGGATCACTTTTTCGAAACGCTCGTAGGTTTCCGGATCCTGGATGACGCTCATGAATGGCGCCAGACCGGTGCCGGTGCTGAGCAGGTACAGATGTTTACCAGGCTTCAAATCGTCCAGCACCAGGGTGCCGGTCGGTTTTTTGCTGATGATGATCTCGTCGCCTTCCTTCAGATGTTGCAACTGGGAAGTCAGCGGACCATCGGGAACCTTGATGCTGAAGAACTCGAGATGCTCTTCCCAGTTCGGGCTGGCAATCGAGTAAGCGCGCATAAGCGGGCGGCCGTTGGGTTGTTGCAGGCCGATCATCACGAACTGGCCGTTCTCGAAGCGCAGGCCCGGATCGCGGGTGCACTTGAAGCTGAACAGAGTGTCGTTCCAGTGGTGAACACTGAGGACACGCTCGTGGTTCATGTTGCTCATGTACGGGGGACTCCTGGAGATTTTGTCTGCGCATGCTCTGCGCCAAGAGAGCAGTGCGCAATTGCATCGCATTCTAATGGCAGCGACAATATCTGTTAACTGGATTATTAAGATAAGGGTTATCGGTTATATAGATATGCGATTTACTCTCCGTCAACTTCAAGTCTTCGTCGCCGTCGCTCAGCAAGAGAGTGTGTCTCGTGCTGCGGGTCTGCTCAACCTTTCACAGTCAGCGGCCAGCACCTCGATCACCGAACTCGAGCGCCAATCCAGCTGCCAATTGTTCGACCGCGCCGGCAAGCGGCTGAGCCTCAACGCCATGGGCAAACAACTGTTACCGCAGGCAGTGGCCTTGCTCGACCAGGCCAAGGAAATCGAAGACCTGCTCAACGGCAAGTCCGGTTTCGGCTCGCTGGCGGTCGGCGCCACCCTCACCATCGGCAACTACCTGGCGACGTTGCTGATTGGCAGCTTCATGCAGCGTCATCCGGAAAGCCAAGTGAAGCTGCATGTGCAGAATACTGCCAACATCGTGCAACAAGTCGCTCACTATGAAATTGATCTGGGTCTAATCGAAGGCGACTGCAGCCACCCGGACATCGAGGTACAAAGCTGGGTCGAGGATGAGCTGGTGGTGTTTTGCGCCCCGCAACATCCGCTGGCAACCCGTGGCCAGGCCAGCATGGAGGAGCTGACGCACGAGGCGTGGATCCTTCGCGAGCAGGGCTCCGGCACGCGCCTGACCTTTGACCAGGCCATGCGTCATCACCAAAGTGCCTTGAATATCCGGCTTGAACTGGAACACACCGAAGCGATCAAGCGCGCAGTGGAATCCGGCTTGGGGATTGGCTGTATTTCGCGACTGGCGCTACGCGATGCGTTCCGCCGTGGCAGTCTGGTGGCGGTTGAAACACCGGACCTGGATCTCGCGCGGCAGTTTTATTTCATCTGGCACAAACAGAAATATCAGACGTCGGCCATGCGCGAGTTTCTTGAACTGTGCCGCGCTTTCACCGCCGGGGTTCAGCGCAGCGACGAGATCGTTTTACCGACGATTGCTTAAAGCAGAATCACTGCCCACACCATGACGATCATGCTCAGGGCCACCAACTGAGCAGCGCTGCCCATGTCCTTGGCATTTTTCGACAACGGGTGCCGATCGARGGAAATCCGGTCAATGGCTGCTTCCACGGCCGAATTGAGCAACTCGACAATCAGCGCCAGCATGCACACAGCGATCAGCAAGGCACGCTCGACGTGGCTGACGTTCAGCACAAACGCCAACGGAATCAGGATGACATTGAGCAGCACCAGTTGACGAAAAGCGGCTTCGCCGGTGAAGGCTGCACGCAGGCCGTCGAGGGAATAACCACCTGCATTGAGAATGCGCTTGAGACCGGTTTGACCTTTGAAAGGCGACATAAAGTAGGCAACTGAACCAGAAGAAGTAGAAAAGCCAGATCAACAAAGGTTGAAAAAGCGTGAATGAAAGCGCCGTTAGTGGCTCGAAGTCGACTCGAGTTGTTGCAACAACAACGCCGCCTGAGTCCGGGTACGCACACCCAGCTTGCGGAAGATCGCCGTCACGTGCGCCTTGATCGTCGCCTCCGACACACTCAACTCGTAGGCAATCTGCTTGTTCAGCAGACCTTCGCAGACCATGGTCAATACACGGAACTGCTGTGGCGTCAGACTGGCCAAGCCTTCGCTGGCGGCCTTGGCCTCATCCGAAACGCTGACCGCTTCAAATGCCTGCGGCGGCCAGAAGACATCGCCATCCAGCACAGAGCGCACCGCTTGCTGAATCACTTCCAGTGAACTGGATTTTGGAATGAAACCGCTGGCCCCGAACTCACGGGAACGCACCATGATCGAAGCTTCTTCCTGAGCCGAAACCATCACCACCGGGATCTGCGGGTATTGACCGCGCAACAGCACCAGCCCGGAGAATCCGTACGCACCTGGCATGTTCAGGTCCAGCAGCACCAGATCCCAGTCAGCCTTTTCGGTCAGGCGGGCTTCCAGCTCGGCAATGCTTGCCACTTCCACCAGACGAACCTCGGGACCAAGGCCCAGGGTCACGGCCTGGCGCAGCGCGCTACGAAAGAGAGGGTGGTCATCGGCAATCAGGATTTCGTATGTGGCCATTTTTCAGATGATCCTGTTTTTATGGCAGACCTGATGCATTCAGGCCTCGCCAAGGCAACTCGAGGTACCGCCAGACAGCGGTACCAACAGGGCACGTTCAACGCCAAGAACCCATAAAACCGGCGTTTCAATCTTCGGCCGCACCCTAATCGGCGCCAAGGATGCCCAGCGAAGCCTGGGTGGTCAAGCCGCAAACCCGTGGTTACCTGTCAGTATGGGCGACTCTCAGGACATGATCGGCGCTGTGTGTTCAACGAAAGGCAGCAATTCTGTATGGGCCGGGGTCGAGACATTCATTTCCAGCTGATGCTTGGCATCGAGGTAATGCTGGCTGAACACATCGAAATAGGCATCCAGTGCCGAGGCAGCGTCTACATCCCCCGCCAGATCCAGGCACAACGCGGCCACTTCCGCGGTGCACAGGTGTTCGCTTCGGGTAGACCTTCGCAGGCGGTATCGCGAGAGCTTTTCGGGGAGCAGGCTCAGAATCGGAAACCGGTCGAAATACGGGCTTTTCCGAAAGATCTTTCTCGCCTCGGTCCAGGTTGCATCCAGCAGGATGAACAGCGGGCGCTTCTCGCTGGTAGCGTCGACCGTATGAGTCACACGTTCCGGGGCAACGTATTCGCCGGGGAAAACCAGATAAGGCTGCCATTGCGGGTCGGACAAAAGCTTGATCAGCTGTGGGTCGACGTCGGTACGCGACCAGATGAAGGCAAAGTTATCCCTGACCACGTCAGCGATCAGCCAGCCGGTGTTGCTCGGTTTGAACACTTCCTTCCTGGTCATGATCAGGCAAACACCGGCCCGTGATTCGACCTGGGGGCGCCAGTTACACAGGCAATGGCTCTCGATCACCCGGCACGTATGGCAACGGGGCGCCCGTGAACCGCGGGCCAGAAAAGGCTTGGTACTCTCCTCTTCTCGCTCATCGCGCAGACGGGCTACGGCGTTCGTGGCAAAACGTGGGGCTGCATTGCTCATCGCAGGCAGCACCGGCAGGGAAGGGATATCGACACAAATAACACTCGGCAAGGCAGGAAGTCGCAGCAGTTTACCAGAGCAACTCGCCCAAGCCTGTACCGCCTACCCCCCGCTCGCCTATAATCCGCCGCCACTGAACGCACCGCCATGTGGCTGGTCGAAGCACCAGTCACTGAACCAGGAGAGTTTCATGCTGCGCCTTATCGTCCCCACCGCTGCCCTTCTGCTGGCCCTGCCCTTCAGCGCTCAAGCAGCCTCCCTGAATGACTTGAATCTGGGCAAGATGCTGGAAAAGGTTGCTGCGGAAAGTAACGTCGGCCTGCCTCGAGAAATCAATGAAAACCTTCTCGACCAAGGTTATACGGTTGATGGCAAACAGCTGATCGACCACATCAGCGTGCAATCCGCTTATGCCGACGAAATGCGTGCCAACCCGAAAGTGGTTTATCTGCAACTGGGCGCCAGCGTTTGCCGCAATGCAAACTACCGCAAGCTGATGGCCAAGGGCGCGATCATGCGTTACGACTTTTCGGAAAACAAAACCAATCGCCCTGTAGGCTCGGCCAGCTACCAGGAATCGGATTGCCCTGCGCAAACGGCACAAAAGAAAAAGTAATCACTTAATCAGTGTGAACCTGCGCGTCGCTGCTCATCATCGGCGCGCAGCTCTGCCACCAGCGCCTGCAAATAAGGCGAGCGCCACTCTTGGCCCTCCAGGCGCCGCCGACATTCCTCTTCAAGGCTCACGTGATTGCGCGCGGCCGCTGACTGCAGCAATCGATACAGTTGCGCATCGACCTCCAGAATCACCAGGCTCATAGCCTGCCTCCTTGCACTTGATCGCCAATCATTGCGCGATGATCCCCTACAGCTCCTGAAGCCTTGCGCCTTGCCCTGGACGCAATGCTGTCGTGTTGTGTCTGTAACTGAGTAAATCAGAGCCTTGGCCGTCCGACACAGGTTCTGACGAGCGGTGACAGTCGGTTGTGAACTCGCAATAAGTAATTGCCAGCGAAGACTTTCGAGGACCATGATCAAGTCAGCGCAACTCACTACAAGCGTCTAGATTCAATGTATTGGTGTTTAATGTCCGGGGCAGAGAAGGGGCTGCCCATTCAGAGTCCTGTCGTGCGAACGTTTTTTTCATCCAAGGGATAAGCAGAACCCGTCTGGATGGCTCGACCACCACTTCAATGCTTCATGGTCAGGTCGAGTCGGGTGTAGTGCCCAGCCCTCTTGCGGGCTGAGAGCGACACAAGCGGTGTCGCGGCTCAGGCGAATTTCTCGTTCGAGCCGAAGGTTCTGTGTAGAAGGAGAAGTTGAATGCCTTACCAACCGAATGAGCTTCTGGTGCGTCATTTTCAGAGCATCGGCATCGATCTCACCAGCAAGATCGAAGAGCAACTCAACCTGGTTTCACCCAATAGCCCGAATATTCCGATTTATCGCGACATGATGTTGACGGTCTTGCGCATGGCGCAAGAAGATCACAATCGCTGGAACGCCAAGATCACCCAGCAAACCCTGCGCGAACTTGAGCATGCCTTCCGTGTGCTGGAGCAGTTCAAGGGGCGGCGCAAAGTGACCGTTTTCGGCTCGGCACGTACGCCGGTTGAACATCCGCTGTACGCCCTGGCCCGGGAACTGGGTGCAAAACTCGCCCAATCGAACCTGATGGTCATCACCGGTGCCGGCGGCGGCATCATGGCCGCTGCCCATGAAGGCGCAGGTCGGGATAACAGCCTTGGATTCAATATCACCCTGCCCTTTGAGCAGCAAGCGAATCCAACCGTAGGCGGCACTGCCAACCTGTTGCCGTTTCACTTTTTCTTTACCCGCAAACTGTTTTTCGTCAAAGAGGCCGACGCACTGGTGCTCTGCCCGGGCGGCTTCGGCACCCTGGACGAAGCCCTGGAAGTACTGACCCTGATCCAGACCGGCAAAAGCCCGCTGGTTCCCGTGGTGTTGCTGGATGCTCCTGGTGGCACGTTCTGGGAAAGTGCGCTGGACTTCATCCGCAATCAACTGGAGGCCAACCGTTACATCCTGTCGAACGACCTGAAGCTGATTCGTCTGGTGTATACCGTCGATGACGCTGTGGCGGAAATCAATCAGTTCTACAGCAACTTCCACTCCAGCCGCTGGCTGAAACATCAGTTCGTGATCCGCATGCATCACAAACTCAACGACCAGGCGCTCGAACATATACAGGAGGCTTTTGCCGACCTGTGCCTGAGCGATCACTTTCATCAACATACTTACGGTGGCGAGGAGCACGACGAGGCTCAGTTCAGCCATCTGGTGCGACTGTCCTTCACGTTCAACGCTCGTGATCACGGACGCCTGCGTGAACTGGTCGACTACATCAACCTGCCGGAAAACTGGGCCACGGCTCAGTCGCCCCAGACGCCACAGCGCAAACGGGAACAGATCAAGGTTACTTGAGCAAAAAAAAGCCCGACTATTTCAATAGTCGGGCCTTTCAGTCAGTCATCCATTCCTCGGCCGCTGAACAAGCGACCAATCATTTCCATGGAATATCCCCGATAAGCGAGGAAGCGCCCTTGCTTGGCGCGCTCGCGGGCGTCTATCGGTAAATGCCCGGCAAACTTGCGTCGCCAAGTCTCCTCCAGGTTCTCTTGCCAACTGATTCCGCTTTCACGCAGGGCAAGTTCGATATCGGCACGTTGCAAACCACGCTGGCTCAACTCTTCGCGAATGCGCAAAGGGCCGTAGCCGGAACGGGCACGGTAGGAAACGAAGCTTTCGAGGTATCGGGTTTCAGACAGCAGCCCTTCTTCCGTCAGACGGTCGAGTGCTGTATCGATCATTTCATCAGAAGCGCCGCGCTGACGCAGTTTACGCGTCAGCTCGACTCGACCGTGCTCGCGTCGAGCGAGCAGGTCCATTGCGGTTCGCCGCACCGCGACGAGGGTATCGAGTACGGCGGTCATCGGATCAATCAGATATCAGCGTCAGCCAGATCATCTTCAGTCTCTTTGACCGGAGAAGCCTTGACGTCAGCCGTTGGCGTCAGCAGCTTGTCGCGAATCTGCTTCTCAAGAGTGGCAGCGATGTCCGGATTGTCTTGCAGGAACTTGGCCGAGTTGGCTTTGCCCTGGCCGATCTTGCTGCCGTTGTAGGCATACCAGGCACCGGATTTCTCAACGAAACCGTGCAGCACGCCAAGGTCGATCATCTCACCGTTGAGGTAGATGCCCTTGCCGTAAAGGATCTGGAACTCGGCCTGACGGAACGGCGAAGCCACCTTGTTTTTGACGACTTTGACGCGGGTTTCACTGCCGACCACTTCGTCGCCTTCTTTCACCGCACCGGTACGACGGATGTCCAGACGAACCGAAGCGTAGAACTTCAGCGCGTTACCACCGGTGGTGGTTTCCGGGCTGCCGAACATCACGCCGATTTTCATCCGGATCTGGTTGATGAAGATCACCAGGCAGTTGGCGTTCTTGATGTTACCGGTGATTTTACGCAGCGCCTGGGACATCAGACGGGCTTGCAGGCCCACGTGCATGTCACCCATTTCGCCTTCGATTTCAGCCTTCGGAACCAGGGCCGCCACGGAGTCGACGATGATCACGTCGACTGCGTTGGAACGCACCAGCATGTCGGTGATTTCCAGGGCTTGCTCGCCGGTATCCGGCTGGGAAACCAGCAGGTCGTCGACATTGACGCCCAGTTTGCCGGCGTATTCCGGGTCCAGGGCGTGCTCGGCGTCGACGAATGCGCAGGTCGCGCCGGCTTTTTGAGCCTGGGCGATCACGGACAGTGTCAGCGTGGTTTTACCGGAGGATTCAGGACCGTAGATTTCAACGATACGGCCTTTTGGCAGACCGCCAATGCCGAGTGCGATGTCCAGACCCAGAGAGCCCGTGGAAATAGCCGGGATCGCCTGACGGTCCTGATCGCCCATACGCATTACGGCACCCTTGCCGAATTGACGTTCGATCTGACCCAGGGCCGCAGCCAAGGCTTTCTTCTTGTTGTCGTCCATTAAAGTCCTCACGTAATCAATAAGGCCTGACGGCCAACACCTGTATAAGTAGCCAGTATTATTCCACAGCGTTTCGGGATCGCCTACCCCTCATTTGAGATTTCTCCAGAGGCATACTGCAGCAACCCCTCTAGCGCGGCCTTCACCGTTTGTCGGCGGACTTCATCGCGGTTGCCGGCGAAGTATCGGCACTCCGAATACACGGCATCTCCGACCGCCCAGGCCAACCACACGGTGCCCACCGGTTTGTTCGGCGTACCGCCGTCCGGCCCCGCGATACCGCTGACCGCCACGGCAAAACGCGCGCGACTCTTGTGCTGGGCGCCACGCACCATGGCTTCGACCACTTCACGGCTGACCGCCCCGACCTCGGTGAACAACTCGGCGGGCACATTCAGTTGCTGGGTCTTCTGGCGATTGGAATAGGTGACGTAACCCGCCTCGAACCACGCCGAGCTGCCGGCAATCCGGGTGATCGCTTCGGCGATCCCGCCGCCGGTGCAGGACTCCGCCGTGCTGACATGCGCATTGAGAACCTGCAAACGCCGGCCTAGTTGCGCGGCAAGCTGGGTGATTTCGTTCACGACTCTCTCCTTGATCAGGCGGGCATGCGCACTACCGTACACGAGCGAATCACGCTTGCAAGACGCAGGCTAGATCAAAATGTTAGTGAGCAAGCGCTCTGACATACGCCTGACAGGCCTGCAAGGCAATCAGTCCGCGGTCGCCTGCGTCGGTGATGCCGATAATTCGTTGAGCATGCGCCGGCTCAAGTCGGGCTCGTAGGGCTGCATGAACCACGCCGCCGGTGCCGGAGGCGGCTGACACGCCACAACCGGCGTCGGCATCACGGGGGTCGACAAGGACTGACAGGCGCAAATCAGCAGTGGCAAGACGGTCGCGCAGGCGACCTTGATCACGTTGTGCATCGCTCAAGGCCTTTGAATAGGTTTGATCGCTGGCCTGAAGACGCTGCTCCAGGGCCAGCCGCTTGTCCTGTTCGGCGCGCTGTTGATTCGCCGCCGCCAGGGTCAGTTGGTTCAGCGCCTCGTCGTGCAACCTGGCTTGTTCCGCCAGTTGCCGACCGTAACGCCAATCCTGAAGGTGCCAGGACACTGCCGCAGCACCGCCCGCCACAATGGCCAGCAGTACAGCGACGCCAATTGCCCGGTAAGAAACCGGTATCAGACCGAAGGCTGGCATAACACCGCCCTCGCCCGTGCCCAGAGCTGCAAACGATCTTCCAGCCCATTCAACCCGCCGTTGATCCGGCGGGTGATGCTGTTGAACTGGTCACCATCGGCCAGTTCATTCAAACCGTTCAGCTCCCAGAACCAGGCCGCCGATTCGGCCGCCCATTGAGGCTGTTCGAGCAACTCAGGCAGGGTCAGCAAACGCTCATCCCCGAACAGCCCAAGGCTGCATCGACGATAGTTGTCGTGACCGGTGATCTGAATCAGCCCGCGCCCCCGATAGCGCTGACCATCACCGTCAGCTTCAGGCGTATTGCCCAAGCGGACGGCCAGCGTGCCGGTATCGTATTTGCTGAGGTATTGGTCGCTGCCCAACTCACACACATAACGTAACTGCCCCGACTCATGGCCGACTTGCGCGAGAAACGCGGCGATGCGTTTGGGGGTGTTGATGTTTCGGTGAACCATCGCGGTGTTGAGGGCAGAAACGAAAACGCCCGCTTGGAGGCGGGCGTTGGGCATTATCTGGAGCAGTTGCCCTTCTGTTACAGGCATGAGGATGTCCTTGATTTACTTTTGTTTAAGGCCGAAGAGCGAGAGCAGTGAATTCGTCGGTTCCTTGGGTTCAGAAGACGTCAGAATCGGCCACTCGACTTCAAGGGGGTACCCTGCTTGCTGTTCGATGCGGTTCAAGGCAACGCAGTAGCGTTTCCAGTCCAGCAGCGCGGATTGCTCCTGTGGCGTGGCATCACCCAGATCGACGGCGTATTGAAGGGGCGCGATACGCATCGAGGCCTCTCGTAGTCGAACATCACGTTCATTTTGAGCAGCAACAACTGCCGCCGCCAACTGCGCTTGCTGATCAAGCTGCCAAGCTGAATCCGTCCAGACAAAGTAAGCCCCCGGCCTCGCAACGCTAGTCACCGTATCGGGGAGTGCTCCCAGCTCGGACCACGTTAAAGGTTCACCTGTTTCGGTGCTGTAAACCACTCCACGAAGATCCAATGTTTCTTTAGGCCTACCCTCAATAAAGGCCCAAACACATCCAGGGCCGGGGGCCGGTAGCTCTTGATCCAGCGCTACAGCATTGTCCGGTAGTTGAGCACCCAGCCCAGGTATGACCGGGAACTCTACCGGTCCGATCAAGGCCCCCGCAGTATCTATCAGGTAATTCATATTCATCCTCTCAGATCAGTTTGAGTCGGCCGGGATAAGCCACGTTATGCGGACGCGCTTCCGAGCCCCCATCAATAGATAAACCCGTACCAACAGGGGCTGTACCAACCAGTTGAGTGGGAATGGTGTATCTCATCGACCAAGCCGAACCCTGTACAACCGTACCATTTGCAGCACCTTCCCCCACGGCAACGATAGTGGGTGTATGTAAGTGCGCGCGGTTTTGATCATTTTGCACAACACCAGGATTGCGACCGGCATCTATACCGCGGCCTTCATCCAGGACCCGTAGAAACTCTCCACGCCCTTCAGGTCCGCGAAACGTAAGAGAGCCATCACCACTGCTCCATCCCCCCTCGGCACCTACACGAGTTGCTTCAGTCCACATCATTCCTGAAACACGGGCATGATCCCAAAGCCATGGCCATTCGGCACGACTGAGAATGGCGCCATTCAAAGCCCCATAACCACCTGGGCTGAACGCCGTTGTTGTTTCAAAAACCGGACGTCCCAGAGGGGTTGCATCGAACCTGCCCACCGGCCACCAACTGCCCAGACCGTCACTGCGTAAATGCCACCAATCCCCTGCGCCCATAAGTACGAAAAACGGATAACCCGGCGCAGACAAATGCGTATGGAATTTAACCGTGTCTGTCCCGGACACCTGTACGACCAAACGATTGCCCGTATTGTCGACCCGACGAAGGATGACATCACGAACACCTAAAGCCGCACTGGAAGGTGGCAAACTTACAGTGGTTGCCCCTGCGCTGCCGTTGACCAAAACAAGTCCAAGCTCGCTTTCCGTCAACAGTTTTGAACCCGAGACCGTTGTTACCAGAGCATTCATCGGACTGGCTTTCGCCATGATCAACTGCATCGCCCTCAACAACTGAGTATTGTCAACTTCAGACGGTACTAATCCTGCCCCTGCAACGACCGTTAGAATTTCCTGAGTAACACTGTTACCCCACGTCGCAGGAATCAAAGAGCCCGGCGTTCCGGAAACCACGTTTTCATCAACGAACTTGCCATTCACCAGCCCTACGCCGGGGACACTTTTGGGATAATCCAATGTTCCACTCCTTATAAATGTCTATTGAGCGATGGCAGGTTCTACCGGCTTCACCGTTTTTCTGACCCGTGCTTTTTTAACGGGAGCGGCCATAACGCTAACGGGGGCAACCAGTACCGGTCTCCCTGTCAATGTGGGGAACGCTTCGGTAACCGGCCAATTGCGCAAGTTGCGGCGATAGGTTTGCAGGCTTTCGTACTCTGCGGCGGATAACGTTGTTGCAGCCCCCGCCTCCAGCTCGTCACGATGCCTTGCAACCAAACCATCGGTTTGAAACAGTTCGGAGTCGCGCCAGGCACGTTCATTTGACGCAGACACTTCAGCTGACACAGACGGAGGATCCACAAGAATCGGGTAACCATCTTCAGGACGCACAGAGATCATCTTCGGCGACCCAGCCAATGTTTCAAGCAACGAAAGCCAATATGCCCTTGGAATCTCTATTACATCGTCAGGGATATCAGCCCCATTTAACCCGACGACATAAGCACCGCGTGTTCGCGCGCTAAATAATATTGTACCGTTCAATTCAATACCCCTTCGCAATGTAATTAACAGCCCAGCCAGCCGCCATCTGCCCCGTATAGCTTCGAACTCTAAGTCGGCAACCTTGTTTTGTACTGGTACCGCCAATAAGGATGACCATTGCGATGTCACCACCGACATGATTGGCGACAACCGAAACACAAGCATTGGGAAAAGAGATTGGAAAAGTTATATACATTTCTCCATTCGCATCAGTCACACCATAACCCCACTGATCCATGTTGCCACTCGGATACTTCTGATACCCAGAAGCCCCGGTGACACCCGCGAACAGGGTGGCGTACTTCAGACTGGCAGTACCGTAAACCGTCCAGACCCCGGACTCTTTGACAAAGGTCGCATTCTCGCCTGCGGTCATAGTCATGCTATTGAGCATGGCGCCTTGCGGAGTGATTTGAGCCCCTGAATTACTGGCAACAGTAACAACCGAACTGGCACGACAATGCAGGCTTATCACCGCGCCAGCAGGGACCGCATTAACATCCGGCAACGTCACCGTATAACTTGTCGTTCCGCCAAGGCCTATCGAACGACCAACGTCCGCGACGGTAAGTTGCTCTGATGCCGATATCCCGCGTGAACCTGCATAGTTCCCGAGTGCACGCTGCACAAATTCAGAGGTCGCCACCGACTTTCCTGCGTCAAACTGTGGTGGCGTAACAAACAGATTGGAACTGCGCAAGGCTCCCAGCAACTGATTGTTCGACGCTTCATCCGGTGTCAAACCGGCGGCCTGTACAACACTCAGAATTTCCTGAGTGACGCTATTTCCCCAACTCGCCGGAATCAACGATCCAGGTGTCCCGGTGACCGGGTTTTCATCGACAAACCTGCCATTCACCAGCCCAACGCCGGGTGTTTTTTTTGGATAATCCATAATGTTTGTCCTCCGGCCTGCTTGACCGGGATATTTGAACGAAAACAAAAACGCCCACTGGGTTAGTGGGCGTCAGACATGTCTTTCAAGAGACTCATACTCATCGTGCCCGGGGCTAACCCGCTGCGTTCTACTGCGACAGATCGCCCACGACGTTACGCAGGGCCAGAATGGCTGCATCGCACACTTCTTTGGCCCGTTCAGTCTTGCCCTTGGCGACTTGAGCCCTGATCTGCTCCTTGGCTTTCAAGCGCAGGGTGCGCAGGGTCAACAAGCTGTTATTGAATTCGGCCGATTTGCCAAGAATGTCGTCAGCAGCCTCTTGGGCGGTTCGGCCTTTGACGGCCCATGCGCTCACGGACAGTGGGACAGCTTTTTTGGGGTAACCCGCGTCCTTGAAGGCCTGTGCATCGGCGGCAGCGCTCGCATATTCCATCGCACGCAGCGGATCCCCGGTCAGAGCCTTGCGGGCGCTGTCTGCTGCTGCGTCCACTCGGGAGCAAAGGTTTTCTGTTTCCTGACGCTCTACCGTTGTCACTTTGGCGGAGGCCAGCATCCTTTCAGCACCATCCCAGTCATTGCCTGAAGAAGGCTGAGGGGTATCAATTTTGGTTAATTCGTCATTGGAGACACAGTGCAGGGTCTCTTTCTGGACCCACTGTTCATCGGTGACCGGCAGAATACCCAGCATCACAGAGGGAGCAGCGTAGGCAAACAACTCGGTGTCTTGCCACTCAATGACTGTGCCGGATGTACGGCAGTACAGCACTTGTTTAGTCATACTTTTACCACTCGATAACAATGAGGCCTGGCGCACCCGGACCACCAGGCTGCGCAGTTCCAGGCCCTGGAATGTAATAACCGCCAGCACCGCCACCTCCGGCACCGAAGCCATAGGCCGATCTCCCGGGATAACCAGAGCTCGTACCGGAGCGAGAAGAACTACCTCCTGTGCCGAAGGGCCCACTTGCGCCGCCCCCCCCATAGCCTGCAGCTATATTGGCGGTGGTATCTGTCGCATCTCCGCCCGCAGGAAAACCCTCACCGCCTCTGGGGCCCGGAACAAAGCCTGTTGTGTTAACACCCGGATAACCTGGACTGCCACCAGTCAGTACCAGCAGAGCACCTGAAGCCCCGACCAGTGTGTTCCCGCCAGCCGTTGCAGCTACACCGACGCTCCCTCCAATGCCGGCAGCCCCGATGACAATGGGGATAACCTGCCCGGGCGTCACCGCCACCAACAGTTTGATGACCGTTTGACCCGCCCCACCACCACCGCCCCCCGAAGCTGTCGCACTAGTGCCCCCCGGGCAAGCACCTCCGCCACCTCCCCCAGCACAACCACTGAGCCAAATCTTCGTCACCCCGTCCGGAACAGTGAAATTACCGTTCGAGGTGAATCGCTGGATGCCAAGACCGGCTGTCGAACGACTGATACTGCGAATGGCGCTCAAGAGCTGAGCAAGGTGGGACTCACTGGGTGTCAAGCCGGCGGCGGTAATCACCTCGAGAATCTCACTCGTCACGCCATTACCCCACGCCGCCGGAATCAGCGACCCCGGCGTTCCGGTCAGCGGGTTTTCATCGACAAACTTGCCGCTGATCAACCCGGCGCTGGGCACACTCTTCGGATAATCCATTTCCTATCCCCTAGTCATAATTGATGTGCACCAGCGTATGCGCCGGTGCACTGCGGTGGATCAAACACTCCAGCGCCGAGCCCGGGTTCATGCCAAAGCGTTCGCCCCAGTAACTGGCACCGAAGCGCCGCCCCAACAGCAAGCGACCGCCGGTGTTGAGGGTCCACATGAACTGCGCCTGCGAGGTACCGAAGTGCGCCGCACCGAAACGCGAGCGGCCCATGCGCGGGGCTTCGAGTTCGGTGATGGTGGCGTTCGGGTAGCCCTGGGTGCGGGCGATTTCGACGAAGTAGCTGATTGCCTGGCTGCCAACCGCGAGCAGCCGCCGGCGTACCGCGAGGCGGCGGTCGTCGAACAGCGGGGTCAGGCCCAGGCATGGATCGGGCAGGTTCATCACCCGTTCCCAGTCCGGCACCAGTTCGCTGACGCCGGCCGGGTCCATTTCGTTGAGCAGGTCGGCGGCGCGGGCGTCGAGACGTGCCAGTTCCTGGGAGACGCCTTCCAGCACTTGCTCCAGTTCCGGTACCCGCTCCGGGTCCCAGGCCGGGCCGCTGGGCAGCAGGCTGCGCAGTTGGGCCTGGTATTGCGCGGCGGTTCTTATTCCAGCCATACGCAGCCTCCGAACGTCAGCAGCTGATTGCTCGCGGCCGTAACGTCGGCGGCTGGCGCGACCAGTTTGTGATCGCTTTCGCCGGTGGCGCTGCTGATGGCTTCGGCGATGTGAGTCAGCAGCAAGGTTTCACCGAGCCCGGCCTCACGGTTGTGCAAGTCGCGCAACTGCGCTTCGACCGCGGCGCGCACGGCACTGGTGTCGGGGGTCAAACGCAGGTTGTAGGTCACCGGCATCTGCACCGGTGCCAGCACATGCAGCTCGGCAGTGACCGGGCGCAAAGGCTCGATGTACGCCTGGACCAACGCCAGTTGCGTAGCATCCGGAACCGGCTGCGGGTCGTCGTCACGCATGACGAACAAACCGACGGTGCCCGGCCCCAGGTAGCTGCCGCGACACCAGGCGCGGGTGATTCCCGGGCACTCCAGCGCCCAGGTTTCATAGTCTTGCGCCGAGCCGCCGTGAGGGATGATGCGGTACGAGCGGATCACCCGCGAGCGCAGCGATTCGAGGCTTTCGCGAGCGATGCCGCCGGTCAGTCCCGGCGCCAGCACGGTGAAGACTCCACCGATGCCCTGGATCGGTTGCACCGGGATCAGCGTCATGCCCGCATCGGCATTGCCGAGAGACCCGGCGTCCAGCGCGGCGATGGTGGTGCTGTTGAGGCCATTGCTGGTGGTGCTCGCGGCGGTCACTTTGTAGGTGCGACCGTCGCTCGATTGCAGCAGGGTGTCGACATCCAGCACCGCGCCCGCCGTGGCGCTGAAGCTGACGGCTCCCCGGGCGGATTGCGCCGCTTTACGCGGCTGGTTGAGGCGTAGCGCGGCGATGCGTTCCAGGGTCGGTTCATCGGCCTTGTCCGGCAGAATCTGCTCGGCGATCCAGTCCAGATAGCCATACAGGCCAAAGGCTGCACCGCCGAGGGTTCGGGCCAGAACTTGCGCATCGGACTGGCGCAGCGAATCGCTGGCCAGGTCGCTTTGGGTGCGCTTGATCAGCACCGGCAGCGAAGGCGTTTCAAACGGCATAGGTCACCTGCCAACTGTGTTCAGGGTTGATGTCCAGACGCTCACCGTCAGCCAGGGTCAGGACCGTGCGCAGGTTCAAGCGCTGGTCGTCGAGGCGTTCGCTGAGAATCTCGATGGCGCTGCAATGGCCGTCGTCGATCAGCCATTGCAGGGCTTCGCGGGCATAAAATTCGGCGTCGAGCTGGGTCTGCCGGGTCAACTTGACCCGGCGCAGCAGCCACAGGCGCGAGCCGATACGGTCGTCGGCCACCGTGGGAAAACTGTCGCCCCACCAGCCGAAGCGTTCGTCGTCATCGAGGAAGTCATCATCGGCGGCGCGGCGCCAGGTGAAGAGGCTGATCAGCACCGAACGGGTCAGTGCGGTTTTGAGGTCATGACTGATGAACATCACTGACCTCCTGCAGGGGCAGCGGTCTGGCCGTTGCCCGGCTGGACGCCCGGATGCACGTGTTTGATCTGGCTGATACCGCCAGCGACCTGGTCCCCCTGGGAGACGATCTTGCCGGTCTGGGTCAGGGTCGGCGTGTCGATGTTCACAGCACTGCTGGCGCGGATGTTCAGCGTGGTGGTTTCGATGTCGATGATCCGTCCGCGCTTGAAGTGGACCTTGTCCCCTTCGTCGGTGTAGATCGCCACTTCACCGGGCGCCAGCGCCTTGAGGCGATAGCGGCGATCGGCGACCACCAGCACCACGGCATGAGAGCGATCTCCGCCGAGAAAGGTCGCGATACCTTCGGCACCGGCCAGCGGGTTGCTGGTGAAACCGTAGGGTTCGAAGTGCTCCATGTCGTCGTTCACTTCGCCGGCAGTCAGGCGCATTTGCAGCGATTGCAGCTTGGTAGCCGAATTGGCGAGCACGACAGTGCCGCGCGCCAAGAGGCGTGTCAGTAGGCTCATTGGGTTTTCCTTGAATATCGGGTGAGGCCCGGCAGGCGATGCACCTGTAGCAGCTGGCGAAGCCTGCGTTCGGCTGCGCAGCAGTCGTGAAACCTGTATCGACGATTAACCTGAAGTATCGCAGCGCCTGAATTCACGACTGCTTCGCAGCCGAACGCAGGCTTCGCCAGCTGCTACGAATGAATGTGGACTCAGGCTTTGGGCGGCACCGGGTTGGCGTCGAAGGTATGCGGCGGCGCCACTTGCAGGGTGGTGATGGAGCCCTGTTCAGAAAGCGAGTAAGTGACCTTCGAGATCAGCATGTCCTGATCAAAACCCAGCACCTTGTCGACCACCCTGACCTGCGTGTTGTGCCGCCACAAATCGCCGTTGGATTGCCGCCAGCCTTGCACGCGATAGGTCGTCGTCAGGGCTTTGCCAGTGCGGGTAGCGCTTTCCCAATCGGCGCGTTGCTGCGCCAGTTCCGTCGTCAGTTGCGCACTTTCGCTGATCACCGTGACCCGTTTGCGTTGGGCCGTGGCATCGATCGCTACACCCGACACCTCGCTCACAGCGCTGCCGCTTTTGCTGTCGCTGCCCTTGTGCTGGCCAATCACCCGGTATTCAGAAAAGACCTGGCTGAAATCCATCGGCGCGTTGGCCGAGAGAATGTTCTTGCCCAGCTCCAGCACATCACTGGCCCGCCCGCCGCTGCCGGGTTTCGCCAGCAGCACACGGCCTTCGGCATCGTCTGTGGAGAACACCCGATACAGGGTCAGCAAGCGGTCGATGGACTGAAACACCGTTTCTCCCGGGACAATGCTGTGTTTATTCAACTTGGCGGTTTGTGTGATCTCGCTGACCACCCCCACGCCATAAGGCGATGCCAGGGCCTGGACGATGCTCAGCACGCTTTGTTCCTGCCATTGGCTCGGACGGTTGATCGCCGCACAATCCACCAGGTCCCGGGTCAGCGAACTGCCCTCGATACTCAGGCTGATCTGCTTGCCGTCGTAACTGATCGGTGCCTTGTAGACGTGCCCCGTGAGCACCAGATCGCAACCGATCCGCACCTGGCAACGCGAACCGGGCTTGATCGGCACCGCCAGGGTTTGCCCCGGCCATTGCCAGGTGATGTTGAGTGTGAAGGTGCGGAACTGACGCTCCAGGTCCGCACTGATTTCCACGCTTTTCCAGCCGCCATAATCCAGACCGTTAACAGTCAGGCTGACGGCGTTTGCAAGGTCGGTCATGGTCTACTCCCGGGCGATTTGCAGGCCGCCCGGGGGCAGGAATCCAAAGTGGATCACCCCGTTGCGTTGCGTCACTTCACTCACCCGAGTGGCATCCCCCAGGTATTTGTAGGTGAGCACCAGTGCCGGCATGCTCTGATTGGGAGACAACGTGATCAGCCGCACACCGGAGGATGCCACCGCCGTCAGATGCCCGAACAGTTGCTGGCGCATGGCATTGAGCGCTTGATAATGCACGGCATCCGCCTTGAGGGCGGCTTGCCAGATTGCTTCATTGAGCGCATCGCGCAAGGTCAGCACATCGTCGGCCACCGGCACGTCCACCCGCTGCACCGGTTGCACCGCTTGCTGCGCCAAAGACGGCGTGGAGTTCAGTTTGACCACCGGGGTCGCCACCGGCATCCGCGCCACTTGATAGCCGAGCTTCACCAACAACGCGTCCTGCACCAGATTGGCCATGGCCTGAGCCGCCGCCACCGTGTCCTTGCCGGTGGTGAGCTTGGGAGCGTCGATCTTTTTCACCGCTTCAACCTGCTGCGAGGCGCTGGCGAGCACGCCACGGTAACCCTCACGAGCGAAGTCCCCGAGCTCCTTGATGTCACCCAGCAAACCCTTGAACTCCGCGCTCACTTCACGGGGCAGTTCCTTGATCGCCTTGACCAGCAAACTGAGTTCCTTGTAGGTCTCGATAACCTCCTTGAACTCATGCTCGATGACCTCGTAGACATCTTTGAGGCTGTCACGCAGTTCCTTGATGCCGATCCGTGCCGCCTTGATGAGGCTCATGGCATCTTCGAAACGACCTACCATCGATCCCAACAAGCTGTCGGCCGACACCAGCAATTGCTCGCGAGTGTTGACCTGAGCGGTGGGGAACTGCAGCGGCTGGTCGGGGTAGAACTTCAGGGCGAACGTCACCAGCCCGCCGTCCTGACGGGTCTGGGTCATTTCGCATTCGCCGACCTTGACCTGCATCCGTCCCAGCCACGGATGAACCAGTTCACCCGCGCCCTCCTCCAGCGCCTTGAGCAGTTTGTCACGTTGCTCCAGGCAATCGGGCCCAACGATAAAAGCCGTCAGGTCGTGGATCTTCGCCTGTTGGCCAAGGCCCTCGAAGAACGGCTGGTCACGCTGGGGATACTCATGCAACTGACCTTTCTGGCCGACCGGGGTTTTCGCCTGATCGACCCAGAATCCGACGCCGCGAAACGACGCCGGCAACAAACGATCACGCCAACTCATTGGAACCTCCTAGAGACAGTGAGCGATAGCCAATCTGCGACGTCACGGCCAGGCCAGGCTGGTTGGTCTGTGGTTGATCGGTACGCATGCCGGCCGGTGCATTTTCAAAGCGCACCGTCAGGCCGCCTTCCAGTTGCGCACGGTTGTTGGCGGCGCTTTGTTGCACCAGGGCGTTGGAGCCTTTCGGCAAATCGCTCGACAGCGACGCTTGATCGCTACTGGCACCGAAAAACGCTGGCGCCAGTTCACCTTTGCCTTCGGCGTTGGTTTTCTGTTGCGCCTCGGTCAAGCCTTCGACCTTGCCGGTGATCTTCGCGATGAAGCCACTGACACTGCCGCCGAACAGGTCCTTGATCGGTTCGATAATCGCCTTGAGCTTTTCCCACAGCCCACTGAACCACGCGATGATCGGCGTCCAGTGTTCGGTAATCATCTGCATCGGTGACCAGTCGAACAGCGTTTTGAACAGTTCCCCGACCGGGGCCGTGACACTGGTCAGCGAGTCCCACAAGCCGGAGAAGAACTCACTCAGCGGCTCCCAAGCGGCACTGACCTGCGCCATCGGCGACCAGTCGAACAGGCTTTTAAGGAAGCCCACCACCGGCACGGACAGTGCCCGAAGCAAATCCCAGATCGCTGAAAACAATCCAACCAGCGGTTGCCAGTTGTTAACGATCATCCCCAACGGAGTCCAGGAAAACAGTGCCTTGAAGAAGTCGATGACCGGCACAGCAACGGCTTTGACCCCTTGCCAAAGCGAACTGAAGAAGCTGCTGATCGGACGCCAGTTGGCGATGATCATCCCCAATGGCGTCCAGCTGAAGATCACCTTGAACGCGTCGAACAGCAGCGAAGCCGCCGCTTTGATCACGTCCCAGAGCGCGGCGAACACCTGACTGATTGGCCCCCAGTTGTTGATGATCATCCCCAGCGGCGTGAAGGCGAACATCGTCTTGAAGAACTCGACCATCGGCATGACAACCGGTGCAATCTCTTGCCAGAGCCCGGCGAAAAACGCCGAGATCGGTTTCCAGTTCGCAACGATCACCCCGGCCACCAACGCAATACCCATGGCAACCAACATCAGCGGGCTGGTCTTGAGCACCGTGCTCATCAGGTCAAGCGCTTGTGAAGCACCCGTAACCGCCGATTGAATGGCCGAGAACGCAATAGCGCCCGCGGCAATGCCCTGGACCAGCTCCGGGTTGTCGTTGAGCAAGGTTCCGACGCCATTGAGCAACGGCTCAAGACCGACCACCACCGCGCTGACTGCTGGCAGTAACGCGGCGTCAACCGCAACCGAGACCTTGTCCATCGAAGCGCTGAAAACGTTCAGGTTTTGCGCAGCACTTTTGGGCACGCTCGGTACATCGACGCTTTTTGCCGTCTCACCGACCTCAGCCAATTTGCCCTGAAACGCTGCCGCCGACTTGATACCTTCGACGAAGGGCGTGACCACGCTACCGCCCTTGAACAAGCCGCTGATATCCAGCTTGCCCAGGCCGGCCTGCTCGAGGTTGTTTTTGAAGCCATCGACTTTCGCCCGAAGGTCCTTGAGCTTGGGCGACAGTTCATCGATGCCTGTCAGCAAGACCGCTTTTTTTTCAATCTTTTCTGTCTCTGCCATCACTGCACCTGCTGCATCGCATTGATCCGTTGCGCGTGCTCCAGTGATTCGCGGAGCACGTCCAGTGGCCTGGCCATCATCTGTTCGGGGTCAACCTTCCAGAACCAGGCCAGGTCATAGGCGACAGCGATCAGGTCGGTGATGGCGCCGATGCCGCACTCATGAAAAAACTCGCGACAGCCCAGCTCAGCGCGTTGAGGTCAGCCAGGTCCAACTGGTTGACCGACGACGGCGGGATGCCGGCGCAGACTGCGATGTATTTGGCCGCGACATCCATGTCCAGGCTGACTTCTTCGCTCTTGTCGATCTTGTACGGCAGCGCCTTGATCGCCCGCACCTCCTGCACCGTCGGACGGCGCAGGGTCAGTTCGGTCAGCGGCTCGCCGTGGGCCTCGATGGCCACTTGCAGCTTCACGGTTTGAGTCATTGCCAGGTCCCCTTCACACCTTCGAAGACCAATGCGATAGACGCGTCATCGCCCTTGGAAATCGGCGCATCGACCAGGTAGGCACCGGCCAGCACGAAGACTTTGCCGTTGCTGAATTCGCAGGTGACGGTCATGTCGGTACCGGCGATCAGCTGCTTGAGCGGGAAGTCCGGGGTGTGCAGCGCCGTCACCTTGAACGATGGGGTGATGTCGGTTTCCTTGTAGAAACCCGGCACCAGTGTTTCGCGTTTGGTGGACATCAGCGGCGCTTCGCAGCCACCGTTGATGGTCAGTTGAGCGCCGTCCACTTTGACGTAGCAGGTGCCCGCAATCAGTTGACCCATGGTGTTTCTCCCTTCAATAAAAAGCCCACGCGAGGTGGGCTGAACTCATACAGTGAAACGCGGCATTCAAGCCGCGTTGTCGTACTGCAAACGGAATTGGTTGAGCAGCGCGAACACACGCAGGCCGTTGATGTAATCCGGCGGGAACAGCACGTTGACGCGGCTCGGGTCCTGGCTGTCGCGCTCGACGATCAGGTGTTCGGCGAACAGCTCGGCGTTCTCGACGTGGCCTTCCAGTTCGAGCTTGGCGTACTGGGCGATCAGCTCACCGCGAATGGTGCTCGGGGTCACGATCGGCTGGCCGGCACCGAAACGGGTGCCGTCGGCGGCCAGTTTGTGGCGACCGTACTTGCTGGTAATCACGCTTTGCAGACGACGCACGATGAACGCCGACTGGTGCATGGTTTCGCTGTCCAGGTAGGAGTTGTCTGCCTGGCCGTAAGCGTTTTTCTGATAGGTGGTGATCGCTCGCTGAATGCGCACGTAGCCGCCTTCGTAGTACGCGGTAGCGATGCCGTAGTTGAGCAGCGACTGGCGCTCGGTCAGGGTGAAACGCTCACTGGCCGGAGCCGGCTCGACGCCCGGTAGGCTGCCGCTTTGGGTCGGACGGCTGGCGTCGGCAGAGATGAACACCGAAGTCCGCGCAGCCAGTGCGGCCGCCTGAACCCAGAACGGTTGAGGGACACCCAGCTCCAGCGCCTGAATGGTCATGTGCTGGTCGTTACGGGTTTGACCGGCGGCGACCAGGGTGCCAACGGTGCCGCGTTTGGCGGTGTAGACGTGACCGAACAATTGCTTGGCCCACGACCAACGACCGACGCTGTCATCCATGACGGCTTGCCAGGTATTGAGGGTCGCGGTGTCAGTCCACGGCATGCAGATGAATTCGAACGGCTCATCACCCAGCGCAGCGACGGCCGCCACTTGATCCGGCACGCCAGCGCCACCGGCCATTGGGGTGATGGCGGTGGTCAGGCCAGCCGGTGTGTCTTCGCCATTGCTCTTGCCCAGGCGATTGAACTGCAGGCTGATGTCGTTGGCACTATCACCGGTCCATTTAGCGGCCAGGGTAATCACGCCTTCGACCGCAGCGGCGGTAACCGGCAGATCGGCGCTGGCGTTGATTTTCAAGGCCAGTGCAGTTGCGGCCTGAGCCGCGGTTGCCGCATTAACGACAGCCGATTGAACACGCACGCCGCCGACGTACAGGTTGAGCACACCGCTTTCGGTTGCGGTACCAGTCAGGGTCAGCACGCCTTTGGCAATGCTGCCCACGGTGTTGTGCACCGGCAGGCACCAGATTTCGCCGACCGGGTCGGTCTTGCGCCAGGTCTCGTACATCGAGGCCAGCATCGAGCCTTGACCACCGATGCTTTTGGCCAGCGCCACGCTGGACACCAGCACCAGTTTGCCGACCTCGGCGCTGGCAACGTTGTCGTTGACCTGAGCGACGATCAACCGGCGCATGGCCGACGACGCGCTATTGGCTGCCGAATTGTCCATCTCGGCGTAGAACAGCGGAACACGAATGTCCGCAGGAATGTTGCTGAATCCGATCGCCATTATTTGGCTCCCTGTGGTGTTGCCGCTTCCACGGCTTTGGTAGTGATATCGCCATCGGCCAGACGTCGACGCCACCAGGCGTTGTCCGGCACTTCACGGCCTTCGAGAGGCAACAGATCGCCCGCTTCCGGGTCGGGCACGGCACGGCCTTCGGCCGGCAGCACAGTGATGCGTTTGCTCATTGCTTTACGTCTCCAGAGAAAGTCAGTTCCAGGCGCCCGTCAGGCCCCGGACGTTTCAGGTTGGGGTCCGCCGGATCGATCGCATCGACCCGCACGGTCACCCCGGTAAAGGACGACAAGCCGTCCAGTTCACGCTCGTGCCAGGTTTCCGCCGGTTCGCTGGAGCGGTTACGGCCCAGCTGGAATTCGGCGAAAAAGCGCAGGCGATAAAGCAAGCGGCTGTTATTGATCGAAACCAACTCGCCGCCGTCGTATTCAATGGCGTCGTAGTCGCCACCCAACTTGAAGCCCACCAACGCCCGCCACAGCTCGGCCCGCAGCCCTTGCAACTGATCCAGCGCCAGCGCCGCATCCGTGGCATCGAGCAACAGCGTCACCTCGAAGCGATCACGGATGGTTTGCCGAAACGCGTTTTGTGCTGTGTTCTTGCTCGCCAGGTCAGCGATCACCGAGACGTAGGCCGCAGGGATGGGTTGTGGAGGGGTGGTGGGTAGGGTTTGTGGATCAATGCCTACTACCACGCGATTGGCGAGCGACGGGCATTGATCACGGAGCTGTTTGAGGATCGGGGTGATGTACATGGGATTCACCGGGCAATAAAAAACCCGCGCGGTGGCGGGTTTGAGTTAAGGGAAATTACCGCCGATGACCTGCATCCTTGCAGGTCGGGGTCGTTGTCTACGCCCCCCGTCAGCCAGTCCATTGGACTTGTTCAGTGATGATCTTCTTTGCTGCCAGTACCATTAGCGGTCCTGGCTGGAATCACGCGGCGTCACTTCATCAATGCCAATCCGCTTGGCCGCCCAGCGCTCATACAAGCCAATGGCAACATCGGCACCGGCCATCGCGGTGAGGCAGCCGAAAGCACCGGCGGTCCAGATCGACACGCCAGCGGCATACAGCAGCATGATGGTCGAGACCCCGCAGACCATGCAGGCCCCGGAGCGCAGCACCAGGCGCCGCAACAGTGGCCAGCCGCGAGCGCCCTCCTTGTCGGCGCGCCACATTTCGCCGGACACCCCGCCAACCACCGCCAGAGCGATGACCAGCCAGATAGGCATGTCCGCCAACGCTTGCTGCTCGTTTGTCATGTCACGCCTCCTGCGTTGATAAATAGGTGATGGGTTTGTGTGTTGTTCAAACGTTGTCTCTTGGTGTGCCTGACGGTAGGTAGGCATTCCAAAAAGCCCGGTCGCCCGGGCTTTTCAGTAATACGGTCCTTCCGATCTTTCGGCGCTACTGGCGCGGTACGGATCCATTCAAATTGTTCCTCCGACCGCGACCCTGTCCGCCGGATAACTGCTTACGGTGCTTTACGCTGCACACCCGGGTCAGTTGCCAACCCTCTGAACCGTTGAGGCCGGTTCATCGCTGCCTTTGCTGTGGAACTAAAGAGCTTCGTTGCGAGCCGTTGTTGAGCGGCTTGGGACAAAGAATATGCATGGATGCATATACAGTCAATGCATAAATGCATTTATTTGTGCATTGAAAATGCACAAGCGCATGAAAGCCCCGCAAACAAAGGGTGGGATGGTTTTCGTCAGGCGAAAAAAAACCCGCTTGATAGCGGGTTTTGTCTGACAGCTAGGCGTTAGCGGGCGTACATGCCCCACCAGAAGACGTGACCGAGGATGACGATTTGCTCTTCCTGAATTTCCTGGAAGGTGTAGTCCTCATCCGGGTGTTCATCGCGATTGAAGCTACGCAGACGAATGCCGGTAGGCAGACGATAGAGCTGCTTCACCCGCAGTTGGCCGTTATGGTTGATGGCATACAGATCACCATCAACGATATCGCCAATCCCGGACTTGCCGGCGTTGACCCCAACCGTGGCGCCGTCGCGCAGCACCGGCAACATGCTGTTGCCGCGCACGGTGACGCATTTGGCCTGGTCGAACTGCACACCGTTATGCCGCAAGCTGCGTTTGCCGAAGCGCAAGCTTGAGCGTTCGCTTTCTTCGATGACGAATCTTCCTGATCCAGCAGCCAATTCAACCTCGCGAAGAAAGGGGACCGAGACCTCGTCGTCATCGACGGGGGTATCGTCATCCCACAGGCTTATGTCCTTGAGTTCCGAATGCGACTCTTCGCGTGCAGGCGCGATGGCCGGCGCTACATCGGCGCGGCCACGCAACAGGTCAGTGCTCACACGGAAGTACTCGGCGATCTTCGAGATGTGTTTATCCGAAGGATCGACGATCTTCCCGCTGAGAATCCGCGAGAGAGTAGATTGAGGCACGCCAGTGCGACGGTGAAGCTCCGTGGGGGAGATCCCGTGCTGATCGAGCAGTGCTCTTAAGACGGTAGAAACATTGCGTTTTTGCATAACGCGCATAGTGCTCGTTCTTTTCGAAGATGACAAATGCTGATTTGCATAACAAGTGCATAAACCGCAGAAACGTGCAGCGGGCCTTTCATCCCTGCGTAGGTCGGACCGCCCATGGTAACCTTGCGCCCATCGCGGAAAAGCCGGGCCGATGTCCCTCTTTTGCCCCACCCATTTCAACGAATTCGCCTGATTACCTGATGAATAAAGCACTCTCCGATCTGTCTTCCCACACCCCGATGATGCAGCAGTACTGGCGTCTGAAGAATCAGCACCCTGACCAGTTGATGTTCTACCGCATGGGTGACTTCTACGAGATCTTCTATGAAGACGCAAAGAAGGCCGCCAAATTGCTGGACATCACCCTGACCGCCCGTGGGCAGTCGGCCGGGCAGGCGATTCCGATGTGTGGGATTCCTTACCACGCCGCGGAAGGTTACCTGGCGAAACTGGTCAAGCTCGGTGAGTCGGTGGTGATCTGTGAACAGGTCGGCGACCCGGCGACCAGTAAAGGTCCGGTAGACCGTCAGGTGGTACGGATCATCACCCCCGGCACCGTCAGCGATGAAGCGCTGCTGGATGAGCGCCGCGACAACCTGATCGCCGCCGTTCTGGGTGACGAGCGCCTGTTCGGCCTGGCCGTGCTGGACATCACCAGCGGCAACTTCAGCGTGCTGGAGATCAAAGGCTGGGAAAACCTGCTGGCGGAGCTGGAGCGGGTCAATCCGGTCGAGCTGATGATTCCGGACGATTGGCCAAAAGACTTGCCGGCCGAGAAGCGTCGTGGCGTTCGTCGTCGTGCACCGTGGGATTTCGAGCGTGATTCGGCGCTGAAAAGTCTTTGCCAGCAATTTTCCACCCAGGACCTCAAAGGTTTCGGCTGCGAGAACCTGACCCTGGCCATCGGTGCCGCCGGTTGCCTGTTGAGCTACGCCAAGGAAACCCAACGCACCGCCCTGCCGCATTTGCGCAGCCTGCGTCATGAGCGTCTGGACGATACCGTGGTGCTGGACGGTGCAAGCCGGCGCAACCTGGAGCTGGACACCAACCTGGCGGGTGGCCGCGAGAACACCCTGCAATCGGTGGTCGACCGTTGCCAGACTGCCATGGGCAGCCGCTTGCTGACCCGTTGGTTGAATCGCCCGCTGCGCGACTTGAGCGTGCTGCTGGCACGCCAGACCTCGATCACCTGCCTGCTCGACGGTTACCGCTTCGAGAAACTCCAACCGCAGTTGAAAGAGATCGGTGACATCGAGCGGATTCTGGCGCGTATCGGCCTGCGTAACGCTCGCCCGCGTGACCTGGCTCGCCTGCGCGACGCCCTCGGCGCCCTGCCAGAACTGCAAGTGGCGATGACCGAGCTTGAGGCGCCACACCTTCACCAACTGGCCGTGACTACCAGCACCTATCCCGAGCTGGCCGCCCTGTTGGAAAAAGCCATCATCGACAACCCGCCAGCGGTGATCCGCGACGGTGGCGTGTTGAAAACCGGATACGACGCTGAACTCGACGAGCTGCAATCGCTAAGCGAAAACGCCGGACAATTCCTGATCGACCTCGAAGCCCGCGAGAAGGCGCGTACCGGCCTGGCCAACCTGAAAGTCGGCTACAACCGGATTCACGGTTACTTCATCGAACTGCCAAGCAAGCAAGCCGAGCAGGCACCGGCCGATTACATCCGCCGCCAGACCCTCAAAGGGGCCGAGCGGTTCATCACGCCAGAACTCAAAGCCTTCGAAGACAAGGCCCTGTCGGCCAAGAGCCGCGCGCTGGCCCGCGAGAAGATGCTTTACGAAGCCCTGCTCGAAGACCTGATCAGCCAGCTGCCACCGCTGCAGGACACTGCCGCGGCACTGGCTGAGCTGGATGTCTTGAGCAACCTGGCCGAGCGCGCGCTGAACCTTGACCTGAACTGCCCACGGTTCGTCAGCGAGCCGTGCATGCGCATCAGCCAGGGCCGTCACCCGGTGGTTGAACAAGTATTGACCACACCGTTCGTGGCCAACGACCTGAGCCTGGACGACAGCACGCGGATGCTGGTGATTACCGGCCCGAACATGGGCGGTAAATCCACTTATATGCGGCAAACCGCGCTGATCGTGCTGCTGGCGCATATCGGTAGCTTCGTGCCTGCCGCCAGCTGCGAATTGTCGCTGGTGGACCGGATTTTCACCCGGATCGGCTCCAGCGATGACCTGGCCGGTGGTCGTTCGACCTTCATGGTCGAGATGAGCGAAACCGCGAACATCCTGCACAACGCCACCGAACGCAGCCTGGTGCTGATGGACGAGGTCGGCCGCGGTACCAGCACCTTCGACGGTCTGTCGCTGGCCTGGGCAGCAGCCGAGCGCCTGGCGCAGCTGCGCGCTTATACGCTGTTCGCCACCCACTACTTCGAGCTGACGGTACTGCCGGAAAGCCAGCCGCTGGTGGCCAACGTCCACCTCAATGCCACCGAGCACAACGAGCGCATCGTATTCCTCCACCACGTACTGCCTGGCCCTGCCAGCCAGAGCTACGGATTGGCGGTTGCGCAACTGGCCGGCGTCCCCACCGAAGTGATCCTGCGGGCTCGCGAGCATCTGGGTCGACTGGAAGCCACCGCTCTGCCTCACGAAACGGTGCAGCCAAGCAAAGGCAAACAGGTCGCGCCGCAGCAGAGCGATATGTTCGCCAGCCTGCCGCATCCAGTGCTCGATGAACTCGCCAAGCTTAATCTGGATGACATGACTCCGCGTAAGGCGCTCGAAATGCTCTATACATTAAAGACACGGATCTAACGCACTTGCCTGCAAGCTGTTAGAATCTCGCGCGGTTTGGGATGCTGCAGGCAAATAGCCTGGTCTGCAGACTATCGCTCCCAAACCTGGCGACCCCACCGTGAAGGGGCGCAGCACGCCGCCGCCTGAGGAGAGAATTAGAAATGACCTTCGTCGTCACCGACAACTGCATCAAGTGCAAGTACACCGACTGCGTAGAAGTGTGTCCGGTGGACTGCTTTTACGAAGGCCCGAACTTCCTGGTGATTCACCCGGATGAGTGCATCGACTGCGCGCTGTGCGAGCCAGAATGCCCTGCTGTGGCCATCTTCTCTGAAGACGAAGTCCCGAGTGAGATGCAAGAATTCATTCAGTTGAACGTTGAACTGGCCGAGATATGGCCGAACATCACTGAGAAGAAAGATCCGCTGCCGGATGCGGCAGAGTTTGATGGCGTTAAAGGCAAGATCAAAGACCTCGTTCGCTGATCAGTGCCGCGCTCTTGAGCTGCGCTCCCAAAAGGCCCCTTGCGGGGCTTTTTGCGTTTGAGGGGGTTACGACCCTTTTCTACGGGCAAAAAAAAAGGGGCGGTATGACCCGCCCACATTTTTTCCCTATTCCTTGTGTTCCTTTTCATCGTCCTGATGAATCACGTCCCTGCGATGTTCCTTGACCATCATCCTTGATGGCTGTGTCTATCCGTCGACACAGGGTTGATATTAAAGAGTTCCCCGGCAAGAGCAATCGCCTGCCAAGAGCAAATCAGGGTGAAACGACATGTTTAATAATAAAAAATATTATTATAAATCAATCAGTTATCCAATCCAGCCAACAAAGATAGACGACCACTACACGGTAGAAAACCCGAACACTTACGAAAGAGTAAGCCATGGCTTACGCTAACCTGCGAAAGAGTCCGAGCAGCTTCAGGAAAGGTTAAACAGCACATCAATTGTACGAATAACAAAAAGCCCCGAAACAGACGGGGCTTATTGTTATCAGGCGAACGCGCTCCTGCTACTGGAACAGCGACTCGCTCGACAGGCCATTCTTCTCAAGGATTTCCCGCAGGCGTTTCAGACCTTCAACCTGAATCTGTCTGACCCGTTCACGGGTCAGGCCAATCTCCAGGCCTACGTCTTCCAGCGTACTGCTCTCGTGGCCGCGCAGGCCGAAGCGGCGGATCACCACTTCGCGCTGTTTGTCCGTCAGCTCCGAGAGCCACTGATCGATGCTCTGCGACAGGTCATCATCCTGAAGCAGCTCACAAGGATCGGTAGGTCGGTCATCAGTGAGGGTGTCCAGCAGGGTTTTATCCGAATCCGGACCCAGCGAGACGTCGACCGAAGAAACCCGCTCGTTCAGGCCCAGCATGCGCTTGACCTCTCCTACCGGCTTTTCCAGCAGGTTGGCGATTTCTTCGGGTGAGGGTTCATGATCGAGCTTTTGCGTCAGCTCCCGTGCTGCCCGAAGGTAGACGTTGAGCTCTTTCACCACATGAATCGGCAGCCGGATAGTCCGGGTCTGATTCATGATTGCACGCTCGATGGTCTGGCGGATCCACCAGGTCGCGTAGGTCGAAAAGCGGAAGCCGCGCTCCGGGTCGAACTTTTCCACTGCCCGGATCAGTCCGAGGTTGCCCTCTTCGATCAGGTCGAGCAGCGACAGTCCACGATTGACATAGCGTCGGGCGATTTTCACCACCAGCCGCAAGTTGCTTTCAATCATGCGTTTGCGCCCAGCCGGATCGCCACTTTGCGACAGTCGCGCAAAATGAACTTCTTCTTCCGGTGACAACAAGGGGGAAAAGCCGATTTCGTTGAGGTACAACTGGGTAGCATCGAGCGCTCGGGTGTAGTCGATGTACTTATGCTGCTTGAGTGTTGCGGAGTGCCTGGATTTGGCGCGAACTGAAGGCGTAGCTGATCCTTCATTCGACATCTCGTCCGATGCGACGTCGGTCTCCATCAGGAGAACCTCATCGTCGATGTCAAACTCCGGCACTTCTTTACTGAGAGCCATTGTTATAGTCCTTTGGTGAGTTCGACCTCAAGCTCAAGCGACGCCTTTATCCTTGGCAACGCTGGAGCCTGTTCCCTCTACGTGACGGAACAGGCTGGTAACAAATCAACGACGTGGCAGGAATTGCAGCGGATCTACAGGTTTACCTTGTCGGCGAATCTCAAAATGCAGTTTCACCCGGTCTGTACCCGTTGACCCMATTTCGGCAATTGTCTGTCCGACTTTGACCTGCTGCCCCTCCCGAACCAACAGCCTGCGGTTGTGACCGTAGGCACTGACGTAGGTATCGCTGTGTTTGATGATGACCAATTCGCCGTAGCCCCGCAAGCCACTCCCGGCGTAAACCACCGTCCCATCAGACGCAGCTAAAACAGGCTGTCCCAAATCCCCGGCGATATCAATTCCTTTATTCAAACTACCGTTTGAAGAGAATTTTCCAATCAAAATGCCGTTGGATGGCCATCCCCAGCCTGTCGGCGCAGGCCCTGCCGGAGGCAGTGGCGCAGGTGCCGGCTTGTTTGCGACGGACGGTGCAGCCGTCTGTTTCGCGGTGGTCGCACCCGAGGCTGGCCCCCGGGTTACGGTAAATTTGCTCGAAGGAGAAGCGATTGTTCCGGACGGGGTCACCACCTCTGTCGGCGTTGAACCGGAGCGCCCATCGAAGCGAATCGTCTGACCTGGATGGATTGTGTAAGGCGTAGGAATGTTGTTGCGTGCCGCCAGGGCCTTGTAGTCCCAGCCGTAGCGAAACGCGATCGAGAACAGGGTATCGCCGCGACGGACCACGTATTGGCCGGTGGTTACTGCGGGGCGTTGGGCCGCCGCGTTATTACGATCGACCACTCGCACATCGCTTGAACGCGTGCTGGAGCAACCGACCAACAAGGAACTCAAGACAAGGCCAGTCACCAGGCGCTGAAAGCTTGTTGTACCGATACGCTGCGCAATGACTGTGAGACTCACCCGCCGCTCCCTTTGTGGTGGTTGAAGATAAATATCGCCGTATTCAGGCATGAAATGTCGCAAGTATAACTGGCCGTTCGGGCTTTACCGTCGGCAAAGTACAATCGACACACGCACACGTTTGCTGATCGCTGTTCAATCGCGTTTAACCGATCAATGCCGCTGTAAGACCAAGGTAATCAAACAGAATTCAGCGTCTTTAAATAAATGCTTAAACCAGTGGTCCATGGAGCAATGGCACGAAGCGCACGCTCCCCAAAACGCGCCTGGAAAAGCCTTGTTCTTCACGGATGATCAACATCAATTGCTGAACCTCCCCTGAACCAACCGGAATCACCAGCCGCCCACCCGGCGCCAATTGATCGAGCAACGCCTGAGGTACATCGGTCGCCACCGCAGTGACGATAATGCCGTTGTACGGTGCCAGCGCTGGCCAGCCTTCCCAACCGTCGCCCCACCGAAATACCACGTTGCGCAGGTTCAACTCGACCAGGCGCTCCTTGGCGCGATCCTGCAGGACCTTGATGCGCTCGACGGAAAACACCCGCTCGACCAATTGCGACAACACCGCCGTCTGGTATCCGGACCCGGTACCGATCTCCAGCACTTTATCCAGAGGACCGGCCTCCAGCAGCAGTTCGCTCATGCGAGCCACCATATAAGGCTGCGAAATGGTCTGGTTATGGCCGATTGGCAACGCCGTGTCTTCGTAGGCTCGATGCGCCAGGGCTTCATCGACAAACAGATGACGCGGGGTCCGCCGAATGACCTCCAACACCTGGGCGTTGGACAGACCTTCCTCGTACAAGCGCTGGATCAGCCGTTCACGCGTGCGCTGGGAGGTCATGCCGATACCACGACGCAGGATATCGTCTTGTTCACGAGCCATCAGCGCAGCCCCTCCAGCCAGCCATCAAGACTTTTGAAGGCATCATTGAAGGTACGATCGAGTTGCAGCGGGGTGATCGAGACATAACCCTGCATCACCGCATGGAAATCCGTGCCAGGCCCGCCGTCCTCCACATCGCCGGCCGCGGCAATCCAGTAGCCGGACTTGCCACGCGGGTCGACCACTTGAATCGGCGCGGCGGCGCGGGCACGGTGACCCAGGCGAGTCAGCTGGATACCTCGAATGTTTTCCAGAGGCAGATTCGGAATGTTCACGTTCAGCACCGTGCGCGGTGGCAATTCAAGGTCGGCATAAGCCTCCACCAGCTTGCGCGCAAAGTAGGCCGCCGTCGGCAGGTTTTCCACTTGCCGCGATACCAGCGAAAAGGCAAACGAAGGCAGCGTAAGGAAACGCCCTTCGAGCGCCGCCGCAACCGTGCCGGAATACAGCACATCGTCGCCCAGGTTGGCTCCCATGTTGATCCCGGAAACCACCATATCCGGTTCGCGCTCCAGCAAACCGTTGAGGCCCAGGTGCACGCAATCGGTCGGCGTGCCATTTAGGCTGATAAAGCCATTGGCCAGGGTTTGCGGGTGCAACGGACGGTCGAGCGTCAGCGAACTGCTGGCGCCGCTTTTGTCCTGGTCAGGGGCGATAACCACGCACTCGGTGTAATCCGCCAGCGCAGCATGAAGCGCGGCAAGACCGGGCGCTGTTACCCCATCGTCGTTAGAAATCAGAATACGCATGAGCTGTCCGTCTGCCCCACCGGCACCAGATCGACGAGTTCACGCACCAGTACGGTGGCGAAGCATCCGGCCGGAAGGACGAATTCCAGTTGCAGAATGTCCAGCGAGGGATAATGCCACGTCAACCCGCCAATGGGCAGCCGCAGGATGCGACGTTCATGGCTCATTCCAGCGTTTATCAACCAATCGCGCAGATCCGCTTCGCCTGCCGCGACCCGTTGCTCCAGTTCATGAGTCGCACCGGTCGCGGGGGACTCGCCCTCGCCCCACAGCGGCCCGGTCGGGTGCAGGTCGAGGATTGCCAGGCGCGGATCGCTGCATTCTGCCTCACCTGCCGGGAAGAAGCTGCGGCTGTCGGTGAAAGCCAGCAAGTCGCCCACCTGGGCGCGCTGCCAACTACCGTCGGCAACTCGCGCCGCCAACACCTGATTGAACAGAAAGCTGCGCGCAGTGGAGAGCAGGCGTGAACGCACGTTGCGCTGCTCCGGCAAGGCTTTGCGTGCCGCCCAGTCCCGAGCATCCACCACATTGCCGCCGTTGTGGCCGAAACGCTGCGCGCCGAAGTAGTTGGGAATACCATGTTTGGCGATCAGTTGCAGACGCGCTTCAATCGCGTCCTTGTCGCCAGCAAACTGGGTCAAGCGCAAGGTAAAGCCATTGGCCGAATGCGCACCGCGCTGCAGCTTGCGTTTATGGCGTGCGGTCTTGAGGATTTTCAGTGTGTCGTTTTCTGCCGCGGACAAGTCAGGATCGGCCTTGCCGGGCAATTGCACGCTGAACCACTGGCGGGTCAGTGCCTGGCGATCTTTCAGGCCGGCATAACTGACGGTGCGCAACGGCACGCCGGCAGCCTTGGCAATTCGCCGGGCCGCCTCTTCAGTGTTCAGGCCGCGTTTTTCCACCCAGATCCACAGGTGTTCGCCTTCGCCAGTCAGCGGAATATCGAGGACTTCATCGACCTGAAAATCTTCCGCGATGGCTTTCAGTACGGCAGTGCCGAGGGCTTCGCCGTAGGCACGCGGGCCGAGCAATTGCAGTTCATTCATGCGCGCAGCAACAAGGCAACGGAGTGCACGGCAATGCCTTCTTCGCGACCGACAAAGCCGAGCTTTTCGGTGGTGGTAGCTTTCACGTTCACTTGATCCAACTCAACTTGAAGATCCGCGGCGATCAGCGCACGCATCGATTCGATATGCGGGGCCATTTTCGGCGCCTGGGCAACGATGGTGTTATCGACATTGCCGACCTTCCAGCCCTTGGCGTGGATCAGCGCGACAACGTGACGCAACAGTACGCGGCTGTCAGCACCTTTGAATTGCGGGTCGGTGTCTGGAAAGTGTTTACCGATATCACCCAGCGCCGCTGCGCCGAGCAAGGCATCGCTCAACGAATGCAGCAAGACGTCGCCGTCGGAATGGGCGAGCAGCCCGAAACCGTGTGCAATTCGCACACCGCCCAGAGTGATGAAATCGCCTTCAGCGAAACGGTGCACATCATAGCCGTGGCCAATACGCATAAAAAAACGCCCCGATTTAGTCAGGGCGTGATTCTACCTGCTTTAGGCGCCTAGAGCGTGTGCGTGATGTCGCAAGTGTTCATCAATAAAGCTGGCGATAAAGAAATAGCTGTGGTCGTAGCCCGGCTGTAGACGCAAGGTCAGCGGATGGCCGGCCAGTTTCGCCGCCTGCTGCAGTGCTTCGGGTTTGAGCTGAGTGGCGAGGAAGTCGTCCCGATCGCCCTGATCCACCAGTAACGGCAGCTTTTCAACTGCCTCGCTGATCAGCACGCAGGCATCCCATTCGCGCCACTTCGAACGCTCTTCGCCCAGGTAGCGCGAAAACGCCTTCTGACCCCAAGGGCAATCCATCGGATTGTTGATGGGCGCGAAGGCCGACACCGACTGATACCGACCAGGATTGCGCAAGGCACAGACCAGTGCGCCGTGCCCGCCCATGGAGTGACCACTGACGCCACGTTTGTCCGAGGCCGGAAAATGCGCTTCGACCAACGCAGGCAATTCCTGCACCACGTAGTCGTGCATCCGATAGTGCCTGGCCCAAGGCTCCTGCGTGGCATTCAGATAGAACCCGGCACCGAGGCCGAAATCCCACGCGCCGTCTGGGTCGCCCGGAACATCGGCGCCTCGCGGGCTGGTGTCCGGTGCGACAATGATCAGCCCCAGCTCGGCCGCCATGCGCATCGCGCCGGCCTTGTGCATGAAGTTTTCGTCGGTGCAGGTCAATCCCGACAACCAGTACAACACCGGCAGCTTACCGCCCTGCTCCGCTTGCGGTGGCAGGTACACGGCAAACACCATGTCGCAGCCCAGCACTTCGGAATGATGCTTGTAGCGTTTATGCCAGCCACCGAAGCTCTTCTGGCATGAGAGATTTTCCAGACTMATGACCGACCTCAGAAATGGATGACAGAGCGGATGCTTTTGCCTTCATGCATCAGGTCGAATGCCTTGTTGATGTCTTCCAGGCCCATGGTGTGGGTGATGAAAGTGTCCAACGGGATTTCGCCGCTCTGGGCCATTTCCACGTAGCTTGGCAACTCGGTGCGACCGCGCACGCCACCGAATGCCGAACCGCGCCAGACACGACCGGTCACCAACTGGAACGGACGAGTGGAGATTTCCTGGCCAGCACCGGCAACACCGATGATCACCGACTCACCCCAACCTTTATGGCAGCACTCCAGTGCCGCACGCATCAGTTGTACATTGCCGATGCACTCGAAGGAGAAGTCGACACCGCCGTCAGTCATGTCGACGATCACGTCCTGAATCGGACGGTCGAAATCTTTCGGGTTCACACAATCGGTAGCGCCCAACTGCTTGGCGATTTCGAACTTGGCCGGGTTGATGTCGATGGCAATGATTCGTCCGGCCTTGGCTTTGACTGCGCCGATGACCGCAGACAGGCCAATACCGCCCAGGCCGAAGATGGCCACGGTGTCGCCCGGCTTGACCTTGGCAGTGTTGATGACCGCACCGATACCGGTGGTGACGCCGCAACCCAGCAGGCAGACTTTTTCCAGAGGTGCTTCTTTAGGGATCTTCGCGACGGAGATTTCCGGCAACACGGTGTATTCGGAAAAGGTCGACGTGCCCATATAGTGGAAAATCGGCTGACCTTTGTAGGAGAAACGCGTGGTGCCGTCTGGCATCAGGCCTTTGCCCTGGGTCGCACGAATGGCCTGGCAGAGGTTGGTCTTGCCCGACTTACAGAATTTGCACTGGCCGCATTCCGGGGTGTACAGCGGAATCACGTGATCGCCGACCGCGACCGAAGTCACACCTTCGCCGATAGCCTCGACAATCGCGCCACCTTCGTGGCCGAGGATCGACGGGAAGATGCCTTCCGGGTCAGCGCCCGACAGGGTGTAGGCGTCGGTATGGCAAACACCGGAGGCGACCACACGCAACAGGACTTCACCCGCCTTGGGCATGGCGACATCGACTTCAACGATCTCAAGGGGTTTCTTGGCCTCGAAGGCAACGGCAGCGCGCGACTTGATCATCCTGTCTCTCCAGCGAATAAAAACGAGACAGCGAGTGTAAAACACCACCAGACGATTAATAATCCAGCCAAAAGCAAAACATTATTGCTACACAGGGATAATCTTCATGTCCGAGAACCGCTGGGAAGGCATCGATGAATTCGTCGCCGTCGCCGAATGCAACCAGTTCACCGCTGCTGCCGAACGCCTCGGGGTTTCGTCTTCGCACATCAGTCGACAAATCGTACGCCTTGAAGAGCGCCTGCAAACCCGCCTGCTTTACCGCAGTACCCGTCGGGTGACGCTGACCGAAGCCGGGCAGACGTTCCTGCAACACTGCCAACGCTTGCAGGACGGACGCGAAGAAGCCTTGCGCGCCGTCGGCGACCTGACCAGCGAACCCAAAGGCATGCTGCGCATGACCTGTGCAGTGGCGTACGGCGAGCGCTTCATCGTGCCGCTGGTGACCAGCTTCATGGGGCTTTATCCACAATTGCGGGTCGATATCGAGCTGAGCAACCGTCCGCTCGACCTGGTACACGAGGGCCTGGACCTGGCAATCCGGCTCGGCCGCCTGCAAGACTCACGACTGGTGGCCACGCGCCTGGCGCCACGACGCATGTACTTGTGCGCCTCGCCGTCCTATCTGGAACGTTATGGCCGACCGCACAGTTTGTCGGAGCTGAGTCGACACAACTGCCTGATCGGCAGCTCGGACATCTGGCAACTGGAGCAGGACGGCAGAGAGTTTTCCCAGCGAGTACAAGGCAATTGGCGCTGTAACAGCGGGCAAGCGGTGCTGGACGCGGCACTACAAGGTGTCGGGTTGTGTCAACTGCCGGACTATTACGTGCTGGAGCACCTGAACAGTGGCGCGCTGGTGTCGTTGCTGGATGYTCATCAACCACCGAACACCGCCGTATGGGCGCTGTATCCGCAGCAACGGCATCTATCGCCGAAAGTGCGCAAACTCGTGGACTATCTGAAAGAAGGGTTGGCAAAAAGGCCGGAATACCAACTTTGATCAAAGGATCAAAGGATCAAAGGATCAAAGAATCGCAGCCTACCGCAGCTCCAAAGATAACCAATAACACGCCCCCACCACTCAACAGGCCGAGCGTTAGCTCGCCTGCCGCTGCTGATCTTGATCCACCCGCCCCTTCGGGAGGCCGAGTGGAGGTGTTCATCAGGGGGTGGGCGCGCAGCGCCGTACGGCGCAGCCGGACACATCGAGAGGAGGTCGTCGCGAAGCAGACCGTAGGCGATGCCCCCTGATGAATGCCGGAGCGAGGTGCCGTACGCTTGGGGCGAAGCGTTTTGCTTACTTTTGGGCGTCTGCAAAAGTGAGTCGCCGTCAGGGCGAAACCCTAAGCGGCCGTTACCGCAGGAATGGATATGTACACCTGCAGGAGGTTGGTCGGCTTTCAGGCCGCCATCGCGAGCAGGCTCGCTCCCACAGTGGATTGGTGTACATCTGCGGGAGATTGGTCGGCTGTCAGGCCGCCTTCGCGAGCAAGCCCGCTCCCACAGTAGATCTATGTACATCCGCAAAAGATTGGTTGGCTGTCAGGCTGCCTTCGCGAGCAGGCTCGCTCCCACAACAGTTGAGCGTTGTGACAGAGGAGTCAGCGGCGATTCGCCCAACGCAGGCGCAACCACTCGAGGTCTTCAGGCCGGGTAACCTTGAGATTATCCGCCCGCCCCTCGATCAAGCGTGGCGCCTGCCCAGACCACTCCATCGCAGAAGCCTCATCGGTAACAGTCACATCAGCCACCAGACTGTCCGCCAACGCCCGGTGCAAAGCACCCAGACGAAACATCTGCGGCGTGTATGCCTGCCAGATCAAACTGCGGTCAACGGTTTCAAGGACCCGCCCATGCCTGTCCACACGCTTGAGCGTGTCACGCGCAGGCACAGCCAGTAACCCGCCGACAGGATCATCAGCCAATTCCGACAGCAACTTGTCGAGATCATCGCGAGCCAGGTTCGGTCGTGCCGCATCGTGGACCAACACCCAATCTTCATCGGCAGCGCCTTGCGCATGCAAATGCAGCAACGCGTTCAGCACCGAACCCGAGCGCTCTTCACCACCGTCCACCCGTTGAATACGAGGGTCAGTAGCACACGCCAGGGTCGGCCAATAAGGATCATCAACGGCAAGACTGACCACCAGGCCTTTCAAGGCTGGATGATCGAGGAAACAGCCAAGGCTGTGTTCGAGAATAGTGCGCCCGCCCAGTTGCAGGTATTGCTTGGGACGGTCCGCGGCCATACGGGCACCGACGCCCGCGGCAGGAATCACGGCCCAGAAGGCCGGTAACGTATTCATCATTGAGCCAACTGGTAAAGGGTTTCACCGTCCTTGACCATGCCCAACTCATGGCGAGCCCGCTCTTCAACGGTCTCCATGCCTTTCTTCAATTCGCTGACCTCGGCGTCCATGACCCGATTGCGCTCCAGCAACGACTCGTTCTCCGCGTGCTGATCGGCAATCTGCTGGGTCAGCTCGGCCACTTGCGCCAGGCTGCCATTACCCACCCACAGGCGGTATTGCAAACCAGCCAGCAGCAAGAGCAAGACAAGAAACAACCAGTAAGGACTGCGCATCGAATATCAGGTACCCAGTGAAAAAAGACAGCCATGCCAACTTTAAAGCTTCTGATAGTACGAAGCCTGGAAGAACCAGGCTCGTACTTATAAGGCATCAGATTAGTGGCAAAAATCCCGCTGCTGCGATTTTTTCGACACAATCCGGTGTCTTTTTAACTACCCAAGCTTAGCCGCGGAATTCGCCACGACCGTTGTACTTGGCTTTGCCGCCCAATTGCTCTTCGATGCGCAGCAGTTGGTTGTACTTGGAAACGCGGTCGGAACGGCACAGCGAACCGGTTTTGATCTGGCCAGCCGAAGTGCCCACAGCCAGGTCGGCAATGGTCGAGTCTTCGGTTTCGCCGGAACGGTGCGAGATCACGGCAGTGTAACCAGCGGCCTTGGCCATCTGGATCGCTTCCAGGGTTTCGGTCAGGGTGCCGATCTGGTTGAACTTGATCAGGATCGAGTTGGCGATCTTCTTGTCGATGCCTTCTTTCAGGATCTTGGTGTTGGTCACGAACAGGTCGTCGCCCACCAGCTGGGTTTTTTCGCCGATTTTGTCGGTGAGGATTTTCCAGCCAGCCCAGTCGGACTCGTCCAGGCCATCTTCAATGGAGATGATCGGGTAACGCTCGGTCAAGCCCTTGAGGTAATCGGCAAAACCTTCGGCGGTGAACACCTGGCCTTCGCCGGACAGGTTGTACTTGCCATCTTCGTAGAATTCGCTGGCCGCGCAGTCCAGAGCCAGGGTCACGTCAGTGCCCAGTTTGTAGCCAGCGTTGGCCACGGCTTCGGAGATCACTTTCAGTGCATCTTCGTTGGACGCCAGGTTTGGTGCAAAACCACCTTCGTCACCTACCGCAGTGCTCAGGCCACGAGCCTTCAGTACAGCTTTGAGGTGATGGAAAATCTCGGTGCCCATGCGCAGACCTTCCGAGAAAGTCTTGGCGCCCACTGGCTGAACCATGAATTCCTGGATGTCGACGTTGTTATCGGCGTGCTCGCCACCGTTGATGATGTTCATCATCGGAACCGGCATCGAGTAAACACCCGGAGTACCGTTCAGGTTGGCGATGTGTGCGTACAGCGGCAGGTCCTGGTCGTGGGCAGCAGCCTTGGCAGCAGCCAGCGACACAGCGAGGATTGCGTTAGCGCCCAGGCTGCCTTTGTTCTCGGTACCGTCCAGCTCGATCATGATGCGGTCGAGGGCTTTCTGGTCAACCGGGTCTTTACCCAGCAGCGCGGTGCGAATCGGGCCATTGATGTTGGCTACAGCCTTCAGTACACCCTTGCCCAGGTAACGGCTCTTGTCGCCATCACGCAGCTCGAGCGCTTCGCGCGAACCGGTGGAAGCACCGGACGGCGCGCAAGCGCTGCCGATGATGCCGTTATCGAGAAGCACGTCCGCTTCGACAGTGGGATTGCCACGGGAGTCGAGAACTTCACGACCTTTGATGTCGACGATTTTTGCCATTGTTGTAAACACTCCAAAGTTGACGAAAACGACGCAGCTGTAGGAAATCTTTTATCGTCGGCAAGTGATTAGCAGCGGGCAGACTTGCGGACGATAAGGCTCAAGCCCGAGGGCCTGAGCGTTCAATGAATCGTGCGGTACTTTACCGGAGAATTGAGGATTACGCGGTTTCTACCGTCGGAAAACTCTTCACCAGTTCGTCCAGAGCCTTGAGCTGAGCCAGGAATGGCTCCAGTTTGTCCAGACGCAAGGCACAAGGGCCGTCGCATTTGGCATTGTCCGGATCCGGATGCGCTTCCAGGAACAGGCCGGCCAGCGACTGGCTCATACCCGCCTTGGCCAGGTCGGTGACCTGGGCGCGGCGTCCGCCGGCAGAATCCGAGCGACCACCCGGCATTTGCAGCGCGTGGGTCACGTCGAAGAACACCGGGTATTCGAACTGCTTCATGATGCCGAAGCCGAGCATGTCCACGACCAGGTTGTTGTAGCCGAAGCTCGAACCACGCTCGCAGAGGATCAACTGATCGTTACCGGCCTCTTCGCATTTGCTCAGGATGTGTTTCATTTCCTGAGGGGCGAGGAACTGGGCTTTCTTGATGTTGATCACCGCGCCGGTCTTGGCCATCGCGACGACCAGATCGGTCTGGCGCGACAGGAAGGCCGGCAACTGGATGATCTCGCAGACTTCAGCGACAACTGCAGCCTGCTCGGGCTCATGGACATCGGTGATGATCGGCACGCCAAAGGCTTGCTTGATGTCCTGGAAAATCCGCATGCCTTCCTCGAGACCGGGGCCCCGATAGGAGGTTACCGATGAACGGTTGGCCTTGTCGAAGCTGGCCTTGAACACGTAAGGGATACCAAGCTTCTCGGTAACCTTTACGTACTCTTCACAGACCTGCATCGCCATGTCACGGCTTTCCAGCACGTTCATGCCACCGAACAGCACCATCGGTTTGTCGTTGGCGATTTCGATGTTGCCTACGCGGATGATCTTTTGAGCCATCAGGTTCAAGCCTTCTTCTGGTGTTGAGCCAAAGCTGCTTTGACGAAGCCGCTGAACAACGGGTGGCCGTCGCGCGGAGTCGAGGTGAACTCCGGGTGGAACTGGCAAGCAACGAACCATGGGTGGTTCGGCGCTTCAACCACTTCAACCAGCGCACCGTCACCGGAACGACCGGAGATTTTCAGACCGGCTTCGATCAGTTGCGGCAGCAGCTTGTTGTTCACTTCATAGCGATGACGATGACGCTCGACGATCACGTCCTTGGCGTAGCAATCGTGGACCAGGGAGCCGGCTTCCAGCAGGCACTCCTGAGCACCCAGACGCATGGTGCCGCCCAGATCGGACGATTCGGAACGGGTTTCGACGGCACCGGTGGCATCTTCCCACTCGGTGATCAGTCCCACGACCGGGTGACCGCTGGTGCGATCGAACTCGGTGGAGTTGGCGTCTTTCCAGCCCAGCACGTTACGGGCGAATTCGATCACGGCGACTTGCATGCCCAGGCAGATACCCAGGTACGGAACCTTGTTTTCGCGAGCGTATTGAACGGCGGTGATCTTGCCTTCCACGCCACGCAGACCGAAGCCGCCAGGAACCAGAATCGCATCAGCGCCTTCCAGCAGCGCGGTGCCCTGGTTCTCGATGTCTTCGGAGTCGATGTAACGCAGGTTGACCTTGGTACGGTTGCTGATGCCGGCATGACTCATCGCTTCGATCAGCGACTTGTAGGCGTCCAGCAGCTCCATGTACTTGCCGACCATGGCGATGGTGACTTCGTGCTCAGGGTTGAGCTTGGCATCGACCACGGCTTCCCACTCAGACAGATCGGCGCCGCCACATTGCAGGCCGAAACGCTCGACGACGAAATCATCCAGGCCCTGGGAATGCAGGATGCCCGGGATTTTGTAGATGGTGTCGGCGTCTTCCAGCGCGATGACCGCACGTTCTTCAACGTTGGTGAACTGCGCGATCTTGCGACGTGAAGAGATATCGATCGGGTGGTCGGAACGGCATACCAGCACGTCTGGCTGCAGACCGATGGAACGCAGCTCCTTGACCGAGTGCTGAGTTGGCTTGGTTTTGGTTTCGCCGGCAGTGGCGATGTACGGCACCAGAGTCAGGTGCATCAGCATCGCGCGCTTGGCGCCGACTTCGAAACGCAATTGACGGATGGCTTCGAGGAACGGCTGGGATTCGATGTCACCCACGGTGCCACCGATCTCGACCATCGCCACGTCGGCATCGCCTGCACCCTTGATGATGCGGCGCTTGATTTCGTCGGTGATGTGCGGAATCACCTGGATGGTTGCGCCCAGGTAATCACCACGGCGCTCTTTGCGCAGGACGTGCTCGTAGACACGGCCGGTGGTGAAGTTGTTGTTCTGGGTCATGGTCGTGCGGATGAACCGCTCGTAGTGGCCCAGGTCCAGGTCGGTCTCGGCGCCGTCGTGAGTGACGAACACTTCACCGTGCTGGAACGGGCTCATGGTGCCCGGGTCAACGTTGATGTACGGGTCCAGCTTGAGCATGGTGACCTTAAGTCCCCGCGCCTCCAGGATGGCCGCCAATGAAGCCGATGCAATGCCTTTCCCCAATGAAGAAACAACACCGCCCGTGACGAATATGTAGCGCGTCATGAAAAACCCTAGAAGTCTGCGTTAAAGCGGTCCGAGCCGCCGGGGAAAGCGAAGGAAGGCCGAAGCCCCCGATCACCTGCATTAATTACAGTGCATCTTTCAAAAAAACCGCCGCGTTGGGACAGACCGGAAGAAGAATCACCGGTACGTTGCTCGCTACACATTTTTTGGAATCGCCCAGCAAAGACTGCTTGGTAATCGGCAACTCCTGCAATTCAGCTGAATCCACAGAAGTTGTATCAAGAAGGGAGCGTAGTCTACCGGAAAGCCCCTTTCAGCTCAAACCTTGATCGTTGATCGCTGGCTGCCACCGCAAAAGACCGTTTCCCCCCGCACTACCGTCGAGCCCACGCAGGTTTGCCACCGCGAGCAATTGTTTATTGCAGAAGAGCAGCGGCAATCTGCCACGGGCAAACAGCGGCAGGCCGCTTTCATTGAGCAAACGTTTGAGGTCGCGATGCCCGCGCCCCGGCAAATGCATGATTTCACCGCCCTGCCGGTAGCGCACGCTTAATACGCCGGCAGGAATGGTCCCGCTGAAGGTCAACCGGCCGTTGTCCGGCAGCAGCAGTGCCACCGACGGATCAGGCCAAAGCGGAGCCGGCTCGGGGAGGTTCAGCCAATGGCCGGACAACCACCAGATTCGCCCGTTCGCACGATGCAATTCACCGTCTGCCAGGCGCCAGATCGGCCGCGCATCCGTCACTGCATCGCGCAAATTTTCCCAACCCGACCAATGGTCACTGTCCGGCATCCGCGTCAACGGCGCCAGCCAGTGGCTAAGGGCATTGCGCTGGCGGGCGGCGGAAAGCTTTTCAAGCGCAGCCATTTCCAGCGACGGCACACCCAGCCAATCGAACTCGCTGACCGTTGCGGCGGATACCAGATCTATCTCGGCCAAATCATCGAGCAGCCCCTGCGCTTCACTCAAATGCGCAGCACTGCGGGCAATGGTGGTCACGGCCTGCGGCCAACGCTGAGTCAGCGCTGGAAAAATCTGCTGGCGAAGGTAATTGCGAGAAAACTGCTGATCGGCGTTCGACGGATCCTCGATCCAGCTCAACTGATGCTCGACGGCATAGGCTTCGAGTTCGGCCCGCGAGACCTCCAGCAACGGCCGCAGCAAAAAACCACGCCCCAATGGACGCTGCGACGGGATCGCCGACAAGCCTCTCACCCCTGCTCCGCGCAACAGACGGAACAAAAGGGTTTCGGCCTGATCGTCTCGGTGCTGCGCCGTCAGTAGCAGCTCATTGGTTTCGGTGGCCTCGACAAAGGCGCCATACCGCGACTCACGAGCTGCGCGTTCAAGACTCGCACCAGGCAGGACCTGAACGCGAACAACCTCCAACGGCACACCCAGAGCATCACACACCGACTGACAATGCTCCGGCCACGCATCAGCCGCAGCCTGGAGGCCGTGATGGATGTGAATGGCTTTGAGTTCAGGCAGGGAATGTTTTTTTGCGAGTTGCGCAAGAAGGTGCAGCAGAACGGTGGAGTCGAGACCACCGGAGAAGGCGACACGCCAGGTTGGCGCGGTGCGCCAAGGAGCTAGATTCAGCAGAAGCCTGTCAGGCAGATCAATCGTGGGCTGTCGCATATCGATCACTCCGCACAAATCAAATGTGGGAGCGAGCCTGCTCGCGATAGCGGTTCAACAGCCAACGGATGTGTTGAATGTCAGGCCGCCATCGCGAGCAGGCTCGCTCCCACATGGGTACAGCGAGGTCAGATCAGAGACCGTAGCTCATCAGACGCTCGTAACGGCGGGCCAGCAGCGCGTCGTTGTCGAACTTCTTCAGCATCGCCAGTTGCGAGCTCAGCTCGGCACGGATCAAGGCAGCAGCTGCAGCCGGGTCACGGTGCGCGCCACCCAGTGGCTCGCTGATCACTTTATCAACGATACCCAGGCCTTTCAGGCGCTCGGCGGTGATGCCCATCGCTTCAGCGGCATCCGGTGCCTTCTCGGCGGTTTTCCACAGGATCGAGGCACAACCTTCCGGCGAGATCACCGCGTAGGTCGAGTACTGCAGCATGTTCAGCTGGTCGCAAACGCCGATCGCCAGTGCGCCGCCGGAACCACCCTCACCGATCACGGTGGCGATGATTGGGGTCTTCAGGCGCGCCATGACGCGCAGGTTCCAGGCAATCGCTTCGCTCTGGTTGCGCTCTTCAGCGTCGATGCCAGGGTAGGCACCCGGGGTGTCGATGAACGTCAGGATCGGCATTTTGAAACGCTCGGCCATTTCCATCAGGCGGCAGGCCTTGCGGTAGCCCTCAGGACGCGGCATACCGAAGTTGCGGCGAACTTTCTCGCGCACTTCGCGGCCTTTCTGGTGGCCGATGATCATCACCGGCTGGTCGTCCAGACGGGCAACACCGCCGACAATCGCAGCGTCGTCGGAGAAGTGACGGTCACCGTGCAATTCATCGAACTCGGTGAAGATGTGTTCGATGTAGTCCAGGGTGTACGGGCGACGTGGGTGACGCGCCAGACGCGCGATCTGCCAGCTGGTCAACTTGCCGAAGATGTCTTCGGTGAGCGTGCTGCTCTTGTCTTGCAGGCGGGAGATTTCATMGCCGATATTCAGCGAATTGTCATTACCGACCAAGCGCAACTCTTCGATCTTGGCTTGCAGGTCGGCGATCGGCTGTTCGAAATCAAGAAAATTCGGGTTCATAGGCGTCCGTCTTGGGTCGACGTCCAAGAGAGCTTGGGCCGGCCGGTTGTCTATTCGCGCCCTACCTTAAGGGACAGGCGCGTTCAGGTCGAGATTAAAAATTGGGTCAAGGTCAAGGCCAAGCTTTCAAAGGTAAAGAATGGCGCCTGACCGTCAACGGTATTGGAGGAAGACGTTGTCTCGCCCGAACTGGTCACGCAGGGCTTGAATCAAGGCATCCGCCGGATCGATTCGCCAGGTCTCGCTGAACTGCAACAAGGCCTTGGCATCAGGACTGGTGTACTCCATGGTAATCGGGCACGCACCGCGGTGACGCTTGAACAACTCGCCTAGCCAGCGTAGCTGATCGCCTTTGAGGTCCTGGGTCTGGACCTTCAGGCGCAGACTCTCGGCCAGGTTGGTGCGCGCATCTTCCATGCTCATCACCCGCTTGACCCGCAAGCGCAGGCCACCGGAGAAGTCGTCATTGCTGACTTCGCCTTCGACCACCACCATCGCGTCAGTCTGCAACAGCGACTGCGCGGAATGGAACGCCTCGGCAAACAGCGACGCTTCGATCCGGCCCGAGCGGTCGTCGAGGGTGATGAACCCCATCTTGTCGCCCTTCTTGTTCTTCATCACCCGCAAGGCAATGATCATGCCCGCGACCGTCTGTGTATCACGCGCCGGTTTCAAATCGATGATGCGTTGACGGGCAAAGCGGCGGATTTCACCTTCGTATTCGTCAATCGGGTGACCGGTCAGGTACAGCCCCAGGGTGTCTTTCTCCCCCTTCAGGCGCTCCTTGAGCGTCAGCTCCTTGGCTTTGCGGTGATTGGCGTAGACGTCGGCGTCTTCTTCGACAAACAGACCGCCAAACAGGTCCGCGTGCCCACTGTCGTGGGTCCGCGCCGTCTGCTCGGCCGCCTTGATCGCTTCTTCCATGGCCGTCAGCAAGACGGCGCGATTGCGGTCGATGTTGGCCTGATAGGCTTTCGGTTCGTCGTGGAAATACGGGCCGAGTCGGTCCAGCGCACCGCTGCGGATCAACCCGTCGAGGGTCCGTTTGTTGATGCGCTTGAGGTCGACCCGGGCGCAGAAATCGAACAGGTCCTTGAAGGGCCCTTCCAGGCGCGCTTCAGTAATCGCTTCAACCGGCCCCTCGCCAACCCCCTTGATCGCCCCCAGACCGTAAATGATCCGGCCTTCGTCGTTCACCGTGAACTTGAACTCCGAGGTGTTCACGTCCGGCGCGTCGAGGCGCAGCTTCATGGTCCGCACTTCCTCGATCAAGGTCACGACCTTGTCGGTGTTGTGCATATCCGCCGAGAGTACCGCGGCCATGAACGGTGCCGGGTAGTGGGCTTTCAGCCAGGCGGTCTGGTACGACACCAGGCCGTAGGCGGCAGAGTGAGATTTGTTGAAGCCGTAACCGGCGAATTTTTCCACCAGGTCGAAAATGTTACCGGCCAGGTCGGCATCGATATTATTGGTCGCGCAACCCTCAATAAAGCCGCCACGCTGCTTGGCCATTTCTTCGGGTTTTTTCTTACCCATGGCCCGACGCAGCATGTCCGCACCACCGAGGGTGTAGCCGGCCATGACCTGAGCGATCTGCATCACCTGTTCCTGATACAGGATGATGCCGTAGGTCGGCGCCAATACCGGCTTGAGGCCTTCGTACTGGTAATCCGAGTGCGGGTACGCCAGTTCGGCGCGACCGTGTTTACGGTTGATGAAGTCATCCACCATGCCCGATTGCAACGGGCCTGGACGGAACAACGCCACGAGTGCGATCAAGTCTTCCAGGCAGTCGGGCTTGAGCTTTTTGATCAGCTCTTTCATGCCGCGCGACTCGAGCTGGAACACCGCGGTGGTTTCAGCTTTTTGCAGCAGCGTGTAGGTCGGTTTGTCGTCCAGTGGGATAAACGCGATATCCAGCGGCGGCTCATTGACCTTGGCGCGGTCGCGGTTGATGGTTTTCAGCGCCCAATCGATGATGGTCAGGGTTCGCAGACCCAGGAAGTCGAACTTCACCAGACCCGCAGCCTCGACGTCGTCCTTGTCGAACTGGGTTACCAGGCCGCCCCCTTCTTCGTCGCAATAGATCGGCGAGAAGTCGGTCAGCTTGGTCGGCGCGATCACCACACCACCGGCGTGCTTGCCGACGTTACGCACAATGCCTTCAAGCTTGCGCGCCATCTCCCAGATTTCCGCGGCCTCTTCATCGACCTTGATGAAGTCGCGGAGGATTTCTTCCTGCTCGTAGGCTTTTTCCAGGGTCATGCCGACTTCGAAGGGGATCATCTTCGACAGACGATCCGCCAGTCCGTAGGACTTGCCCTGCACCCGCGCCACGTCACGGACCACAGCCTTGGCGGCCATGGAACCAAACGTGATGATCTGGCTTACCGCGTTGCGGCCGTATTTCTCGGCCACGTAGTCGATCACCCGGTCACGACCGTCCATGCAGAAGTCGACGTCGAAGTCGGGCATGGAAACCCGTTCCGGGTTCAGGAAACGTTCGAACAGCAGGTCATATTCCAGCGGGTCGAGGTCGGTAATCTTCTGCACATAGGCCACCAGCGACCCGGCACCCGACCCACGGCCAGGACCTACCGGTACGCCGTTGTTCTTGGCCCACTGGATAAAGTCCATAACGATCAGGAAGTAACCGGGGAAGCCCATCTGGATGATGATATCCAGCTCGAAATTCAACCGGTCGACATAGACCTGACGCTTGGCCTCGTAATCTTCGGTCGTGTCCTTGGGCAGCAGAACGCTCAAGCGCTCTTCCAGGCCGTCGAAGGAGACTTTGCGGAAATACTCGTCGATGGTCATGCCATCGGGAATCGGGAAGTTGGGCAGGAAGTGTTTGCCGAGCTTCACATCGATATTGCAGCGCTTGGCGATTTCAACGGTGTTTTCCAGCGCTTCGGGCAAGTCGCTGAACAACTCGGCCATTTCCTCGGCGCTTTTCAGGTACTGCTGGTCGCTGTAGTTCTTCGAGCGGCGCGGATCGTCGAGCGCCCGCCCTTCACCGATGCATACGCGGGTTTCGTGAGCGGCGAAGTCTTCCTGCTTGATGAAGCGCACATCGTTGGTCGCCACCAGCGGCGCGCCGATCTTGTCAGCCAGGGCCACAGCGGCGTGCAACTGTTCTTCGTCGTTGGGGCGATTGGTGCGCTGGATTTCCAGATAGAAGCGATCCGGGAATATTGCCATCCACTCACGGGCCAGAGTCTCGGCCTCATCAGGATTGCCACCGAGCAAGGCGATACCAATCTCGCCCTCCTTCGCCGCCGACAACATGATCAAGCCTTCGTTGGCCTCGGCCACCCACTCGCGCTCGATGATGACCTGACCATTGCGCTGGCCGTCGATAAAGCCACGCGAAATCAACTCGGTGAGGTTGCGGTAGCCAACGGCGTTCATCGCCAGGAAGCTGATCCGGCTCAGCGGATTGTCAGGGTCCTTGTTCGATAGCCACAGGTCGGCGCCACAGATCGGCTTGATCCCGGCGCCCATGGCGTTTTTGTAGAACTTGACCAGGGAACACATGTTGTTCTGGTCGGTGACCGCCACGGCAGGCATGTTCATGCCGACCAGGGTCTTGACCAGCGGTTTGATCCGCACCAGACCGTCGACCAGGGAGTATTCAGTGTGCAGGCGTAGGTGAACGAATGAAGCCGGCATAGTGATCCTGTCTGAAAACATGAAGACAACAAGGCCCGGATTGTACCGGGCCTTGGCAAAAACATCAGCCTTGAGACTAGCTCTCGATCAAACCCTCGCGGGCCTCATAAGCAAGGCGCACCGGCGCGAACGAACGCCGGTGAATCGGTGTCGGCCCCAGTCGGGCCAAGGCCTCCAGATGGACGGGCGTCGGGTAGCCTTTGTGGCCGCCGATGCCGTAACCCGGGTAAATCAATTCGAATGCCGCCATTTCGCGATCACGGCTGACTTTCGCCAGAATCGATGCCGCTGCGATGGCCGGGACCTTGCTATCGCCTTTGACCACGGCTTCAGCCGGCATGGCCAGTTTCGGACAGCGGTTGCCGTCGATCATCGCCAGTTTCGGCGTGATGTGCAGGCCTTCGACGGCACGCTGCATGGCCAGCATGGTAGCGTGCAGAATATTCAGTTCGTCGATTTCTTCGACTTCGGCACGTGCAATGCACCAGCTCAGGGCTTTCTCGCGGATTTCGTCGTAGAGCTTTTCACGGCGCGCTTCGGTGAGCTTCTTCGAGTCATTGAGCCCGAGGATCGGCCGGCTCGGATCGAGGATCACCGCCGCCGTCACCACTGCGCCGCAGAGCGGGCCGCGACCGACCTCATCGACACCGGCGACCAGGTCTTCGGCGTCTGCGACGAGGGTAAAATCCAGGCCCATTTGCATCTTTACGTTACTCATTGAGATTTGCCGATCAGATTGAGGACGGCATCTGCGGCCTGATTCGAGGCGTCGCGACGCAAGGTCCGATGAATCTGGTCAAAACCGGTGGTTTGCTCTTCACCGCCATCGATCAATGGCGACAGCGTCAGCGCCAATGCCTCGGGGGTCGCATCGTCTTGCAGCAACTCGGGCACCAGCAGACGCTGAGCCAGCAAATTCGGCAAGGAGATGTAAGGGCTTTTCACCATGCGCTTGAGGATCCAGAACGTCAGCGGCGCCAAGCGGTAAGCCACGACCATCGGCCGCTTGTACAACAGGGCTTCCAGGGTTGCGGTTCCCGAAGCAATCAGCACCGCGTCGCAAGCGGCCAGCGCCTGATGGGAGCGGCCATCGAGCAAGGTCACCGGTAAATCACGGCCAGCCAACAGCTCTTCGAGCTGCACGCGGCGTTCAGGGCTGGCGCACGGCATGACGAACCGCACACCGGGACGCATGGCCCGCAAACGCTCGGCGGTGTCGAGGAACAAGGCACCCAGGCGCCCAACCTCCCCGCCCCGGCTGCCCGGCATCAGCGCAACCAGCGGGTCGTCTTCTGGTAATCCCAGTTCGGCGCGCGCAGCCGAGCGGTCAGCCTCAAGGGGAATCGCATCGGCCAGCGAGTGGCCGACAAATCTCACCGGCACGCCTTTCTCTTCGTAGAATCTGGCTTCAAACGGGAACAGCGTGAGCATCAGATCGCAGCCTTCGCGAATCTTCAGCACGCGCTTTTGACGCCATGCCCAAACCGATGGACTGACGTAATGCACGGTCTTGATTCCGGCCTGACGCAGCTTAAGTTCGATGTTAAGGGTGAAATCCGGAGCGTCGATGCCGATGAAAACATCCGGCTTTTCGGCGATGAGGGTCGCGATCAGTTTTTTGCGGCGAGCCAACAGCTCACGCAAGCGGCCGAGCACCTCGACCAGGCCCATGACCGCCAGACGCTCCATCGGGAAGTAAGAGGTCAGGCCTTCAGCCTGCATCAGCGGTCCGCCGACACCGATGAACTCAATCGCAGGATGCTGTGCCTTGAGCGCACGCATCAGACCCGCACCCAGAATATCGCCGGAGGCTTCGCCCGCCACCAGTGCAATACGCAGACTGGCCATGATTAACGGGTGATGCCGCGAGTCGAAGACTGAATGGAGTCACGGAATATCGCAACTTCCGGGAACTCTTCCGACGGCTCGGCCAACTCGACAAGCGCTTGTTCGACTGTCAAACCCTGGCGATAAACCACTTTGTAGGCGCGGCGTAATGCGTGGATCGCCTCTTCGCTGAAACCACGGCGACGCATGCCTTCGAAGTTCATGCTACGGGCTTCGGCAGGGTTGCCGAACACCGTGACATAGGCTGGAACGTCCTTGCCAATGGCGGTGCCCATACCAGAAAAGCTGTGGGCGCCAATATGGCAATACTGATGAACCAGGGTAAAGCCGGACAGGATCGCCCAGTCATCGACGTGCACATGACCGGCCAACGCGGTGTTGTTGACCAGGATGCAGTTATTGCCGATAACGCTGTCATGGCCAATATGGGCATAAGCCATGATCAGGTTGTGGTCGCCCAAGGTCGTTTCGGAGCGATCCTGAACAGTGCCACGGTGAATGGTCACGCCTTCACGGATGACATTGTGGTCACCGATCACCAGACGGGTTTCTTCACCCTTGTACTTCAAATCGGGCGTGTCCTCACCTACCGAGGAAAACTGGTAAATGCGGTTGTGCTTACCGATACGTGTCGGCCCTTTGAGAATCACGTGCGGGCCGATCACTGTTCCCTCGCCGATTTCCACACCTGCGCCGACGATCGACCACGGGCCGACCTCGACGTCGTCGGCCAGAATGGCCGTCGGATCGATGATTGCGCGAGGGTCAATCAAACTCATAGTTTGCGTTCCGCACAGATGATTTCAGCAGAGCAGACTGGCTTGCCATCGACCGAAGCCTGGCATTCGAACTTCCAGATCTGACGCTTGCAGCTGATGAACTTCGCTTCAAGAATCAACTGATCACCCGGCAGAACCGGCTGGCGGAAACGCAGCTTGTCGGAGCCGACGAAGTAGTAAAGCGTGCCATCGGCAGGCTTGACGTCGAGCATTTTGAAACCAAGGATCCCGGCAGCCTGAGCCATCGCTTCGATGATCAGTACGCCCGGCATGATTGGATGCGCCGGGAAGTGACCATTGAAGAACGGCTCGTTGATGCTGACATTCTTGTAGGCGCGAATGCGCTTGCCCTCAACATCCAGCTCCACTACCCGGTCCACCAACAGGAACGGGTAACGGTGAGGCAGGTATTCGCGAATCTCGTTGATGTCCATCATTTCGGGGGGAAGCCTATGTAAAGATTGGGAGCGCGCGACTGACGCACACTCCTCTAGCAAATCAAGGAGGCAGTCTAACGGCTGTGCACACTTGATATGGAAATGGTATCAGCCATCTGATGAAGCATTGCTGTCAGGGGTCACGTCCCCAACACGCTTTTCCAGCTGTCGCAGGCGTCGCGCGATATCATCGAGCTGACGGATACGTGCCGCGCTTTTGCGCCACTCGGCAGCCGGTTGCATAGCTGTCCCGGAGGAATAGGAACCCGGCTCGGTAATCGAGTGAGTCACCATGGTCATCCCGGTCAGGAATACGTTGTCGCAAATATCAATGTGTCCGACCAGCCCCACACCACCCGCCAGCATGCAGTGCTTGCCGATTTTGGTGCTGCCGGAAATCCCCACGCACGCCGCCATGGCCGTGTGATCACCGACTTGCACGTTGTGGGCGATCTGAATCTGGTTATCGAGCTTCACGCCATTGCCGATGATGGTGTCGGCCAGCGCACCGCGGTCGATGGCGGTATTCACGCCAATCTCCACATCGTCACCGATCAATACCCCACCCACCTGGGCGATCTTCTGCCAGATGCCTTTTTCGTTGGCAAAACCAAAGCCTTCACCACCGAGCACGGCACCGGACTGAATCACCACGCGCTTGCCGATGCGTACGTCGTGGTACAGCGTCACACGCGGGGCCAACCAACCGCCCTCACCGATCTCGCTGCGCGCACCGATGAAGCAGTGGGCACCGACCGTCACACCTGCAGCAATTCGCGCAGCGCTTTCGATCACGGCAAACGCGCCAATGCTCGCAGCCGGATCAACCACTGCGTCCACTGCCACCACCGCTGTCGGATGGATACCGGCAGCAGCCTTGGGCTTGGGATCGAACAGATGGGAGACCCGGGCATACGCCGCATAGGGATCAGGCACAACCAGCGCATCACCGGCAAAACTTTCTGCGTCAGCGGCCTTCAGCAACACAGCTGCGGCCTGGCTGTCGGCCAGATATTTACGGTATTGGGGGTTTGCCAGAAAGCTCAACTGAGCTGGGCCAGCCTCCTGCAAGGTGGCCAGCCCAGTGATTTCTTTCTCCGCGGAGCCACGGAGAGTGGCCCCGAGGAACTCGGCCAATTGGCCGAGCTTTATAGTCGCTGTCATGGATTACTTCAGCTGATTCATGCGCTCGATAACCTGGCGAGTGATGTCGTACTGAGGCTTGACATCAATCACTGCGCCACGCTCGAAGACCAGGTCAAAAGCACCTTTCTTGATGACTTCTTCCACAGCGCTGTCCAGTTTCGGCTTGAGCTGCTTCAGCATTTCACGGTCAGCAACGGCTTTGGCTTCGTTCAGCTCTTTGGACTGGAACTGGAAGTCACGGGCCTTTTGCTTGAATTCAAGTTCAAGACGCTCACGCTCGCCCTGGGCCATCTTGTCGCCACCGCTTACCAGACGATCCTGAATGCCTTTGGCACTGCTTTCCAGGGCTTTGAGCTTGGTCAGCTGCGGACCAAACTTCTTCTCGGCATCCACGGCGTACTTCTTCGCCGCGTCAGACTCCAGCAGGGCCATCTGATAGTTCAGTACCGCGATTTTCATTTCGGCAAATGCCGGGGTTGCTACCAGGACAGTTGCCAGGAGAACCAATTGAGTCAACTTACGCACGATGCACTCCTACAAAATCCATTGTCGTTATCTTGGATCAGGCTATTAGAAAGTCTGACCGAGGGAGAATTGGAACACCTGAGTCTCCGCATTGCTGTCCGGCTTCTTGACCGGCATTGCCAAGGCAAAGCTCAACGGACCAAGGGCGGTAACCCATGTCACACCTACACCCACCGAACTGGCCATATTGCTCAGGCTGACTTCGTTGCACTGTGTTTTGGACTTCGAACCATCGGCGTTAGTGCTCTGCGTGCAACTCGAGTCGAACACGTTACCCACGTCCCAGAATACCGATGTACGCAAGGAACGCTGATCCTTCACGAACGGCAGAGGGAACAGAACCTCTACACCACCCTGGATCAGGACGTTACCACCAAACGGCAGCGGGTCCTGGTCTGGGTCGACGGAAGTTCCCGGGTTAACGCCTCGGCTCGGTGTACTGCGAGGCCCCAGCGTGCTGTCCTTGAAGCCGCGAACCGAGTTGAAACCACCCGCGTAGTAGTTCTCGTAGAACGGCAGGCCATTGGTCGAACCATAACCGTCACCATAGCCCAGCTCTGTATGCAGACGCATGGTGTAGTTCTCGGACAATGGCTGGAACAGTTGGCCACGGTAATCCAGTTTAAAGAAAGACAGGTCGCTACCCGGTGTCGTCGCTTCCATCGTCAAACTCTGGGAATGACCACGAGTCGCCAGCACGCCTTTGTTCAGTGTCGACTCGGACCAGCCGGCCGAAGCCTTGAAGTTCAGGAACTGGTCGCCTTCACGGTTAACGAAGTCAAAAATCTCGTCAACGGTGTACTGGCCAGTCTTGATCTTGTCTTGCTGCGCCGTCAGACCGAAGGTCAGACGCGAAGTTTCGCTGATCGGATATCCGACGTTGACGCCAGCGCCCAAGCTGTCCACCGCATAGCTGGCTACGTTGACATCAAGGTTTTTGTAGTCTGTGGTGCGATAGAAAGCGTTGTAACCCAGGCTCACGCCATCGGCAGTCCAGTACGGGTCAACGTAGCCGAAGTTATAACGGCTCTGGTATTGGCTACGGGTCAAACCGATGCTGACCTTGTTACCGGTACCCAGGAAGTTGTTCTGGGTAATCGAACCACCCAGGATCAAACCGGCGCTCTGAGCAAAACCAACGCTGGCGGTAATCGAACCGGAAGGTTGCTCTTCAACGGCGTAGTTCACGTCTACCTGGTCATCGACACCCGGTACAGCCGGAGTCTCGACGTTGACCTCCTTGAAGAAGCCCAGACGTTCCAGACGGGTCTTGGACTGGTCGATCAGGTAGGTCGAAGCCCAGCCACCTTCCATCTGGCGCATTTCACGACGGAGCACTTCGTCTTCCGACTTGGTGTTGCCGCGGAAGTTGATGCGGTTTACGTATGCACGCTTGCCCGGATCGACCACAAAGGTGATATCAACGGTGTGATCGTCGTCATGCGGCGTCGGTACGCCGTTGACGTTGGCGAAGGTGTAGCCCTCGTTACCCAGGCGACGGGTGATCAACTCGGAAGTCGTGGTCATCAGCTTACGCGAGAACACCTGGCCTTTTTGCACCAGCAGCAGCGCCTTGACCTGGTCTTCCGGGACCTTCAGGTCACCGCTGAGCTTCACGTCACGAACGTTGTACTTCTGACCTTCGTTGATATTGACGGTGATATAGACGTGCTTTTTGTCCGGGGTGATCGACACCTGGGTCGAAGCGATATCCATGTTGATATAGCCACGGTCCAGGTAGTAGGAACGCAGGCGCTCCAGGTCACCGGAAAGCTTTTCACGAGCGTACTTGTCATCGTTCTTGAAGAACGACAACCAGTTGCTGGTCTTGAGTTCAAACAGGTCGATCAGGTCTTCATCAGGGAAAACCGTGTTACCCACCACGTTGATGTGCTGGATAGCCGCGACAGTGCCTTCATTGATATTGACCTTCAAGCCAACGCGGTTGCGCGGCTGAGGAACAACTTCAGTGTCAACGGTGGCCGAGTAGCGGCCTTGAGCGACGTACTGGCGCTGCAGCTCGTTACGCACGCCTTCAAGCGTTGCACGCTGGAAGATCTCGCCTTCGGCCAGACCGGATTGTTTAAGGCCTTTCATCAGGTCTTCAGTGGAGATCGCCTTGTTGCCTTCGATCTCGATACTGGCGACCGACGGGCGCTCGACTACAGTAATGACCAGGACATTGCCATCGCGGCCCAGCTGGATATCTTGAAAGAAACCGGTTTTGAACAGCGCACGAGTGGATTCCACCAGGCGACGATCATCCGCCTGTTCACCGACGTTCAACGGCAAGGCACCAAAGACGCTACCCGCGGATACCCGCTGGAGGCCATTGATGCGAATATCGGAGATAGTGAAGGACTCGGCGTGAACTTCGGCGATCATCAATACGGTGAGAACCGCAGTTAGCAGCAGACGTTTCATGAAGTCCTTTCTTATTCCAACTGGCAATAAACAAACTGCCGCAAAATGCGGCAGATTCGCAATTCAGCGAAGCGTTACAGTCGACCCAGATCGTTGACCAGAGCAAGCAACATCACCCCGATCACCAAACTGATACCGATCTGTATCCCCCAACTCTGCACCCGATCCGACAAGGGACGACCACGCGCCCACTCGATCAGATAAAACAACAGATGCCCCCCATCCAGTACAGGAATGGGCAGCAAATTCAGAACGCCCAGGCTAATACTCAGATAAGCCAGGAAATTCAGGAAATCAGCGACGCCCGACTGGGCAGAAGCGCCCGCCACTTTAGCAATGGTTATCGGTCCACTCAAGTTTTTTACCGAGAGCTCACCGAACAACATTTTCTTTAGTGAATCAAGGGTCAGCACACTCATGGTCCAGGTGCGTCGAGCACCTTCGCCAATCGCGGCCACGGGACCGTAGCTGACCTCGCGAATCATGGCTGGTGGCCAATCGACAGCCTTCACCCCTGCCCCCAGATAACCACTGGCCACTTTCGCCTTGTCGCGAGTTGCCAAGGTAACCGGGACGTCGATTTGAGCACCGTCACGCTCGATATGCAGCACAATTTTGGTATCAGGACGCACACGCACCCAATCGACCACCTGCTGCCAATCGGTCAGCGCCTGGCCATCGAGCGCCAGCAGACGGTCGCCGGTCTTCAGGCCAGCAGCCTGCGCCGGGCCTTTAGGGTCCAGCTCGGCCAACACGGGCGGCAATGCCGGACGCCAAGGACGAATACCCAGCGAACGAATCGGGTCCGGCTCATCAGCCCCCTTGAGCCAGTGATCCAGGACCAGTTCGCGCGGCGAATCGGCGGTAGAGCCCTGTTCGCGCACCAGCAATTGCAACGAACCACTTTCACCAAGACGCCGGACCAATTGCAGATTCACCGCTGCCCAACCCGAAGTCGGCTCACCATCGATGGCGACGATTTCCTGCCCCGGATTCAAGCCGGCCTTGGCGGCCATGCTGCCGGCTTCAACGGCTCCGATGACAGGACGCACCTGCTCGGTGCCAAGCATCGCCAGCACCCAGAAAAACGCCAGCGCCAACAAAAAGTTGGCAATAGGTCCGGCAGCAACGATGGCGATGCGCTGACGAACGGTTTTGCGATTGAAAGCCTGATCAAGCTGATCGGCCGGCACTTCGCCCTCACGCTCATCGAGCATCTTCACGTAACCACCCAAAGGGATGGCAGCGATCACGAACTCGGTGCCGCGCCGGTCATGCCAGCGCAGCAATGGCAGRCCGAAGCCCACGGAGAAACGCAGAACCTTGACGCCACAGCGACGCGCGACCCAGAAATGGCCAAATTCATGGAAGGTGACCAGCACGCCCAAAGCCACCAGGGTGCCGACAATCATATAGAGCGCGCTCATCTACTTTCTCCGCAATCCTATTCAGTGCTGCCGTGGGCAAACCCGCTGCAACACCTATCGCCCGTGACGACTCAACCAACGCTCGGCCAGGACACGCGCTTTCGCGTCCGCAGTGAAAACCGCATCGAGATCATCGACCGAAACCACAGGTTCGAGGTTTAACACCTCTTCGATGATACTCGCGATCTCCAGGTAACGGACACGTCCATCGAGAAAGGCTGCAACAGCCACCTCATTCGCGGCGTTCAACATGGCCGGAGCACTGTTCCCGGCCTCTGCCGCCTGCCGTGCCAGACGCAAGCACGGGAAACGCGCTTCGTCGGGCGCCTGGAAGTCCAGACGCGCGATTGCAAACAGATCCAGCGGCGCAACCCCGGAGTCGATGCGCTCGGGCCATGCCAGTGCATTGGCGATCGGCGTGCGCATATCCGGATTGCCCAACTGCGCCAATACTGAACCATCGACGTAGTCGACCAGCGAATGAATCACGCTTTGCGGATGAATCACCACCTCAACCTGAGACGGCTTGGCATCAAATAGCCAACAGGCCTCGATCAGCTCCAGGCCCTTGTTCATCATGCTGGCCGAATCGACCGAAATCTTGCGCCCCATCGACCAATTGGGATGGGCACATGCCTGCTCTGGCGTAACATGCGCCAACTCAGCCATGGAAGTCTGCCGGAACGGACCGCCAGAGGCTGTCAGTAAAATCCGGCGAACACCTACAGCGCCGAGCCCGCGGGAAAAATCGGCAGGCATGCACTGAAAGATCGCATTGTGCTCGCTGTCGATCGGCAACAGCACCGACCCACTCTTGTGCACAGCCTGCATGAACAGAGCGCCGGACATCACCAGCGCTTCCTTGTTGGCCAGAAGAATCTTCTTGCCTGCCTCGACCGCCGCCAGCGTCGGGCGCAATCCCGCCGCACCGACAATCGCCGCCATCACCGCATCGACTTCAGTGTCGGAAGCGACCTGACACAGGCCCTCCTCCCCCACCAGCACGCGCGTAGAAAGACCTGCAGCCCGCAGATCGTCTTGCAGACGCCGGGCAGCCACGGGCTCCGGCACAACAGCAAAGCGCGGCACGTGGCGGACGCACAAGGCCAGCAGCTCACTCAGGCGAGAGAAGCCGCTCAAGGCAAAGACTTGATAGCGCTCGGGATGACGCGCGATGACATCAAGGGTGCTCAGACCAATAGAACCGGTCGCTCCCAGGACAGTGATCTGTTGTGGACGACTCACGATGCAGCCATCCACAGCAATACCGCAAACACCGGAATCGCCGCGGTGAGACTGTCGATACGATCCAGAATGCCGCCATGACCCGGCAGCAGATTACTGCTGTCCTTGATGCCCGACTGGCGCTTGAACATGCTTTCGGTCAAATCGCCGACCACCGAGATAAATACGATAACCGCTGCACCGATCAATCCTTTCAGCATCTCGCCAGTCGTCCAGTCACGCACCAGACCAACGATGGCGGTAATCACCAGGCTGAGCAACAAGCCACCGTACACACCTTCCCAGCTCTTGCCAGGACTGACCTGCGGAGCAAGCTTGCGCTTGCCGAATGCCCGGCCGGAAAAGTAAGCGCCAATATCTGCACCCCAGACCAACACCATCACTGCCATGATCAGCCAGTTACCCAGCGGCTCTTGCTTGATCAGGATCAAACCTTGCCAGGCCGGCAACAGGATCAGCAGGCCGATGACCAGCTTGCAAGCCGCACTGGCCCAATGCTCACTGGTCTTGGGGTAGGTCAGCACCAGATAGGTTGCCACCGCCCACCAGAGCACGGCAGCCCCCAGCACCCAAGGCGAAAGCCCCGGCAGCACATGCATGAAAAACAGCATCACCGCGACCACCACCGCATAAGCGACACGGATCGGCTGTGCAGTGAAACCTGCCAGACGCGCCCATTCCCAGGCACCAAGAGTCACGACCAGGCCGATAAACAGCGCAAAACCGGAGCCCTCGAGCAGAAAAAATCCGCACAGGGCGATCGGCAGCAGGATCAGCGCAGTGATGATTCGTTGTTTAAGCATTAAACCCGGGCTCCAGCCTCGACCTGCTCACTCGTTTTACCGAAGCGACGCTGGCGAGAAGCGAAATCGGCCAATGCGTTACGCATGGCTTCGTGTTTGAAGTCCGGCCAGAACAGGTCGGAGAAATACAGTTCGGAGTACGCCAATTGCCACAGCAGGAAGTTGCTGATGCGATGCTCGCCACCGGTACGAATGCACAAATCCGGCAACGGCAGATCACCGGTAGCCAGGCAGGTCTGCAGCAATTGCGGAGTGATGTCGTCTGGACGCAAATGCCCGGCCTGAACCTCTCGCGCCAGACGTTGGGCTGCCTGGGCGATATCCCATTGGCCGCCGTAGTTGGCCGCGATCTGCAAGACAAAACGATTGGCACCGACTGTCATTGCCTCCGCCTCACGCATGGCGGCCTGAAGCTCGGGATGAAAACGCGAACGATCGCCGATAATACGCAACGTGATGTTGTTGTCGTTGAGGCGCTTGGCCTCGCGACGCAACGCCTTGAAAAACAAATCCATCAAGGCGCTGACTTCATCGGCCGGACGCTGCCAGTTCTCACTGGAGAAGGCGAACAAGGTCAGTACTTCAACCCCGGCCTCAGCGCACACCTCAATAACCGCGCGCACAGCATCGACGCCAGCCTTGTGCCCGGCAACACCGGGCAAGAAACGTTTTTTTGCCCAGCGATTATTACCGTCCATGATGATCGCGACGTGGCGCGGCACCGAGGACAGCACTGGCTGCTTGGTCTTTTCCATGAAGGCGTCCTGACCCCTTATACGGCCATCAGGTCCTTTTCTTTGTCTTCGGTGAGCTTATTGATCTGAGCCTCGAAGTCCTTGATCAACTTGTCGATATCGGCACTCGCGCGACGCTCTTCGTCTTCGCTGATTTCCTTATCCTTGACCAGCTTCTTCAGGTCGCCCAGTGCATCACGGCGAATATTACGCACCGCGACACGAGCATCTTCGGCTGCGCTGCGCGCTTGCTTGGTGAAGCCCTTGCGGGTCTCCTCGGTCAAGGCCGGCATGGAGATCAGCAGCAACTCACCCAGGTTCGTTGGATTGAGGTTCAGGCCAGCACTCTGGATCGCCTTGTCGACCGCTGCGAGCATGTTTCGCTCGAAAGCCACGACTTGCAGGGTCCGGGAGTCCTTCACGGTGACGTTGGCCACGCTGCTCAAAGGAGTATCCGAACCGTAGTAAGGCACCATCACACTGCCCAGGATACTTGGGTGCGCCTTACCTGTACGAATCTGACCAAAAGCGTGAGCCAGGGACTCCAGGGATTTGGTCATGCGCTCTTGAGCGTCTTTCTTGATTTCGTTGATCATTGTTCGCCTTCCTCGATCAGGGTTCCTTCAGCGCCGCCATGTACGATGTTCAGCAGGGCGCCGGGCTTGTTCATATTAAATACCCGCAGCGGCATCTTGTGGTCGCGGCACAGGCAAATAGCCGTCAGATCCATCACACCCAGCTTGCGATCCAGTACCTCATCGTAGGTCAGATGATCGAACTTCTCGGCATGCGGGTCTTTGAATGGGTCAGCGGTGTACACACCATCAACCTTGGTCGCCTTCAACACGACGTCAGCATCGATCTCGATCGCACGCAAGCAGGCTGCCGAGTCCGTGGTGAAGAACGGGTTGCCGGTACCGGCAGCGAAAATGACCACTTCCTTGGAGTTCAGGTGGCGCATGGCTTTGCGGCGATCGTAGTGATCGGTCACGCCTACCATCGAAATAGCCGACATCACGATGGCCGAGATATTCGCACGTTCCAGCGCGTCACGCATGGCCAGGGCGTTCATTACAGTGGCCAGCATGCCCATGTGGTCGCCAGTCACCCGATCCATGCCGGCTGCACTCAGTGCCGCGCCTCGGAACAGATTACCACCACCAATCACCAGACCGACCTGAACACCGATACCGACCAGTTGGCCGACTTCCAGCGCCATGCGATCCAGAACCTTGGGGTCGATCCCGAACTCTTCGGAGCCCATCAGGGCCTCGCCGCTAAGCTTGAGTAGAATGCGTTTATAGCGAGCCTGATAACCACTGCCCTGCTGAGCCATTGCGAATCTCTCCTGCGGCGTATTTTAAAAAATTCTTTGCGGGCTGTTTGCAGCCTGCGTTCACTCTAACGTGACGCTATCACAGCGCCATCAGAACACGGCTTTGTAAGCCAGTTCCGACGGAAAACCAAATAAATTGGCTTCCCCATCTGAAAAGAGGCTGCGCGCGTGAGCGGGCAGCCTCTTCAGGGCGACAGTTAAAAAACCGTCTTATTGCTTGCTGGCAGCCAGCTGTGCAGCAACTTCTTCAGCGAAGTTGTCGACTGGCTTCTCGATGCCTTCGCCTACTTTGAAGTAAGTGAAGGAAACGATTTCAGCGCCGCCTTTCTTGGCCAGCTCACCGACCTTGATTTCAGGGTTCTTGACGAACGCCTGCTCAACCAGGCTGGCTTCAGCCAGGAACTTGGTGATACGACCGGCAACCATTTTTTCAACGATTTCGGCTGGCTTGCCTTTGATCTTGTCTTCGTTGAGGCTCATGAACACGGCTTTTTCGCGTTCGATGGCTTCAGCGGAAACTTCCGACGGCAGCAGGAACTCAGGGTTGCTGGCAGCTACGTGCATAGCGATGTCTTTGGCCAGCTCGACGTTGCCGCCTTTCAGGGCCACGACTACACCGATCTTGTTGCCGTGCAGGTAAGAACCGACAACGTCACCTTCGATACGAACCAGGCGACGGATGTTGACGTTTTCGCCTACTTTGGCAACCAGTGCTTCACGAGCCGATTCCTGAGCGGCGATCAGCGGAGCTGCGTCGGTCATTTTGTCGGCGAATGCTTTCTCTACGCTGGCAGCAACGAAGGCTTTGAAGTCGTCTTGCAGAGCGAGGAAGTCGGTTTGCGAGTTGACTTCAATGATAACGGCAGCTTTACCGTCTTCCTTGATGCCGATCGCGCCTTCAGCAGCAATGTTGCCTGCTTTCTTGGCAGCCTTGATGGCGCCCGAAGCACGCATGTCATCAATGGCTTTCTCGATGTCGCCGCCAGCCTTGGTCAAGGCTTTCTTGCAGTCCATCATGCCTTCGCCAGTACGCTCGCGCAGTTCTTTGACCAACGCTGCAGTAATCTCTGCCATTTCAAAATTCCTCTTGGATAGGTTATCAACCATTCCACCCGATCGAACGGGCGTTCAATTCTTCCCGAACCACCCTTGTTAGCTGCTGCACATTACAGATGCAGTAGCGACACCCTGAAAACAGGCGCCAACAAATGGTTTTCGAGGTGGCAAAAAGGGGGCCAAGCCCCCTTTTTGCTTACTGAGTCAACGCCAAGGCGTCAATTACTCAGCTGCTGCTACCGGAGCTTCTTCAACGAACTGCTCGGTGCCGCCAGCAACGTGGTTGCGACCGCGGATTACAGCGTCAGCCATCGAACCCATGTACAGCTGGATAGCGCGGATTGCGTCATCGTTACCTGGGATGATGTAGTCAACGCCTTCCGGGCTGCTGTTGGTATCGACTACGCCGATAACCGGGATGCCCAGCTTGTTGGCTTCGGTGATCGCGATGCGCTCGTGATCAACGTCGATAACGAACAGAGCGTCAGGCAGACCGCCCATGTCCTTGATACCACCCAGGGAACGATCGAGCTTTTCCAGGTCGCGAGTGCGCATCAGCGCCTCTTTCTTGGTCAGCTTGGCGAAAGTACCGTCTTCGGCTTGCACTTCAAGGTCACGCAGACGCTTGATGGAAGCACGGATGGTTTTGAAGTTGGTCAGCATGCCGCCCAACCAGCGGTGATCGACGTACGGCGAACCGCAACGTGCTGCTTCTTCAGCAACGATCTTGCCAGCGGAACGCTTGGTGCCGACGAACAGAATCTTGTTTTTGCCCTGGGCCAGACGCTCTACGAAAGTCAGAGCTTCGTTGAACATTGGCAGGGTTTTTTCAAGGTTGATGATGTGGATCTTGTTACGCGCGCCGAAAATGTACTTACCCATTTTCGGGTTCCAGTAACGGGTCTGGTGACCGAAGTGCACACCGGCCTTCAGCATATCGCGCATGTTGACTTGGGACATGATAGTTCCTTAATAAGTCGGGTTTGGCCTCCACGTATCCCAATGACCAACCAGCAGCATCAGCTGAAGGCACCCAGGTCATCGTGTCGACACGTGTGTGGATTTAAGCTTTTCGGGGTATACCCGGAAAGCGGCGCATTTTATATCACAAGGAGGGCGAAAACGAAACCCGGATTCTTAAAAGCCGATCAGTGCTTTTGCTCCGGCCCTTGGAATCCCCCCAGAATGCGCCATTCTATAAAGAGAAGCGACGCACAGAGGCACGGATTCGCCGTGATCGTCTGGTAGAATCATGTTTTTCAGGGCTGCGAGCAGCATCACGCAGAGCCCATTCCGTATAGAAAGCGCCGCTGAGCGTAGAGAGAACCTGTATGACCGTCACCCTCAAAACCCCAGAGGACATCGCAAAAATGCGTATCGCCGGCAAGCTTGCCGCCGATGTACTGGAAATGATTGCCGAATACGTCAAGCCGGGCGTCACGACCGAAGAGCTGGACCGCATCTGCCACGACTACATCGTCAACGAGCAGAAAGCCATCCCTGCCCCGCTCAACTATAAGGGCTTTCCGAAGTCGATCTGCACGTCGATCAACCACGTGGTCTGCCACGGCATCCCGAACGAGAAGCCGCTTAAAGATGGCGACACGCTGAACATCGACGTCACCGTGATCAAGGATGGCTATCACGGCGACACCAGCCGTATGTTCCACGTCGGCACCGTGCCGGTCTGGGCCGAGCGCCTGTCGCAAGTCACCCAGGAATGCATGTACAAGGCCATCCAACTGGTCAAGCCTGGCTGCCGCCTCGGCGATATCGGCGAAGTCATCCAGAAGCACGCTGAAAAGAACGGCTTCTCGGTGGTTCGCGAGTTCTGCGGTCACGGCATCGGCAAGGTATTCCACGAAGAACCGCAAATCCTGCATTACGGCCGCGCCGGTACCGGCATGGAACTGAAAGCCGGCATGACCTTCACCATCGAGCCGATGATCAATCAGGGCCGTGCCGACACCAAGGTACTCGGCGATGGCTGGACCGCGATCACCAAGGATCGCAAGCTGTCGGCCCAGTGGGAGCACACCCTGCTGGTGACCGAAACCGGCTATGAAATCTTCACCCTGCGCAGCGATGACACCATCCCTCGCGTTTCGGCCTGATCCGACAAGCTCCGCACCCAGCCTATAGAAGGAAAGCCAATCGATGCCGCAGGTGGATCCCGAACTCTTCGACCGCGGCCAGTTCCAGGCCGAACTGGCCCTGAAGGCAAGCCCGATCGCGGCCTTCAAGAAGGCCATCCGCCAGGCACAAGAGGTGCTCGACGCGCGATTTCGCAGCGGACGGGATATTCGCCGGCTGATCGAGGATCGCGCCTGGTTCGTCGACAACATCCTGCAACAGGCCTGGGAGCAGTTCAATTGGAGTGAAGACGCCGACATCGCGCTGGTCGCGGTCGGCGGCTACGGTCGCGGCGAGCTGCACCCCTACTCCGACATCGATTTGCTGATTCTGCTGGACAACGCCGATCACGAAGTTTTCCGCGACTCCATCGAGCGCTTTCTGACGCTGCTATGGGACATCGGCCTGGAAGTTGGCCAGAGCGTACGCTCGGTGGACGAATGCGCCGAACAAGCCCGCGCCGACCTGACCATCATCACCAACCTGATGGAGAGCCGCACCATTGCCGGCCCCGAGCACTTGCGCCAGCGCATGCTCGATGTCACCAGCACCGAGCACATGTGGCCGGCCAAGGAGTTTTTTCTGGCCAAACGCGCCGAACAAAAGGCCCGTCACCACAAATACAACGACACCGAATACAACCTGGAACCCAACGTCAAAGGTTCGCCTGGCGGCCTACGGGATATTCAGACGATTCTCTGGGTGGCACGCCGCCAATACGGCACGCTCAACCTGCGTGCACTGGCGGGCGAAGGCTTCCTGGTCGAAAGCGAAAACGCCCTGCTGGCCTCGTCCCAGGAGTTTTTGTGGAAGGTCCGCTACGCCCTGCACATGCTCGCCGGCCGCGCCGAAGACCGCCTGCTGTTCGACCACCAGCGCTCGATCGCCGGGCTGCTGGGTTTTGAAGGCGATGACGCCAAGCACGCCATCGAAAACTTCATGCAGCAGTACTACCGGGTGGTAATGAGCATTGCCCAGCTCAGCGACCTGATCATCCAGCATTTCGAGGAAGTCATCCTCGCACCGGAAGACGAAGCGCCGCCGCAACCGATCAACTCGCGCTTCCAGTTGCATGACGGCTACATCGAGGCAATCAACACCAACGTGTTCAGACGCACGCCGTTTGCCATGCTGGAAATTTTCGTGCTGATGGCCCAACAACCGGAAATCAAGGGCGTGCGGGCTGACACCATTCGTCTGCTGCGAGAACACCGGCACCTGATCGACGACGATTTCCGCAATGACATTCRCAATACCAGCCTGTTCATCGAACTGTTCAAGTGCAAGATCGGCATCCACCGCAACCTGCGACGGATGAACCGTTACGGCATTCTCGGGCGCTACCTGCCGGAGTTCGGTTTCATCGTCGGGCAAATGCAGCACGACCTGTTCCATATTTATACGGTCGACGCCCACACGCTGAACCTGATCAAACACCTGCGCAAATTGCAGTACACCCAGGTGTCCGAGAAATTCCCGCTGGCCAGCAAGCTCATGGGCAAGCTGCCCAAGCCGGAGCTGATCTACCTTGCCGGGCTGTACCACGACATCGGCAAGGGCCGGCATGGCGATCACTCGGATATCGGGGCGGTCGACGCCGAAGCGTTTTGCCAACGCCATCAACTGCCCGTGTGGGACAGCCGACTGATTGTCTGGCTGGTGCAAAACCACCTGGTGATGTCAACCACGGCCCAGCGCAAAGACCTGTCCGACCCGCAAGTGATCCACGACTTCGCGCAGATCGTCGGCGACGAAACCCGCCTCGATTACCTGTATGTGCTGACCGTTTCGGACATCAACGCCACCAACCCGACATTGTGGAACTCCTGGCGCGCCAGTCTGTTGCGCCAGCTCTACACCGAAACCAAGCGGGCCTTGCGCCGCGGCCTGGAAAACCCGGTTGATCGCGAAGAGCAGATCCGCCAGACCCAACGCGCCGCCCTGGATATTCTGGTACGCGGCGGCACCGACCCGGACGATGTCGAACAACTCTGGTCGCAACTGGGCGACGATTATTTCCTGCGTCACACCGCCGGCGACGTGGCCTGGCACACTGAGGCCATCCTCCAGCAGCCAGCCGATGGCGGGCCACTGGTACTGATCAAGGAAACCACTCAGCGCGAATTCGAGGGCGGTACACAGATCTTCATCTACGCGCCGGACCAGCACGACTTCTTCGCTGTGACCGTGGCCGCGATGGACCAGCTCAACCTGAACATTCACGACGCCCGGGTGATCACCTCTACCAGCCAGTTCACCCTCGACACCTATATCGTGCTCGACACCGACGGCGACTCGATTGGCGACAACCCGGCGCGGGTCAAGCAGATCCGCGACGGCCTGACCGAGGCCCTGCGCAACCCGGACAACTACCCGACCATCATCCAGCGTCGGGTGCCGCGCCAGCTCAAGCATTTTGCATTCGCACCGCAAGTGACGATCCACAACGACGCCCAGCGCCAGGTGACGGTGCTGGAACTCAGCGCCCCCGACCGTCCGGGTCTGCTGGCACGGATCGGAACGATCTTTCTCGAATTCGACCTGTCGCTGCAGAATGCCAAGATTGCCACCCTCGGCGAGCGGGTCGAAGACGTGTTCTTCATCACCGACGCGAGCAATCACCCGTTGTCCGACCCCCAGCTGTGCAGCCGTTTGCAGGACGCGATCGTCGAACAACTGAGCGGCGTATCAGTCGACGATGACGCGCAATGTCACACCGCTTTCGCGAGCAGGCTCGCTCCCACAATGAAAGAGGCCCTCATGAACAACGCTCTGAACCAGCTCCAGCCTTACCCGTTCGAGAAACTGCGCGCCCTGCTCGGTGCGGTGACGCCAAACCCGGACAAGCGCCCGATTGCATTGTCCATCGGCGAGCCGAAGCACCGTTCGCCAAGCTTTGTCGCTGAAGCGCTGGCGAGCAATCTGGATCAGATGGCCGTCTACCCGACAACCCTCGGCATTCCCGCACTGCGTGAAGCCATTGCCGGCTGGTGCGAACGTCGCTTCAACGTGCCAAGTGGCTGGATCGATCCGGCGCGCAACGTACTGCCGGTCAACGGCACTCGCGAAGCGCTGTTCGCTTTCACCCAGACCGTGGTCAATCGCAGCGACGACGCGCTGATCGTCAGCCCGAACCCGTTCTACCAGATCTATGAAGGCGCAGCGTTCCTCGCAGGCGCCAAGCCGCATTACCTGCCGTGCCTGGATGAAAACGGCTTCAACCCGGACTTCGACGCCGTATCGGACGATATCTGGAAGCGCTGCCAGATCCTCTTCCTGTGCTCGCCGGGCAACCCGACGGGGGCGCTGATCCCGGTCGAAACCCTGAAGAAACTGATCGCCCTGGCCGACGAACACGACTTCGTGATTGCTGCCGACGAGTGCTACAGCGAGCTCTACTTCAACGAACAGACCCCACCGCCAGGCCTGCTCAGCGCCTGCGTGGAACTGGGCCGCAAGGACTTCAAACGCTGCGTGGTTTTCCACAGCCTGTCCAAGCGTTCCAACCTGCCGGGCCTGCGCTCGGGTTTCGTCGCCGGCGATGCCGACATTCTCAAGGGCTTCCTGCTGTATCGCACCTATCACGGCTGCGCCATGCCGGTTCAGACCCAACTCGCCAGCGTTGCCGCGTGGAATGACGAAGTGCATGTGCGGGCCAACCGTGCGCTGTACCGCGAGAAATACGATGCTGTACTGAAAATCCTCAGCCCGGTGATGGACGTACAGCGCCCGGACGGCGGTTTCTACCTGTGGCCGAACGTTGAAGGCGATGATGCCGCGTTCTGCCGTGATCTGTTTGTCGAAGAACACGTGACGGTAGTGCCGGGCTCGTACCTGTCCCGTGAGGTAGACGGTTCCAATCCGGGTGCAGGCCGGGTACGCCTGGCATTGGTCGCACCGCTGGCCGAGTGCGTGGAAGCGGCGGAGCGGATTCGCAACTTCATAATGACTCGCAGCAATCAATAGGTATTAAGCCTGCACCGCACAATACGAATGCGGTGCAGGCGAACTCATATAAAAATATTGCCACTTACCTATATTAAATCCAGTCCAATTGACCAACGCAATAAACTGCACAACTTAATATCTCGACACCCCATTTACACTTAAATACCTTGAGGACTCACCCACAACCATACAGACACAACAACATGAATCAACTTAATTACTGTCAAACCATTCCAACTTCCGACCCGATTGCTTCTTATAACGCTGCCATAAACGAGCGCCCCAGCAACCAAGCGAGCAGCAGCGGTCGAAAAAAGCGTAGCGTCGGCGAGCACACCAAGTACTGGCGCCCCGGAAGAACGTTGAAAATCCTTGTTTTCAAATATGACGAACATTCCTTTGAGGCCATAAAAAATGGCGCAAACAAATGGCAACCCTACGTCAATCTAAATTTCGAATTCATTGAAATGGACGAACAGGATATTTTCCAATCCGATGAACGCCTGGGGGATATCCGAGTCGCCTTCTACCCAAGTCTCGGTGGAGGTGGAAGTTCTGCAATAGGCACCGACTCACTCACAGGAGACCCCCAAGCGCCATCAATGTCTTTTTTTCAAACCGACTTTTCTTCTCCCAATTTCGAGAGCATCGTAATTCATGAATTTGGACACGCGCTAGGCCTGGGCCATGAACATCAACATCCGGATGCCGAAATACCTTGGGACCGAGAAAAAGCATATTACCATTTTGCAGCAACGGCTAATCTTTCCAGAGAGCAAGTTGACGCCAACGTCTTTCCACTTGAGCGCACGACCAATCGAACTTACACCCCCTACGACCGGCACTCAGCAATGCATTACCAAGTTCACAACGAACTCACCGTGGGCAACTGGCATCAACCTTTAAACAGGCACATCAGCGAAGGGGACATCGCCGCCATACGCGCGATTTATCCATAACACTGATAGCACCTATTTAATACAGTTACTTTACTGCTCCGGCTTAGCCCCACTTAAATCCAGTTCACTCAATACCTCGCACAGCCTGTCATCATCCGATGGGTGATGACAGGCTGTGGCTATACAGTTACAGGCGCTGCGCCCGCAGTGCTTTTCAGGCAGCCGCCTGGACTGACCATTGCGCCAACATCTCGCACGAAACGGCAGATGACCACAATAAAAAGACAAACCCGACCACAGCCGACGCGAACCCGTCCGGTCATGGCATAATCCATCACCTTTCGTTTCCAGCACTCCAAGGGGGGCAATTCCTTGACCGCTTCAAGCAAAACGTTGCACCTTTTCGGCATCAAAGCCTGCGACACCATGAAAAAGGCGCGCACCTGGCTCGATGAAAACGCTGTCCATTTTGACTTTCATGATTACAAAACGGCCGGTATCGACCGTGAACACCTGACCCAGTGGTGCAACGAGCACGGCTGGCAAGTGGTGCTCAACCGTGCAGGCACGACCTTTCGCAAACTCGACGACGAACGCAAAGCCGATCTCGACCAGGCGAAAGCTATCGAATTGATGCTCGCACAACCTTCGATGATCAAGCGCCCGGTGCTCGATCTCGGTGACCGAACCCTGATTGGCTTCAAGCCAGACATTTACGCGGCAGCGCTCAAGTAAGCCAGCCCRTTCAATTTTGTTAGAGGTATAAACATGTCCACTACCCTGTTCAGCCTGGCCTTTGGTGTCGGCACTCAAAACCGTCAAGGTGCATGGCTGGAAGTGTTTTACGCAGCTCCGGTTCTCAAGCCATCGGCTGAGCTCGTCGCCGCTGTCGCGCCGATTCTGGGCTACACCGAAGGCAATCAGGCCATCGCTTTCACTACCGCCCAGGCCGCGCAACTGGCTGAAGCCCTGAAAGCAGTCGATGCTGCTCAAGCGGCGTTGCTGACCCGCCTGGCCGAAAGCCACAAGCCGTTGGTTGCCACCCTGCTGGCCGAAGACGCACAACTGAGCTCCACCCCTGAGGCCTACCTCAAGCTGCACCTGCTGTCCCATCGCCTGGTCAAGCCACACGGCCTGAACCTGGCCGGGATCTTCCCGTTGCTGCCGAACGTGGCCTGGACCAGCCAGGGCGCAATCGACCTGAATGAACTGGCCGAACATCAACTGGAAGCGCGCCTGCGTGGCGAGCTGCTGGAAGTGTTCTCGGTCGACAAGTTCCCGAAAATGACCGACTACGTGGTACCGGCTGGCGTGCGTATTGCTGACGCTGCGCGGATCCGTCTGGGCGCCTACGTCGGCGAAGGCACCACCGTGATGCACGAAGGTTTCGTCAACTTCAACGCTGGCACCGAAGGCCCGGGCATGATCGAAGGTCGCGTCTCTGCGGGCGTGTTCGTCGGCAAGGGTTCGGACCTGGGCGGCGGCTGCTCGACCATGGGCACCCTGTCGGGCGGCGGCAACATCGTGATCAAGGTTGGCGAAGGCTGCCTGATCGGCGCCAACGCCGGTATCGGCATTCCATTGGGCGACCGCAACACCGTCGAGTCGGGCCTGTACGTGACCGCTGGCACCAAGGTGGCACTGCTGGACGAGAACAACAAACTGGTCAAAGTGCTCAAGGCCCGCGAACTGGCGGGCCAGCCTGACCTGTTGTTCCGCCGCAATTCGGAGACCGGTGCCGTGGAATGCAAAACCCACAAATCGGCCATCGAACTGAACGAAGCGCTGCACGCTCACAACTAAGCAGCCTCAAATGATCACCTGTAGGAGCGAGCCTGCTCGCGAAGCTTTTTGGCGGCCTCAAGGACGCCATCGCGAGTAAGCTCGCTCCCACAGGGTCATGCGCATGGGCCGAACAACATGATGATTCCCTCTCCCTGGCGCGCCGATTTTCCGGCCATCGCCGCTCTGCAACGGCAAGACCAGACCTATCTGGACAACGCCGCCACCACCCAGAAACCCCAAGCCCTGCTCGACGCACTGGCGCATTACTACGCCAACGGCGCGGCCAACGTCCATCGTGCGCAACACCTGCCCGGCGCCCACGCCACGCAGGCGTTCGAAGGCAGCCGCAGCAAAGTCGCGCACTGGCTCAATGCTGGCAACAGCGGGCAAATCATCTTTACCCACGGCGCAACCTCTGCGCTGAACCTCCTGGCCTATGGCCTGGAACACCTATTCAATCCCGGCGATGAAGTCGTCATCAGCGCCCTGGAACACCACGCCAACCTGTTGCCGTGGCAGCAATTGGCACACCGTCGCGACCTGAAACTGGTGGTGTTACCGCTGGACGCGGACGGTCTGATCGATCTCGACGCCGCCTCCCAACTGATCGGCCCACGCACACGGTTGCTGGCGGTCAGCCAGTTGTCCAACGTGCTCGGCGCGTGGCAACCGTTAGCGCCGTTGCTGGCGCTGGCCAAGGCGCAAAACGCCTTGACCGTGGTCGATGGCGCCCAAGGCGTGGTCCATGGCCGCCATGACGTGCAGGCGCTGGGTTGCGACTTTTACGTTTTTTCCAGCCACAAACTCTATGGCCCGGACGGTCTCGGCGTGCTGTATGGCCTCAACGAAGCCCTGCAACAGCTGCGCCCATGGCAGTTCGGCGGCGAGATGGTGCTGGACGCCAACTACCACGACGCGCGCTTCCGCCCGGCTCCGCTGGGTTTTGAAGCCGGCACACCGCCGATTGCCAGCGTGATTGGCCTGGGCGCGACCCTCGACTATCTCGCCGGTCTGGACCAGGACGCCGTGTGCGCCCACGAAGCCGCGCTGCATGATTACCTGTTGAAGGGCTTGCAGGCGCGCAATGGCATTCGCCTGCTGGGCAAGCCGCAACTGGCACTGGCCAGTTTTGTCGTCGAAGGCGTGCACAACGCCGATTTGGCGCATCTGCTCACCGAACAGGGCATCGCCGTACGTGCCGGACACCATTGCGCCATGCCGTTGTTGAAGAGCTTCGAGCTGGCGGGGGCAATTCGGGTTTCGTTGGCGCTGTACAACGACTCGGAAGACCTTGAGCGCTTTTTCGAAGCCCTTGATCAAGCGCTGGAGTTGTTGCGATGAGCCTGCCGGCGGATGCCATTACGGCACTGGAAACCTTTCAGGCCGCTGCCGGCTGGGAACAACGCGCTCGCTTGCTGATGCAATGGGGCGAACGGCTTCCGCCATTGAGCGATGCAGACAAGACCGAGGCCAATCGCGTACATGGCTGCGAAAGTCAGGTATGGCTGGTGGGCGCGCTGCAAGACGGTCATTGGCAGTTTGCTGCCAGCAGCGATGCGCGGTTGATTCGCGGGTTGGTGGCGCTGCTGCTGGCGCGGGTCAACGGCTTGACCGCCGCCGAGTTGCAACAGGTGGATTTGCCCGATTGGTTTAATCAACTGGGGTTATCGCGACAACTGTCGCCGTCGCGCAGCAATGGCTTGAATGCGGTGTTACAGCGAATGAATGAGTTGGCGGGTTAATCGCCATCGCGAGCAGGCTCGCTCCCACATTGGAATGCGTTCACTGTGGGAGCGAGCCTGCTCGCGATGAGGCCATCAGCCACACCTGTCAAACCTCAGGCTTGACCCGATCCGCCGGGCGCCGCACACCCGCCACAATCTTATCCACAGCCTTGGTCGCGGCAACCATGCCGAACGTCGCGGTCACCATCATCACCGCGCCAAAACCGCCAGCGCAGTCGAGTTTCACCCCATCGCCGACGAAGCTCTTCTGCAAGCAAATGCTGCCATCGGGTTTCGGATAGCGCAGCTGCTCGGTGGAGAATACGCACGGCACGCTGTAGTGACGGGTCACGGTGCGTGAGAAACCATAATCGCGACGCAACGTGGAACGCACTTTCGAAGCCAGCGGGTCATTGAAGGTCCGGTTCAGGTCACACACCTGGATCAGCGTCGGATCGATCTGCCCGCCCGCACCGCCCGTGGTGATGATCTGGATCTTGCGACGTTTGCACCAGGCGATCAGCGCAGCCTTGGCGTTGACGCTATCGATGCAGTCGATCACGCAGTCGATATTTGGCGTGATGTACTCGGCCATGGTCTCGCGGGTGACGAAATCCGCCACCGCGTGCACGGTGCATTCCGGGTTGATCCCGCGCAGGCGCTCGGCCATCACCTCGACCTTGGGTTTGCCGACAGTGCTGTCCAGTGCATGCAACTGGCGATTGGCGTTGCTGACGCACACGTCATCGAGGTCGAACAGCGAGATTTCGCCGACACCGCAACGGGCCATGGCTTCCGCCGCCCAGGAACCGACGCCACCGACGCCAACAATCGCCACATGGGCCGCGCGCAAACGCGCCAGGCCTTCGATGCCATACAAGCGGGCAATGCCAGCAAACCGCGGATCTTCTGTACTCATGACCACTACCCTAAAAACCGGCGCGCATTATAGGGCCGATGCGTGCCAAGAACATCTTTGCGCTATAAACGGCAGCGGGTCGTGCTTTATTTGTGCCCGCATTTGTACATTTTTTGTCACACAAAAGAACTTAAGCGAAGATGGCTTGCCCAATGTCCGGCTTTTTTCTGTCTGCTGTACGCTCAGTTGAAGGCCAGTGTAGGATGCGCGCCGATTGGCGCGTGCCAACCGTCCCCTCGTTCCACACCTTTTGGAACCCGATATAGCTATGTCATCGCGTAAATTTGGACTCAATCTGGTGGTAGTGCTGGCGATTGCCGCGCTGTTCACCGGTTTCTGGGCGCTGATCAACCGCCCCGTCACGACCCCCAACTGGCCTGAGCAGATCTCCGGTTTTTCTTACTCGCCGTTCCAGCAAGGCCAGTTCCCACAGAAAAGCCAGTTCCCGTCCGACGATGAAATGCGTCGCGACCTGGAGATCATGAGCAAGCTGACCGACAACATCCGGACCTACTCCGTCGACGGTACGCTGGAGGACATCCCGAAACTGGCGGAAGAATTCGGCCTGCGCGTAACGCTCGGGATCTGGATCAGCCCCGATCTTGAGCGTAACGAACGCGAGATCCAGCGCGCCATCGCGCTGGCCAACAGCTCGCGCAGCGTCGTGCGCGTGGTGGTCGGTAACGAAGCGATCTTCCGTAAGGAAATCACCGCCGAGCAATTGAGCGTGATCCTCGATCGCGTGCGCGCAGCGGTAAAGGTTCCGGTGACCACGTCCGAGCAATGGCACGTCTGGGAAGAAAACCCGATGCTGGCCAAGCACGTCGACCTGATCGCGGCTCACATCCTGCCGTACTGGGAATTCATTCCGGTGGACCAGGCCGGCCAGTTTGTTCTGGACCGTGCCCGCGACCTGAAAAAACTCTTCCCGAAAAAGCCGTTGCTGCTGTCCGAAGTGGGCTGGCCGAGCAATGGCCGCATGCGCGGTGGTGCTGATGCGACCCCGGCGGACCAGGCGATTTACCTGCGTACGCTGGTGAACAAGCTCAACCGCCAGGGCTTCAACTACTTCGTGATCGAAGCATTTGACCAGCCATGGAAAGCCAGCGACGAAGGTTCGGTAGGTGCCTACTGGGGCGTGTTCAACGCCGCGCGTCAGCAGAAATTCAACTTCGAAGGCCCGGTCGTAGCGATTCCGCAATGGCGGGTACTGGCGGTCGGCTCCGTGGTCCTGGCGTTGTTGTCCCTGACCCTGCTGATGATCGACGGCTCGGCCCTGCGCCAGCGCGGTCGGACCTTCCTGACCTTCACCGCGTTCCTCGGCGGTTCGGCACTGGTGTGGATCGGTTACGACTACAGCCAGCAATACAGCACCTGGTTCAGCCTGACGGTGGGCTTTCTGCTCGCCCTCGGTGCGCTCGGGGTATTTATCGTACTGCTGACCGAAGCCCACGAACTGGCCGAGACCGTCTGGACCCACAAACGTCGGCGTGAATTCCTGCCGGTGGTGGGCGACTCGGACTACCGTCCGAAAGTCTCGATCCATGTGCCGTGCTACAACGAGCCGCCGGAGATGGTCAAACAGACCCTCAACGCCCTGGCCAACCTCGACTATCCGGACTTCGAAGTCCTGATCATCGACAACAACACCAAGGACCCGGCCGTCTGGGAACCGGTGCAGGCCTATTGCGAAACCCTCGGCCCGCGCTTCAAGTTCTTCCACGTCTCGCCATTGGCCGGTTTCAAGGGCGGTGCACTGAACTACCTGATCCCGCACACCGCCAAGGATGCCGAAGTCATCGCGGTGATCGACTCGGACTACTGCGTCGACCCGAACTGGCTCAAGCACATGGTGCCGCACTTCGCCGATCCGAAAATCGCCGTGGTGCAGTCGCCACAGGATTATCGCGACCAGAACGAAAGCACCTTCAAGAAGCTCTGCTACGCGGAATACAAAGGCTTCTTCCACATCGGCATGGTGACCCGTAACGACCGTGACGCGATCATCCAGCACGGCACCATGACCATGACCCGTCGCTCGGTGCTCGAAGAGCTCGGCTGGGCTGACTGGTGCATCTGCGAAGACGCCGAATTGGGTCTGCGGGTGTTCGAAAAAGGCCTGTCGGCGGCGTACTACCACAACAGCTATGGCAAGGGCCTGATGCCCGATACCTTTATCGACTTCAAGAAACAGCGTTTCCGCTGGGCCTACGGAGCGATTCAGATCATCAAGCGGCACACCGCCAGCCTGTTGCGCGGCAAGGACACCGAGCTGACCCGTGGCCAGCGTTACCACTTCCTCGCGGGCTGGTTGCCGTGGGTCGCGGATGGCATGAACATCTTCTTCACCGTCGGCGCCCTGCTCTGGTCGGCGGCGATGATCATCGTGCCGCAACGGGTCGATCCACCGCTGCTGATCTTCGCAATCCCGCCCCTGGCGCTGTTTGTGTTCAAGGTCGGCAAGATCATTTTCCTCTACCGCCGCGCGGTCGGGGTCAACCTGAAGGATGCATTCTGCGCGGCATTGGCCGGCCTGGCGTTGTCGCACACCATCGCCAAAGCGGTGCTGTACGGTTTCTTCACCAGCAGCATTCCGTTTTTCCGCACCCCGAAAAATGCCGATAACCACGGTTTCTGGGTAGCGATTTCGGAAGCGCGCGAAGAGCTGTTCATCATGCTGCTGTTGTGGGGCGCGGCACTGGGGATTTACCTGGTGCAAGGCCTCCCGAGCAACGACATGCGCTTCTGGGTGACCATGTTGCTGGTGCAGTCGCTGCCGTATCTGGCTGCGCTGATCATGGCCTTCCTGTCTTCGCTGCCAAAACCTGCGCCAGAAACCGAGCCGGCACCTGCCGCTTAAATCTGCGCAAACCACTAAACGGCGGCCTCTGGCCGCCGTTTTGCTTTAAGATATCTGCCATTTTGCAGGGCTTGGCCGGTCACAATCCAACGGCCGAACTCAATACCTGTGGGAGCGGGCTTGCTCGCGAAGCTGTTGGCGCCAGTGCTGGCCCCTTCGCGAGCAAGCCCGCTCCCACATTAGTCCGCGCCCATATTTCATGTTTCTGGAGCATCCCATGACGGCCCACGCCGACCTTTCGCCGACCCTCCAACTCGCTATCGACCTGATCCGTCGTCCGTCCGTGACGCCGGTCGACGCCGATTGCCAGAAGCAGATGATGCAGCGCCTGGGCGATGCCGGTTTTGCGCTTGAGCCGATGCGCATCGAGGATGTGGATAACTTCTGGGCCACCCACGGCAAACACGACGGTCCGGTGCTGTGCTTCGCCGGTCACACCGATGTGGTGCCGACCGGCCCGGTGCAGGCCTGGCAGATCGATCCGTTCGACGCGGTGATCGACGAACACGGCATGCTCTGTGGCCGTGGCGCGGCAGACATGAAAGGCAGCCTGGCCTCCATGACCGTGGCGGCCGAACGTTTTGTCGCCGACTACCCGGACCACAAGGGCAAGGTCGCCTTCCTGATCACCAGCGACGAAGAAGGCCCGGCGCATCACGGCACTAAAGCAGTGGTCGAACGCCTCGCAGCGCGCAAAGAGCGTCTGGACTGGTGCATCGTCGGCGAACCGTCGAGCACCACCCTGGTCGGTGACGTGGTCAAGAACGGCCGTCGCGGCTCCCTTGGCGCCAAGCTCACCGTGCGCGGTGTGCAAGGTCACGTGGCCTACCCGCACCTGGCGAAGAACCCGATCCACCTCGCCGCCCCGGCCCTGGCCGAACTGGCCGCCGAGCACTGGGACCACGGCAATGATTTCTTCCCGCCGACCAGTTTCCAGATTTCCAACGTCAACTCCGGCACCGGCGCGACCAACGTCATTCCCGGTGATCTGGTGGCGGTGTTCAACTTCCGTTTCTCCACCGAGTCGACCGTCGAAGGCCTGCAACAGCGGGTGGCCGATATCCTCGACAAACATGGCCTGGACTGGCACATCGACTGGGCGCTGTCCGGCCTGCCGTTCCTCACTGAGCCGGGCGCCCTGCTCGATGCGGTGTCGGCAAGCATCAAGACCATCACCGGTCGCGAAACCAAGGCATCCACCAGCGGTGGTACGTCGGACGGGCGCTTCATCGCCACCATGGGTACGCAAGTGGTCGAGCTTGGCCCGGTCAACGCGACGATTCACCAGGTCAACGAGCGCGTGCTGGCCAGCGACCTCGACCTGCTGACCGAAATCTACTACCAGACCCTGATCAAGTTGCTCGCCTGATGCTCGCCTGTCCTATCTGCAGCGCGCCGCTGAACGCGGTCGACAACGGCGTCGCGTGCCCGGCCGGGCATCGCTTCGACCGCGCCCGCCAGGGTTACCTGAACCTGCTGCCGGTGCAGCACAAGAACAGCCGTGACCCAGGCGACAACCAGGCGATGGTTGAAGCCCGTCGCGACTTCTTGAACGCTGGGCATTACGCGCCAGTGGCCAAGCGGCTCGCCGAGCTGGCGGCTGAACGTGCGCCACAGCGCTGGCTGGACATAGGTTGTGGCGAGGGTTACTACACCGCGCAAATCGCCGACGCCCTGCCGAATGCCGATGGCTACGCGCTGGATATCTCCCGCGAAGCGGTCAAACGCGCCTGCAAACGTAACCCGCAGCTGACCTGGTTGATCGCCAGCATGGCCCGGGTACCGTTGGCCGATGCCAGCTGCCAGTTCCTTGCCAGCGTGTTCAGCCCGCTCGACTGGCAGGAAGCCAAACGCCTGCTCAGCCCGGGTGGCGGCTTGATGAAAGTCGGGCCGACCAGCGGCCATCTGATGGAACTGCGTGAGCGTCTGTACGACGAAGTGCGTGAATACACCGATGACAAACACCTGGCCCTGGTGCCAGAAGGCATGACGCTGCAACACAGCGAAACCCTCGAATTCAAACTGAATCTGGTGAATGGCCAGGACCGCGCCAACCTGCTGGCCATGACGCCTCACGGCTGGCGCGCAAGTGCCGAACGCCGGGCGGCCGTCATCGAACAGACCGAGCCGTTCGAGGTCAGTGTGTCGATGCGCTACGATTACTTCGTTCTGCAGTAATTATTTCAGAGCAACCCTTAAACTTTTGGCCTTGAGCAGTGGCTTGAGGCCGGCTAAATCCGCGAATGGATTTTTCGAAACCCGCAGTGAGGAACATCCATGCGCCAACCCGATATCGAGATTTACCTGAAAGACGCCGACGTCGACTACAAGGCCATCGCCACCTGGCTCGGCGCGGCGCTGGGCCCTTGCACCGACTGGGTTCAGAAAGGTCAGACCTACAAGTGCAAGGCCGGCAACGTGCCTGTGACCTGGCTGCCAAAAGCCGTGGGCAAGTGGAACAGCCTGTACCTGGAAAGCGACCAGACGCCGTGGGACGACGACATCGCCTGCGCCCGCGCCGCCTTTGCCGCGCTGAACGTCGAAGTGCGCTGCGCGCCAGGGACCTGGGTCGAGGAAGAAGGTGAAGAGACGGCTGATCGCTGGATTCGGATCAGCGTCGACGGTGAAGAAGAGATCACCTGGAAAACCGCTTAAAACCTGAACCTGCGATGGCATGCCCAACAAAGATCTAATGTGGGAGCGAGCCTGCTCGCGATAGCGGTGCAAGACGCGCAGTAGATATCGCGTCGAATGACGTCATCGCGAGCAGGCTCGCTCCCACAGTGGTTTTGTATGAGGCAAAGATTGGGTTTACAGACCTACTACGTCTTCGGCCTGCAAACCTTTCTGCCCATCGACCACTGCGTATTCAACCTGCTGGCCTTCGGCCAACGAGCGGTGGCCTTCACCACGGATCGCGCGGTAATGCACGAACACGTCTGCCCCGTCCTCACGCTGAATGAAGCCGTAGCCCTTGGCGTCGTTGAACCACTTCACGTTGCCGGTCTCGCGCGTTGCCATCAATCAATCCCCCTTTTTTTATTATTGGTCGGCCTGTTCACGGACAAGCCTTGAGAACGTTTGCCAGCGCTCGGTTTTCTGTAAGAAACAGCGCCGATAGTGGCAAACGACTGGCCGAGTATATGACAGCCACAAAAACTCTCAACTCAAGATTACTTCGGCGCTTTTTTGCCGATTTTCGACGAATACGGCACACTACCGGCCCCGAGCGCTTGCTCGGTTTTTTCAACTAAAGCAGAAGCCGTATGACCCGCTCCCCGTTCCGCCGTCTGGTGTTTGGCGCCTTGCGCCGACTGTTGTACCTCTGGGTTCGCTCGGAGACGATCAATCAGTCGTCCTTCACCCTCAACCTCGACCGCAGTCGTCCGGTGTTCTACGTCCTGCAAAATCCTTCGCTGACCGACCTCGCCGTGGTCGATACCGAATGCCGCAAGGCCGGACTGCCACGCCCGGTGCTGCCGACATCGGTGGGCAACCTGGTGGAGCCTGCCGCGTTCTTCTACCTGACACCTGAGCCCGACTGGCTCGGCCGCCAGGACAAGCGCGGCGCACCGCCCACCCTCACCCGGCTGGTCAGCGCCTTGAGCCAGAATGGCGCCGAAGACGCGCAGATCATCCCGGTCAGCGTGTTCTGGGGCCAGTCGCCGGACAGCGAATCGAGCCCGTGGAAATTGCTCTTTGCTGACAGCTGGGCGGTGACCGGGCGCCTGCGCCGACTGCTGAGCATCATGATTCTGGGGCGCAAGACCCGCGTGCAATTCTCCGCGCCGATCCACCTGCGCGAGCTGATCGAGCACAACAAGGGCCATGAACGCACCGTGCGCATGGCCCAACGCATTTTGCGGGTGCACTTTCGCAACCTCAAAGCCGCGGTCATCGGCCCGGACATTTCCCACCGTCGCAACCTGGTCAAAGGCCTGCTGAATCAGCCACTGGTCAAACAGGCGATCCTCGACGAAGCCGAGCGCGAAAACATTTCGCCCGAGAAAGCCAAGGCGCAGGCCCTGCGTTACGGCAACGAAATTGCCTCGGACTACACCTACACCGCGATCCGTTTTCTGGAAGTGGTGCTGAGCTGGTTCTGGAACAAGATCTACGACGGGATCAAGGTCAACCACATCGAAGGCGTGCAGAACGTCGCCCAAGGTCACGAAGTGATCTACGTGCCGTGCCATCGCAGCCACATCGATTACCTGCTGCTCTCCTACCTGCTGTTTCGCAACGGCCTGACCCCGCCGCACGTCGCCGCCGGGATCAACCTCAACATGCCGGTGATCGGCAGCCTGCTGCGCCGCGGCGGGGCGTTCTTCATGCGCCGCACCTTCAAGGGCAATCCGCTCTACACCTCGGTGTTCAACGAATACCTGCACACGCTGTTCACCAAAGGCTTTCCGGTGGAGTACTTCGTCGAGGGCGGCCGTTCGCGCACCGGGCGCATGCTGCAACCGAAAACCGGGATGCTGGCGATCACCCTGCGCAGCTTCCTGCGCTCGTCGCGCATGCCGATCGTTTTCATCCCGGTGTACATCGGTTACGAGCGGGTACTCGAAGGCCGGACCTACCTCGGCGAACTGCGTGGCGCGAGCAAGAAGAAAGAGTCGATCTTCGACATTTTCAAAGTCATCGGCGCGCTCAAACAGCGCTTCGGCCAGGTGGCGGTGAACTTCGGCGAGCCGATCAAACTGGCGGAGTTCCTCGACAGCGAACAACCGGATTGGCGCACCCAGGAGCTGGGCCCACAGTTCAAGCCGGCCTGGCTCAACGCGACCACCAACCGTCTCGGCGAGCGCGTAGCGCGGCATTTGAACGAAGCGGCCGCGATCAACCCGGTGAACCTGGTGGCGCTGGCGCTGCTTTCCACCAGCCGTCTGGCGCTGGACGATCGCGCCATGGCGCGGGTGCTTGATTTGTATCTGGCCTTGCTGCGCAAAGTGCCTTACTCACCACACACCACGCTGCCGGAAGGCGACGGCCGGGCGCTGATCGAACACGTCAAGGACATGGACCTGCTCTCTGAGCAAAGCGATGCGCTGGGCAAGATTCTTTACCTGGACGAGCAAAACGCCGTCCTGATGACCTACTACCGCAACAACGTGCTGCACATTTTCGCCCTGCCGGCGTTGCTTGCGAGCTTCTTCCAGAGCGCCTCGCGCATGAGCCGCGAACAAATCCTGCGCTACGCGCGCGCGCTGTATCCGTACCTGCAATCGGAGTTGTTCATTCGCTGGTCGCTGGACGAACTGGATGCGGTGATCGACCAATGGCTCGAGGCCTTTGTCGAACAAGGCCTGCTGCGTTTCGAGAACAACGTGTACTTGCGCCCGGCGCCAAGCTCCCGGCATTTCGTGCTGCTGACCTTGCTGTCCAAGAGCATCGCGCAGACCTTGCAGCGCTTCTACATGACCGTTTCCCTGCTGCTCAACAGCGGCCAGAACACCCTCACCGCCGAAGAACTGGAAGACCTGTGCACGGTCATGGCCCAGCGCCTGTCGATCCTGCATGGCCTGAACGCCCCGGAGTTCTTCGACAAGAGCCTGTTCCGCCACTTCATCCAGACCCTGCTGAACCTCGACGTGCTCAAGCGCGACGAAGCCGGCAAGCTGAGCCACCACGAACTGCTCGGCGAACTGGCTGAAGGCGCGGCCAAACGGGTATTGCCGGCAGAGATTCGCTTGTCGATCCGTCAGGTGGCGCTGCATCGCAGCGAAGATGCGGCGGATCAACCCGCACCTGCGCTGCAAGCCGACTAACTGATTTAAAGCCGTCCGCGGTCCGTTAATTGCTTTTATCGAACAAGGAAACTGCCATGCTCCGCTCTACCCTTCGCTTCGCCGGCCTCTGTGCTGGCCTGCTGATCTCCGCCAACGCGCTGGCCCTGTCGCTGGGCAGTCTTTCCCAGGGAGAAGCCTCGGGCGGTCTCAAGGACGCCCTGGCCCAAGGGGCCGTAGCGGCCGTCACCACGCTCGGCAAACCGGGCGGTTTCAGCAACAACCCTGAAGTAAAGATCGAACTGCCGGGCAAACTGGGCAAGGTCGCCAGCAAGATGAAACAGTTCGGCATGGGGGACCAGGTCGATCAACTGGAAACCAGCATGAACAAGGCGGCGGAAGCGGCCATGCCGCAGGCCCAGGCGCTGCTGGTGGATGCGGTGAAAAAGATGACCGTGACCGATGCCAAGGGCATCCTCACCGGCGGCAAGGATTCGGCCACCCAGTACCTGGACAAGACCAGCCGCGAACAAATCCGCGCCAAGTTCCTGCCGATCGTCAAACAAGCCACCGACCAGGTGGGCCTGGCCAAGCAGTACAACTCGTTCGCCAGCCAGGCGGCAACCTTCGGCGTGCTCGATGCCAAGAGTGCCAACGTTGAAGGCTACGTGACGGAAAAGGCCCTGGACGGCCTGTTCAAGATGATCGCCCAGAAGGAAGAAGGCATCCGCGCCAACCCGGCGGAAGCCGCGACCAGCCTGGCGAAGAAAGTCTTCGGCGCGCTGTAACCCTCCCCCCGCTGATCGTTCCCACGCGCGGGAACGATCAATACAAGCGGGCTTGCCTTAATGCCTGTAAGTCAAGGAATGTCAGCCTCGGCACATTCCCTGTAGCAGCTGGCGCAGCCTGCGTTAGGTCTGGGCCGCATCCGGACGAAGCGGTCGCAAATAGGCGATATGCGGTGTTCCTGAAAGGACGAAGTTTGCCATTTTGCGAGCGCTTCGCACTCGAACGCAGGCTTCGCCAGCTGCTACAGGGTCGCGTAACGGCTTGACTACGGGGATTAGGGCTTGCTCGCTCCCACATTAGRTTTGTGGTGTTTAATTGCRYGGCRACTGCRTTCGTCACAAGCCACAGCGTCTTGCGTTGCGCCCTACACCTACGCCAGAATCCGCCGGCTTGTGCGCTTGGGCACTGGGCTCTATCGTCTCCGGGTCGCTGAAAATCAGCGATCGGGTTTGGTAGCCCGGTTTTTTTCCAAGGCGCACAGCGCCGACATTTCCACACGGTGGGCGGTTTCTTTTGGCCTACTGTTTGTTATGGCGGCTGTGCGCAGGGCGCCTTCGGGCGCACCGGTTTCCTTGGTGGCCGGGCTACCAACCTGCGTTCAGTCGCCACCCTATTGGTTGGTAGCCCATAGGTTGCGACTCCGTACACTGAGGAGTTTCGCCATGTTCAAGCCCACACCCAATCCCCCCGAAGCCGACGCCGAAAGCGTGTCCCCCTACGCGTCCCTCGACTCGAAAGAACTCCACGCCGCCGCCCACCGGGCGCTCGATCATTACCTGCTGTTACCTGAAACCAAGAAGTTGCTGACCGACCGCCGGCCCAGCTGCATCTTCGTCATCGCCCCAGAGGTCGACAGCGAAACCCTGCTGGCCCACGCCTGCGAAACCCTGGCCTCGGCCAATGTCATGGCCAGCGACCTGGCGTTTGAACTCGACGGCCCCAAGCGCAACAGCGCACTGGCGATTCAGCAGATGGTGGCCCTGGCAGAACTGGCGGTGAACCGCGCGCTGGATAACGTTGATCAGCCAGAGACTTAACACCACCACCGCGTAGGAGCTGCCGCAGGCTGCGATTTTTTGATGTTTGGATCGCAGCCTACGACCAGTCCGTTTTGATGTGTGATGACTCGCGCAAAAAGAACACCCACTCACGGCCCATCTTTTTCTTCTCGAACAGCTTCAACTCAACCAAACCGTTCAAGGTCGTGGCCGCCGTGTTGTAGGAGCAATCCAGGTTTTCCTTCACATTGACCGCGGTGAATTCCTTGGCCCTGCCGCTCTTGGCAATCTGAAACAGCGTGCGCTGCTTCTCGGTCAACTGCTCGAAAAGCCCGGATTCCTCCAGCCAGCGATCAAAACCTTCGGCATCAACCAGGCTTTTTTGATAAGCCGCCGTGAACCCGGTCACGGCCCGCAAAATCACCGAACACTGGTAATCGATGAAGTACGTCAGGTCCAGCGCGTCGCTCTCGGTATGCACATAAGACCGACCGTACTTCACCGGCGCATTGCGCAGCAGAATGCTGATCGCGATGTAGCGAAATGCCGAGAAGTCATTCTTGAACATGAACCAGTAAAACAACGCCCGCGCCACCCGGCCATTGCCATCGCGAAACGGATGCTCGTAGCCCAGGGCAAAATGCAGGGCGATGGCCTTGATCATCGGGTGCACATAATCAACGCGTAGAGGGTCGTCGTGGGGCTGGTTGATCCAGCTCGCCAATCCATCGAGCCGAGCGCTGATGCCCGTGGATGGCGGCGGTGTATGAACGGTATGGCCTTCACCATCCTGTACCACGACCTGATCATTGCTGCGAAAAAGTCCCGGCGAATACAGCGCGTCATCAATGCCTTCGACACCGACACGATGCAGTTGCCGGATCAGTTCGACACTCAATGGCTCGTGACGCTTCTCCCAGGCGAAGATCATCATTTTGTAGTTGCCGATAACCATTCGCTCGTCCGGGGTACGCGGCAGGCGATTGCGCTTGAGCATGTCCTTGGCCACCAGCGTGGTGGTCGCGGCGCCCTCGAGCTGGCTGCTGCTGATGGCTTCGTCTTCGATCAGGTCATTGAGCAGGTAACTGAAATGCGCCGTCTCACCGATATGATGAGTCATGTATTCCAGCGCGGCGGTCGTGGCCTGACGATCAACCGTCGAGAGGGTTTTCTGTGCCAGCGGTGTCAGGACGAACTGGCCCCATTGGCTCGGCTCGCCCAGCGGCAACAAACGCACGTATTGCGCCACGCGGGCCTTTTTCACCAAGGCCCAGCATAAGGTCGGATCAAGACCGGGCGGCCAGCGAAAACGCAGATCATCGAACGGCAAGTAACGCCCCTGATCATCCAGCGGCTTGAGCAGTGCCAGATAGTCGACCAGCTTTTCCTTGTGAGGCGATTGGCCGAGTGCGTCGAAAAGACTCGGGTCTATGGCTGGAGGGCTTTTTATCATCGCTGTCTCAAAAACTCGAGAAACTGAGTTATGAGTACAACATAACGACGCCCATGTCTCAATATCAGCCAAAACTGAGATATCTGTAGGAGCAATGCTTGCTCGCGATGCAGGCGACGCGGTCGACCTGATGACCGCGTTGATGCCATCGCGAGCAAGCTTTGCTCCTACGGTTCCTGTGTCAAACCGGTTCTTTCTTGACCCTGAACCACGCCGCATACAGCGCCGGCAGGAACAGCAAGGTCAGCGCCGTCGCGACGATCAAGCCGCCCATGATCGCTACCGCCATCGGGCCGAAGAACACGCTGCGTGACAACGGAATCATCGCCAGCACGGCGGCCAGTGCAGTCAGCACGATAGGCCGGAAGCGCCGCACCGTGGCTTCGATGATCGCTTGCCAGGGTTTGAGCCCGGCGAGGATGTCCTGTTCGATCTGGTCGACCAGGATCACCGAGTTACGCATGATCATCCCCGACAGCGCGATGGTCCCGAGCATGGCCACGAAACCGAACGGCTGACGGAACACCATCAGGAACAAGGTGACACCGATCAATCCCAACGGCGCCGTCAGAAATACCATCGCCGTGCGTGAGAAGCTGCGCAGTTGCAGCATCAGCAAGGTCAGTACAACCACGATGAACAACGGCACACCGGCATTCACCGAATCCTGGCCACGGGTCGAGTCTTCTACCGTGCCGCCGACGTCCAGCAAATAACCGTCAGGCAATTCGGCGCGAATCGGCTCGAGTGTCGGAAGGATCTGCTTAACCAGGGTTGCCGGTTGCTCCTTGTCATAGATGTCGGCGCGAATCGTCACGTTTGGCAAGCGGTTGCGGTGCCAGATAATGCCTTCTTCGAAGCCGTATTCCAGGGTCGCCACCTGCGACAGCGCGACACTTTTGCCGTTGTCGGTCGGCACCGCCAGGCTCGACAGCCGCGACAGTTCGGTGCGTTCGTGCAAGGTGCCGCGCAAGAGGATCTCGATCAACTCGTTGTCTTCACGGTACTGGCTGACGCTGGAACCGGTCAGTGAGCTTTGCAAGAACCTCGACAGGTTTGCCGTGCTCACGCCCAAGGCTCGCGCGCGGTCCTGATCGACGTTCAGGTACACCACTTTGCTCGGCTCTTCCCAGTCCAGGTGCACGTTGACCACATGCGGGTTCTCACGCACCTTGGCCGCGACTTTACGTGCCAGGGCGCGGACTTCTTCAATGTGTTCGCCAGTGACCCGGAACTGCACCGGATACCCCACTGGCGGACCGTTTTCCAGGCGCGTGACCCGCGAGCGCAAGGCCGGGAATTGTTCGTTCAGGGTTTCGATCAGCCAGGTGCGCAGGCTTTCGCGCTCCTCGATGGTTTTTGCCAGGACCACAAATTGCGCGAAGCTCGCTGCCGGCAATTGCTGGTCCAGCGGCAGGTAAAAACGCGGCGAACCGGTGCCGACATAGGCGACATAGTTGTCGATGCCCGCGCGCTCCTTGAGCATCGCTTCCAGGCGCTTGACCTCCTCGTTGGTGTTGCTCAACGAGGCGCCTTCGGCCAGTTTCAGATCAACCATCAGTTCCAGGCGCCCAGAAGCCGGGAAGAACTGCTGCGGCACAAAACGGAACAGCAGCACCGAAGCCACAAACAGCAGGATGGTCAACGCAATCACGGTTTTGCGACGGCGCACGCACCACTCCACCAGACGCCGGACGCGTTGATAGAACGGCGTGCCATAAGGGTCCGGCTGACCGGCACCGTGTTTGGCGGCGTGAATTTTCGCCAGGTCCGGCAGGAGCTTTTCACCGAGATAGGGCACAAACATCACGGCGGCGACCCACGAGGCCAGCAACGCGATGGTCACCACCTGGAAGATCGAGCGGGTGTATTCACCGGTGCCGGATTGCGCGGTGGCAATCGGCAGGAAGCCGGCCGCGGTGATCAACGTCCCGGTGAGCATCGGGAAGGCGGTGCTGGTCCAGGCAAAGCTGGCAGCCTTGAGCCGGTCGTAGCCCTGCTCCATTTTGATCGCCATCATTTCCACGGCGATGATCGCGTCGTCCACCAGCAATCCCAAGGCGAGCACCAACGCGCCGAGAGAGATCTTGTGCAGGCCGATTCCGAGGTAATACATGCAGGCAAACGTCATTGCCAGCACCAGCGGAATCGCCAGGGCGACCACCATGCCAGTGCGCACACCGAGGGAGAAGAAGCTCACCAGCAAGACAATCGCCAACGCTTCTACCAGCACCTGGACGAACTCGCCGACGCTGCTTTTCACAGCGGCGGGCTGGTCGGAGACCTTGCGCAGTTGCATACCGGCCGGCAGGTTTTTCTGGATACGCTCGAACTCCAGCTCCAGCGCCTTGCCGAGCACCAGAATGTCGCCGCCATCCTTCATCGCCACGGCCAGGCCGATTGCGTTCTCGCCCATGAAGCGCATGCGCGGCGCCGGTGGATCGTTGAAGCCACGGCGCACGTCCGCCACATCGCCGATACGGAAGGTCCGGTCGCCGACACGGATCGGAAAATTCCTGATCTGCTCGACCGTCTGGAAATTGCCCGTCACCCGCAGTTGCAAACGCTCACTGGAGGTTTCAAAGAACCCGGCGTTGGACATTGCGTTCTGTTCTTCCAGCGCTTGCTGCACCGTGGCCAACGGCAATCCCAGGGTGGCGAGTTTGACGTTGGACAGTTCGATCCAGATCTTCTCGTCCTGCAGCCCGAGCAAGTCGACCTTGCCCACATCCTTGACCCGTTGCAGCTGGATCTGGATACGGTCGGCGTAATCCTTGAGCACCGCGTAATCGAAACCCTCGCCGGTCAGCGCATAGATATTGCCAAAGGTAGTGCCGAATTCATCGTTGAAGAACGGTCCCTGGATCCCCGGTGGCAAGGTCTGGCGGATGTCGCTGATCTTCTTGCGCACCTGATACCAGAGCTCGGGGATCTGCGCCGAATGCATCGAGTCCCGGGCCATGAAGGTCACCTGGGATTCACCGGGGCGAGAGAACGAAACAATCCGCTCGTACTCACCGGTTTCCATCAGCTTCTTTTCAATGCGCTCGGTGACTTGCCGCGAGACTTCCTGGGCCGTCGCGCCCGGCCAATTGGTCTTGATCACCATGGCTTTGAAGGTGAACGGCGGGTCTTCGCTCTGGCCCAGCTTGGTGTAGGACAACGCGCCGACGACCGCCAGCAAAATCATCAGGAACAGTACGATCTGGCGGTTATGCAGCGCCCATTCGGAAAGGTTGAAACGCATCGGGGATTACTCCTTGACCGCCAGATTGACCACGCGGTTGGAGCGATCCACCGGCCGTACTTGCTGACCCTCGTGGAGCACATGAACGCCAGCGGCTACCACCCAGTCGCTGGGGTTGAGGCCGTCAAGCACCGGCACGGTTTTCTCACCGAAGGCGCCGACACGAACCGGGGCCTTTTTCAGGGTGTTGTTGGCACCGACGACCCAGACGTACGTCGCGCCGTTTTCTGCGGTGAGCGCCGAGAGCGGCACCGACAGCGGCACCACGTCAGCCAGTTGAATGAATACCCGGGCGCTTTGGCCAAGCTCGGCCGGCACCTTGCCAGCGCTAAAGGTGATGCGCGCGGCAAAGGTCCGCGACTTTGGATCGGCGGCCGGCGACAGTTCACGAATGCTCCCGGCGAACCGCTGGTCTTGCTGGGTCCAGAGTTCAACGGTGACCGGCTGGCCCACCTTGAAACGGCCGAAGTTTTGCTCCGGCAGGCTGATCAGCACTTCACGCTCGCCGTCGGTGGCCAGGGTGAAGGCGGTTTGCCCGGCGGCCACCACTTGCCCGACTTCCACGGAGCGCTTGGCCACGACACCGTCATGCGGGGCGCGCAGCACGGCGTAGCTGGCCTGGTTGCTGGCCACGTCGAATTCGGCCTTGATCTGCTTGAGCCGTGCTTCGCCGGAGCGGTAGAGATTTTCAGAATTGTCGTACTGCGAGCGGCTGACCATCTGACGGTCCATCAGGGTCTTGTAGCGATCACGCTCGGCACGCACCAGGTTCAGGTTGGCCTCAGCGGCAGCAACCTGCGCTCGGGTCGCTTCCAGTTGCAGGCGCACGTCCTGGGGATCGAGTTCTGCCAGCGGCTGGTTGGCCTTGACCCGCTCACCTTCCTCGACCAGTCGTCGGCTGACCTTGCCACCAATACGGAAGGCCAGGTCTGGCTCGTAACGCGCGCGAACTTCGCCGGGATAGCTGTCCATCGCCTGCGCGGAAGGCTCTGGCTGAACCACCATGGCCGGACGCACGGTGACTTGCGCCGGCTCTTCATGGCCGCACGCAGACAACAAGAACGCCAGGCTGACTGGCAAGGCATAGCGGAACATGGTGAACGACCTTTCGCTAATGGAGCTTGGAATATTTATACTGGCCGGCATGTTATTAATAGCAAACTCACCAGTCCAGTATTAAAGCGAAAAATGTCCAACAATCTTCCTGCACCCAACGGCCCCGGCCGCCCGAAGGATCTCGCCAAGCGCCAGGCGATCCTCGAGGCGGCAAAGCGTCTTTTTCTAAGCAATGGTTACGCAAGCACCAGCATGGACGCGGTGGCGGCTGAGGCCGGAGTATCAAAGCTGACCGTTTACAGTCACTTCAACGACAAGGAGACGCTGTTCTCCTCTGCCGTGATGGCCAAATGCGAAGAGCAATTGCCCACGCTGTTCTTCGAACTGCCCGACGGCATGCCGATCGAGAACGTGCTGTTGAACATCGCCCGAGGCTTTCATCTACTGATCAACAGCGATGAATCGGTGAACCTGCATCGCCTGATCATGACGCTGGGGAGTCAGGACCCGAAACTCTCGCTGATCTTCTTCGAGGCAGGTCCGCAGCGGATGTTGCAGGGCATGGAGCGCTTGCTGACGAAGATCGACCAGATCGGCGCCTTGAGCATCGACAAACCGCTGAATGCCGCCGAGCACTTCTTCTGCCTGCTCAAAGGCGCGGCGAATTTCCGCTTGCTCTACGGCTGCGGCGAACCCTTGACCGGGGACGCGGCCGAGGCTCACATACAGGAAGTGGTGGGGTTGTTTATGCGGGCGTATCGGCCGGATTCGGTCTGATAGATAGGTAGCGTCTGGGCGGACGCTATCGCGAGCAGGCTCGCTCCCACATTAGGCCAACGTCTTTAAATAAGAACGCGGTCAACTGTGGGAGCGAGCCTGCTCGCGATGGGAGCAACACGGTCTTAAGGCTTGAGCGCTTTCTTGGGGTAGATGTCGTAGCGGCTGGATTTGCCGTCCAGCGCATGGCTCGGCTTCGGCCCTTCGATGCAGGGCGCCTTGCGCGGGCGTTTGACCACCACCCGGTGGCTGGCCAGTGCAAGTGCGGCTGCGAGCAGTGCCGGTGCGTCCGGGTCATCGCCTACCAACGGGCGAAACAGGCGCATTTCCTTCTTCACCAACGCGGTTTTCTCACGATGCGGGAACATCGGGTCGAGGTAGATCACCTGCGGCGGCTCACCTTCCCAATTGCGCATCAACTCGATCGAGTTGCCCTTGAGCAAGGTCATCCGCGCCACAATCGGCGCCACCTCAAAATCTTCCGCCGCGCGGGCCAGACCGTCTTCGAGCAACGCGCCAATCAACGGCTGACGCTCGATCAGGCTCATTTCACAGCCAAGACTGGCCAATACAAAACCATCCTTGCCCAGCCCTGCCGTCGCATCCAGTACCTTTGGCCGCACGCCTTGAGCGACACCGACAGCCTTGGCGATCATCTGGCCGCTGCCACCACCGTACAACCGGCGATGGGCCGCGCCGCCCTCGACGAAGTCCACCCGCACCGGGCCCGGTGCGTCCGGGCCGAGCTGTTGCAGCTGCAAACCATGCTCACCCACTTGCAATGCAAACTCGGCATCGTCCAGCAGCAACGGCAAGTTCAATCGCTCGGCCCAGTGCTCGGCGCGAGCCTGAAACGCTTCGGCCAGGGCCTGGACTTTGATACGGCTGGCCGCGGGTTGCTCACTCATCAGAAAACACACTCAAAAAATTAATGATCGGCAAAAACGGCCGATAACAAAACTATCGAGCATTTTGCCAGAGCTGAGCGTCGACCGAGAGAAATGTCAGACATTCAACGCACATCAGTAGGCTACATCTCGCCCCACGGCGATTATGGCCTGCGTAATTCCCAAGCACTGAGCGGCGTCAGTCACCTGTGGCAGGATTTTTTTGCCCAGGCACTGGCCGAGCATTTGGGCGATGCTGCACCGGAGCCTGGCAATTACACCCCCGTCGCCATCGATGGCCCGGTCGAACCGACCGTTGGCGCGGAATTGCTCGAACACATCGTCACGCAGCGCACCTGCGACGTGAAGGACACCGAAGTCCGTCCGCCTGAGCCGCTGTTCCTGCCGATTGCCGAGTTCGAAATGGACCTGGCCGATAAACCATTCCCGCCGTTCCCGCCGCAAGAAATTCTCGCGCAACAGAAGCAACAAGACTTCGAAAGCGCCTGGGTGCGCCCGATCGTCCTGGCTGCCGGTCAGCCATTGCCCGCGCCAGGCCCGGCACCGCAACCGCGTCCGTTGCATCTGCCGATTGCCGAGTTCGAACTCGATCTGCTGGATAAACCGGCAACCCCTTACCCGCATGAAGAGTTGGTCGAGCAACAGAAGCAATTCGACTTCGATAACGGCTGGGCCCGCCCGATCGTCCTGCAAAACCTGCGCATCGCCGCCTGAGCCTCAACTTCAGCCTCAGCGACACACCCACCACGGCCCGACATCCAGATGAAAATGGTTGCGATGAGCGGTGTTGTAGTCCGGGCTCAACACCACGCTGAACATGTCACACGCGCCATCGCGAACCTTGCGTAGAAAACGCGCATCGTCATTGTCCTTCGGCCAGTCCCGCAGCACGCTGATACTGCGCCCGTCCGCCAGGCGAAAGCCGGCGATATCCAGTGCATCGGCCGTCGCGTGCTGGCTGCGCGAGCCGTTTTCGAGGTTGTACATGTTGCGGCAGGCAAAACTGCCGAGGTGATCGACCCGCGCTACCGCCTGCCCATACATGGCCTGCGCCGCCGGTTGCAGGGCATGCCGCTCGAACAGCACAAACGCCACCGCCAGCGGGCAACTGGCGAGGAAGCTGCTGCTCAGCGCCACCTCGCCGCCCTGCACGCGCAGGGTGTTGTTCAGCGGGCAATCGACGTCCGGGTTGCTGTCGGCCTGGCGGCTGTACTTCAACCCGGCACCGTTGAGCACCTGGTCGCAGAGTTCAGGGTTATCGCGCAGTCTCATCAATTTGAAGCGGGTCAGCAGGTTCGGCGTGGCCCGGACATCCAGCGGCGCCCAAGGGTTCCAGGCCGCCGGCAACGGCAGCCAACCGCGCCAGACACCCACCAGCAACCCGCCCATCACCAACACCACCGCCAACAGCACTTTCAGAAACCGCACGACAACTCCCTGTGGGTCAGCCTTTGAACAGTTGATTGATCTGCCCGAACGGCAGCGCGCGGTCGGCAAAATCGAAGGTGCCGTGCGACTGAATTTCCTGAGCGGCCTGATAGAACGCACCGTAGGCGGCACGGGCCATGGCCGAGCCGACGCTGATCCGTTTGACGCCCATTTCACTGAGCTGCGCAACGTTCAACTTGAGACCGCCGGACATCAGCACATTGACCGGTTTCGGCGCCACGGCGCGGACCACCGCCAGTATCTCTTCAGCGTTGCGCAGGCCCGGCGCATACAGCACATCGGCGCCCGCCTCGGCAAAGGCCTGCAAGCGGCGAATGGTGTCGTCCAGGTCCGGATTACCGTGCAGGTAATTCTCGGCACGCGCGGTCAGGGTGAACGGGAACGGCAAACTGCGCGCCGCCGCAACGGCCGCCTCGATCCGCGCGACGGCGTGTTCAAAGCAGTAAATCGGGCCGTCTTCACGGCCGGTAGCGTCTTCGATCGAGCCACCGACCGCGCCGGCAGCGGCGGCACGCAGCAGGCTCCCGGCGGACTCTTGCGGGCTGTCGGCAAAACCGTTTTCCAGATCGACTGCGACCGGCAGATCGCTCGCGGCGACAATCGCCCGAACGTTGACCAGTGTCTCTTCGAGTTTGACCGCGCCATCCGGGCGGCCCAGCGAAAAAGCATAGCCAGCACTGGTGGTTGCCAGCGCCTGGTAACCCAGGCCGGCCAGCATTTTTGCCGAACCGGCGTCCCACGGGTTGGGGATCACAAAAGCTCCGGCACCTTCGTGTAAGGCCTTGAAGGCCTGAGCTTTAAGGGTTTGCACATCCATTGGCTCACTCCTGCAGAAGGGAAAGACCCGTCGTCAGAGCAACCCAAGCTGCTCGGCGGCGGGTTCTCTGTATAGCTCAGGCAGCGCCGGCAAGCCAGGCAAACGCGCCATCAACCGAGTATGAAAGCGTTGCGCCAACGCGGCGGCCAGCAGGTTGTCGGCGGTGTGCAGGAAGATGTACGGCGTGCGGCCCTCCTCGATCCATTCGGCGATTTTCTCGACCCACGGCGTCAGGAACGTATCGTTGGCTTCAAGCAGCGGATGACCGATGAAACGCACCTGCGGGAATTGAGTAAAAGCCGCCGGACGCGGTGGCACCTTGGGCTTTTTCGATTGCGCATGAAGCACTGAAGGTTCAGTCGACGTGCAACTGAACAGCGCCCGTGGATCAAGGCAAATGCGCTCCACACCACGATCCAGCAACAGCCGATTGAGCCTGCGCTCGGCATCGCCTTTGGCGAAGAAGTCCCGATGCCGCACTTCAACGGCCAACGGCCGCTGCACCCCATCGATAAACCCGGCCAGCTCGCCCAGCCGTTGCGGGGTAAAGGCTGCCGACAGTTGCAACCAGAGCGGTGAAACCCGCTCACCGAGCGGGCTGAGCAATTGCACGAAGGTTTCGGCGGCGCTCAGTTGCTCGCGCAGGTCGCCGCCATAGCTGATGTCGCCGGGGAATTTGGCGGTAAAACGAAAGGTTTCGGGCATCGTCTGCGCCCAGCGCTCTACCGTCGCCGGCGCAGGGCGTGCGTAGAACGTGGTGTTGCCTTCAACGGCGTTGAACACCTGTGAGTACAGGCCGAGAAATTCATTAGGGCGGGCGTTTTGCGGATACAGGTACTCGCGCCAGGCGTTTTCGCTCCAGGACGGGCAACCGAGGTAATAAGGCAACCGCATCAGATGTGCAGGTCGAGACCCAGCACTTCCATATCCCAATCGACGAAAGCTGCGGTACTCAGATAGCTGGCCAGGGCCATCGCCACGCTTTTGCTCATGGCACGGTGGTAGATCATGTCCTGCTGACGGGCGGGAAGATTGCTCAGGCGTTGCGCAGAAGCCTTGGCGGCGCGGGCGGCCAGTTGCTCCTCAGAAGGAAACTCCTGCTCGCCATCGATATCCTCGAGGGACTCGTCCACCGACACATCGCCTTTGCGTGGCTTGCGCTTGATGGGGTAGGACTGAGAGGCAAAGCCGTCTATGCGCATAGTTACAAACTCGCTATCGATGATGGCAATTTAGCGGCACTTACCGGTGTGCGCAAATTCCCAAGTGATAACTAGAGCACAGAAACCGGAAAAGGTTTAAAAGCGCGCGTTAGAAACTGACCATTGGCCGGGATTGGAATGCTGATGGTGGGAAGCGTGTTCAACCCTGTGGGAGCGAGCCTGCTCGCGAAGACGGTTTCACATTCAACAGTGATGTTGACTGACACACCGCTTTCGCGAGCAGGCTCGCTCCCACATTACTGCGGATTACCGGGCTTTGGGAGTTGCCACTTTGTCGCGCAGGTAAACCGGCTGCGCGTCGTCCGCCGGGATGCCTTCGCCGCGTTCCCAGGCAAAACGGGCCAGGGTCAGCAAGTCTTCGGCGTGAGGCAACATGCTGGCATCCTGGCCGATCAGGTTGACCGCGATGCGCTCGCCATAGCCCCAACCGGTACCCGCGCCGAACCAGTCGCCCGAGGCCTCTGCCGGCAATGCCGCGACTTCTGGCGGCAACACCGCCTCAGCCCCCACCAGCCGCATTTCGCCGGCGGTTTCGCGGTAGCACCCCCAATAGACTTCATCCATCCGCGCATCGATGGCCGCCGCGACCTGATGTGCACCGTGCTCGCGCAATGCGCGCTGCGCCAGTACCCCCAGGTTGGACACCGGCAACACCGGACGATCCAGCGCAAATGCCAGGCCCTGAACCACGCCAATGGCGATTCGCACGCCAGTGAACGCACCCGGGCCGCGACCAAAGGCAATCGCATCGACCGCTTGCAAGGTGGTGCCTGCATCCGCCAGCAACTGCTGGATCATCGGCAACAACTTCTGCGCATGCAGGCGCGGGATCACCTCGTAATGACTCGTGACCTTGCCGTCATGCAGCAAGGCAACGGAGCAAGCTTCAGTCGCGGTGTCCAGGGCCAGCAAGGTGCTCATCGATGTTTCCGTAAAGAAAGTTGGAAAAAGTGCGCCAGTATAAACAACAACGGCCCGCAAGCGGGCCGTTGTAGGTAAAGCAAATCAGCTTTCTCAGCTCAGCGCTTCAAGCACCTTGCCGGTGATCGCTTCAACCGAACCGACGCCTGCAATGTGGCTGTACTTCGGCTTGCCTTGGGCAGCCGACAGTTGCTGGTAGAAATCCACCAGTGGCTTGGTCTGGGAATGGTAGACCGACAGACGATGACGCACGGTTTCTTCAGTGTCGTCTTTACGCTGCACCAGCGCTTCGCCGGTGACGTCGTCCTGGCCCGCGACTTTCGGCGGGTTGTAGACGGTGTGGTAAACGCGGCCGCTGGCTTCGTGTACACGACGACCGGCGATACGCTGGACGATTTCCTCGTCATCAACGGCGATTTCAACCACGTGATCCAGTTCTACACCGGCATCGACCAGGGCTTCAGCCTGAGGAATGGTGCGCGGGAAACCGTCGAACAGGAAGCCGTTGGCGCAATCAGGCTGGGCGATACGATCCTTGACCAGTGCGATGATCAGGTCGTCGGAGACCAGGCCGCCTGCGTCCATGATGCTCTTGGCTTTAATGCCCAGCTCGGTGCCGGCCTTGACGGCAGCACGCAGCATGTCGCCGGTGGAGATCTGTGGAATAGCGAATTTTTCAGTGATGAACTTAGCCTGAGTACCTTTACCGGCCCCGGGAGCTCCCAGCAGAATGACGCGCATCGATGTGCTCCTCAATTTCTTATTTAGATAACGATCGGATTTGCCGCGTGGGGCCAATCTCAAAAATAGGGTCGTGGGCCGCCCAAACGGCCAAAGGCTGATCAAGATACACAGCAGGCCCTGACCACACAAGCCGCCGAAAGTCGGAGCAACCCGTGCCTGTTACGCCCTGGCGAGGAGGCGATCCAAGTCGCAACCCCATAACAAAGTGTCGCCTGACAAGTGCGACCGGCCCCCGCGGACCGGTCGCTTGTCGCAGTAATATTGCCTGCGACACTCCGCAAAATACCTTAGCCGGTATTCCGTAAACCGGCGGCAATCCCCGCCACAGACACCAGCAACGCTTGCTCCACCGGGCTGCCCTGCACCACATCCGGCTGTCGCGAGCGAGCCAGGAGTTCAGCCTGCAATAGATGTAGCGGATCGAGGTAGGTGTTGCGCAAACGGATGAACTCCAGGGTGTCAGGGCTATGTGCCAGCAGCTGCGACTGACCGGTCAAGCCAAGGACCACGGCACACGCCTGCGACAATAGGTCGCGTAAATGCGCACCCAAAGGTAGCAAATCAGGCGTAACCAATCGCTCGTCGTAGGACTGGGCGATGTCCGCGTCAGCCTTGGCCAGCACCATCTCCAGCATGTCGATGCGCGTGCGGAAGAACGGCCACTGCTCACGCATCTGCGCCAGCAACTCGCCCTCACCGCGCGCCAAGGCGTTGCTCAACGCCGCTTCCCAACCGAGCCAGGCCGGCAGCATCAGGCGGGTCTGGGTCCAGCCGAAGATCCACGGAATCGCCCGCAGGCTTTCGATCCCGCCAGCACGACGCTTGGCCGGACGGCTGCCGAGCGGCAAGCGCCCCAGTTCCTGCTCGGGGGTGGACTGACGGAAATACTCGACGAACTGCGGATTCTCCCGCACCACGGCGCGATAAGCGCTGACGCCATCGGCCGCCAATTCGTCCATCAGGCCGCGCCACGCGGGTTCCGGCGGTGGCGGCGGCAACAGCGTTGCTTCGAGCACCGCCGCCAGATACAGGTTGAGGTTTTGCTCAGCGATGTCCGGCAGACCGAATTTGAACCGAATCATTTCCCCTTGCTCGGTGGTGCGGAAACGCCCGGCCACCGACCCCGGTGGCTGCGACAGAATCGCCGCATGCGCCGGGCCACCGCCACGGCCTACGGTGCCGCCGCGACCATGGAACAACAGCAGCTCGACTTGTTGCTCGCGGCAGATATCCACCAGGCGCTCTTGCGCCCGGTACTGAGCCCAGGCCGCTGCCGTGGTGCCGGCGTCCTTGGCCGAGTCGGAATAGCCGATCATCACTTCCTGCGGGCCCTGCAACCGCGAGCGGTAACCTGGCAACAGCAACAGCTTTTCGATCACCGGGCCGGCGTTATCAAGGTCAGCCAGGGTTTCGAACAGCGGCACGACGCGCATGGGTCGCAACACGCCAGATTCTTTAAGCAGCAGTTGCACGGCGAGCACGTCCGACGCGGCACCCGCCATGGAGATCACATACGAGCCGAGCGACGCCGCCGGCGCCGCTGCGATTTCACGACACGTCGCCAGGACTTCGGCGGTGTCGGCCGAAGGTTTGAAATAGGCCGGCAGGAGTGGCCGACGATTGTTCAGCTCGCTCATCAGGAAGCTGATGCGCGCTTCCTCGTCCCAGTCTTCATAGCGACCGAGCCCAAGGTAGTCGGTGATTTCGGTCATCGCCGACGCATGCCGCGACGAGTCCTGGCGCACGTCCAGTCGCACCAGGAACAGGCCGAACGTCACTGCCCGACGCAGGCAATCAAGCAACGGGCCGTCGGCGATCACGCCCATGCCGCATTCATGCAGCGACTGATAGCACAGCTCCAGCGGATCCAGCAGCTCACGGTTGTTTTGCAGCACATCGGCCGGCGCCGGGGTGCTTGCGGTCAAGGATGCCTGCGCCCAGTTACGGGTCGCGCGCAGGCGTTCACGCAGCTGTTTAAGCACTGCACGGTAAGGTTCGGCGCTGTCCCCAGCCTTGGCTCTCAACTCGGTGCTGGCCTGCTGCATCGACAACTCGGCGGCCAGTTGATCGACATCGCGCAGGTAAAGGTCGGCCGCCATCCAGCGCGCCAATAGCAAGACCTCACGGGTCACCTCGGCGGTGACGTTCGGGTTGCCATCACGGTCGCCGCCCATCCACGAGGCGAAGCGAATCGGCGCTGCCTCCAGCGGCAAGTGCAGACCGGTGGCCGCGTGCAGGGCCTGGTCGGCCTTGCGCAGGTAGTTGGGAATCGCCTGCCACAGCGAATGCTCGATCACCGCAAAGCCCCACTTGGCTTCATCGACCGGGGTTGGCCGGGTGCGGCGAATTTCTTCGGTGTGCCAGGCTTCGGCGATCAGGCGCTGCAAGGTCGACTTGATCTGCTCGCGCTCGGCGCGGGTCAGGTCACGGTGATCCAGCGCCGCCAGTTGCGCGGCGATGGCATCATATTTCTGGATCAAGGTCCGGCGGGCGACTTCAGTCGGGTGCGCCGTCAGCACCAGCTCGATTTCCAACCGCCCCAATTGCCGCGCCAGCGCGTCGCTGCCATGTCCTTCAGCCCGCAGGCGGGCGAGCAGTTCGGGCAACACCCGCGCCTCGAACGGTGCCGGTTGGGACTCTTCGCGGCGGTGAATCAACTGATATTGCTCGGCGATGTTCGCCAGGTTCAGGAACTGGTTGAACGCTCGCGCCACTGGCAGCAGTTCATCTTCAGTCAACTGGTTGAGACTGGCGCGCAGTTCAGCGTCGGTCGAGCCACGACGGTCCGCCTTGGCACCCTTGCGGATCAGCTCGATCTTGTCGAGAAAGCCATCCCCGTACTGCTCACGAATGGTGTTGCCCAACAACTCACCCAGCAGGTGAACATCCTCGCGCAAGCGTGCATCGATATCAGTCATCAGCAGTTCTCCAGCGAATGGCGGTCGACTCCAAGAGTGCCGTCCACAGCGGGTTCTTACAAGTCAGACGACAAATCGACGGTAAATCCCGAAGGTTGGGGCTAGTCTGAAGAATAAGCCGTACAAAGGCTTGCCACCGGCCACGGCCGGACACTCATCTCCCCTGCCACCCGCAGGTGCCTATTGAGGTCATTATGAAAATCCGTGAGCTAGCCCAACATTGGGAAGAAACCGCCAAAGGCCGTTTGACCAAGACCGGCTACACCATTCACCTGGACGTCGAAGCCGCGGCGCGGTTGGCGGCGCTTACCGAGATGTACCCCAAACGCCACCCCGAAGAACTGCTGGGCGAACTGATCGGGGCCGCCCTGGAAGAGCTCGAAGCGAGTTTCCCTTACATCAAGGGTCAGCATGTGGTCGCAACCGATGAGGAAGGCGACCCGCTCTACGAAGACGTTGGCCCGACACCGCGTTTTCTCGAATTGTCGCGGCGCCATCTGCATGATTTATCGGCGCAGAACGGCAAGCAAAAACACTGAGGACCTGTGGCGAGGGAGCTTGCTCCCGCCGGGACCCGCAGCAGTCGTAACTCGACTGAGGTGGTCTATCTGAAACAACGAGGTGACAGCTTTCAGGCCTGCTTCGCAGGCCAGCGGGAGCAAGCTCCCTCGCCACAAAGGTTCACGTCGCCGGGATTACTGTTCGAGCTGCGGCGTTTCCTGCCCCATGCAACGCACGGCCTTCTTCTTGTTGTTGACCAGCACGCCGGTCAGGCCTTTCTGTTCGGTGTCGAACAGCACCAGCACGCCATCGACACACTGGGCGACTTGCGCGGCCGGCTCCAGGGAGACCTTGTAGTCTTCGCCCGGTACGGTCTTGAGCATGGTGAAGTCGTTGAGCAGCAACGCGTCTTCCGGTTTGGCGAAGTGCAGGTAGCCGTAGTACCACAAGGCCCCGACCGTGCCGAGGATGCTGCAGATACCGGTGATGATCAGCGGGATGGCGTTACGTTCTTCACTCATTGCGGACTCTCTGGAGGTTCAACTTCTGAATTCGGGGGTGCCGGGTAATTGGGCGTTTCGCCCAGGCGGCGCAGACCGTTGAAATGCTGCGGGTCATCGAGGTAACGCAGCATGACAGTGCGCCAGGTCGGGACGCTGAAGGTCCGCACGTGCCCGCCTCGGGTCAGTTGCAGAACCCTGGGCGCGGGCGCAGCTTGATACAGTCGGATGCCATTGGAAAGAGGCACGAGCGGATCGTCGATACTGTGGAAGATCAGTTTTGGCACGCCATTGAGCTGCGGCATGGCGTAGATCGCGCTGTCGGCGTCCGGCACCAGCCAGGACAACGGCACCTGAAACGGCCAGGTCATCCACGACGAACTCAGTGCGTACCGCCCGACATCCCGGTAACTGGCCGGCACACTGTCGAGGACCAGAGCCTTGAGCCGGGGCTGACGCTCGGGGTGTTCAGCCAGATAATGCACGACCAGCGCACCGCCAAGGCTCTGGCCCAGGACGATCAACGGTTTGCCCTGAACTTCTGGCGCCTGGTCCAGCCATTTGAATGCAGCGTCGATGTCCTGATAGATAGCAGGAAGGCCGGGTTTACCCTGCGACAGCCCATAGCCGCGATAGTCCACCAGCAGCACCTGGTAACCCTGCTTCGGTAGCCACCAACTGGCCCCCAGATGCCCGGCGAGATTTCCACCATTGCCGTGCAAGTGCAGCACCGTGCCCTTGACCGCTACGCCTTTTTTGGCCGGCAGCCACCAACCGTTGAGTTTCACGCCGTCGGCGGTGGTCAAGGTGACGTCACGGTATTCAAGCCCGGCCTTTTGCGGGGTAAACGGCAGGCCGGGATCGGGGTAGAACAGCAAGGAGCTGCAACCGCCGAGGGTCAGGAGAAGGCAAAGGATGCCGAGGACTTTCATCCGTTGAAACTCCGCAATGAAGGTGAAAAATTCCGCTGCCATTCAGATCATCGGCATCGTGGTCTGCGGCAACTCACAGGGAATCGCATTCCAGCGCAGGTGCTGCCGCTGGCTGCGATTTTTTGCATTCGGTTTTCCGAACGCGACCCATCAGTCGATTCGGTTAACCGGATTATCGAGTCCTGAATCCAACCCTATAAATATTAAATATCTTTTAAAATCAATAAGTTAACTTATTAATTCTGGACTGGCACGACTCATGCTCTACAACTTGGGACGAATGTCTGATGTGCCAACACTTCAGGAGCCGTCAAGGCATTCCGCAGTACAAAAGGGCCGATAAACTGGCTCCATATAAAAACAATGTAGAGGAAAATTTGATGCGCATCGTTCCCCATATCCTGGGCGCAGCCATTGCGGCCGCTCTGATCAGCTCGCCAGTTTTCGCCGCCGAACTCACCGGCACCCTGAAAAAGATCAAAGAGTCCGGCACCATTACCCTGGGGCATCGTGACGCTTCTATTCCGTTTTCCTACATTGCAGATGCTTCCGGTGTACCGGTCGGCTACTCCCACGATATTCAGCTGAAAATCGTCGAAGCCATCAAGAAAGACCTGGATATGCCAAACCTGAAGGTCAAGTACAACCTGGTCACCTCGCAAACCCGTATTCCACTGGTTCAAAACGGCACTGTGGACGTCGAGTGCGGTTCCACCACCAACAACACCGAGCGTCAGCAACAAGTTGATTTCTCCGTTGGCATCTTCGAAATCGGCACCAAGCTGCTGTCGAAAAAAGACTCGACCTACAAAGACTTCGCCGAACTCAAAGGCAAGAATGTCGTGACCACCGCCGGCACCACGTCCGAGCGCATTCTGAAGTCGATGAACGCCGACAAGCAGATGGGCATGAACGTCATCTCCGCCAAAGACCATGGCGAATCCTTCCAGATGCTGGAATCGGGCCGTGCTGTCGCCTTCATGATGGACGACGCCTTGCTGGCCGGTGAAATGGCCAAGGCCAAGAATCCGACTGACTGGGCCGTGACCGGTACTGCTCAGTCCTATGAAATCTACGGCTGCATGGTCCGCAAGGGCGACGCGCCGTTCAAGAAGGCTGTCGACGACGCCATCGTCGCGACCTACAAGTCCGGCGAGATCAACAAGATCTACGAAAAGTGGTTCATGCAGCCAATCCCGCCAAAAAACCTGAACCTGATGTTCCCGATGAGCGACGAGCTCAAGGCCCTGATCGCCAACCCGACCGACAAAGCGGCTGAAGAAAAGAAATCCTGATTTCTGACTGACCTTACCTCCTGACAGGGTCTGCGCCCTTTCAGGAGGCTGTCACTACCTGCTGGCACTTTCTGGAAACACTCGAACCGGTGGTTGTCGAGCCGATCGCGTGTGCCTGATCGTCGAGATCAGAGGGAACGGAGTTTCCCCAGGCGGGCACTTGTACATCGATTGATCTGAGGGGAGACCCTAATGAATTACAACTGGGATTGGGGCGTGTTCTTCAAGTCCACCGGCGTGGGCAGCGAGACCTATCTCGACTGGTTCATCACGGGATTGGGCTGGACCATCGCCATCGCCATCGTGGCCTGGATCGTCGCCTTGACGCTGGGCTCGGTGCTCGGCGTCATGCGTACCGTACCGAATCGCCTGGTATCGGGCATCGCCACCTGCTATGTGGAACTCTTTCGTAACGTACCGCTGCTGGTTCAGCTGTTCATCTGGTACTTCCTGGTGCCCGACCTGTTGCCGCAAAACCTGCAGGACTGGTACAAGCAGGACCTGAACCCGACCACCTCGGCCTACCTGAGCGTCGTCGTGTGCCTGGGCCTGTTCACCGCCGCCCGAGTGTGCGAGCAAGTGCGCACGGGTATCCAGGCGCTGCCGCGTGGCCAGGAATCGGCTGCCCGTGCCATGGGCTTCAAGCTGCCGCAAATCTACTGGAATGTGCTGCTGCCCCAAGCCTACCGGATCATCATTCCGCCGCTCACCTCGGAATTCCTGAACGTGTTCAAGAACTCCTCCGTCGCCTCCTTGATCGGCCTGATGGAGCTGCTCGCGCAGACCAAACAGACCGCAGAGTTCTCCGCCAACCTGTTCGAAGCCTTCACCCTGGCCACCCTGATCTACTTCACCCTGAACATGAGCCTGATGCTGCTGATGCGCATGGTCGAGAAGAAAGTTGCGGTGCCCGGCCTGATTTCCGTGGGGGGTAAATAATGGATCTCGATTTCAGTGGCGTCGTCCAGGCCGTCCCCGGCATGTGGAACGGCATGGTCATGACCCTGCAACTGATGGTGCTCGGCGTCGTCGGCGGGATCATCCTCGGCACTCTCCTGGCGCTGATGCGGCTGTCTCACAGCAAGCTGCTGTCGAACATTGCCGGCGCTTACGTGAACTACTTCCGCTCGATCCCGCTGCTGCTGGTGATCACCTGGTTCTACCTGGCGGTACCGTTCGTGCTGCGCTGGATCACCGGCGAAGACACGCCGATCGGTGCGTTCACCTCGTGCATCGTGGCCTTCATGATGTTCGAAGCGGCGTACTTCTGCGAAATCGTCCGGGCCGGTGTGCAGTCGATTCCCAAAGGTCAGATGGGTGCAGCCAAGGCGTTGGGCATGAGCTACAGCCAGATGATGCGCCTGATCATCCTGCCGCAAGCGTTTCGCAAGATGACCCCGCTGTTGCTGCAACAAAGCATCATCCTGTTTCAGGACACCTCGCTGGTCTACACGGTCGGCCTGGTGGACTTCCTCAATGCTACGCGGGCCAGTGGCGACATCATCGGCCGCGCCAATGAGTTCCTGATCGTCGCAGGTCTGGTGTACTTCACAATCAGCTTTGCCGCCTCACGGCTGGTCAAGCGTCTGCAAAAAAGGTTTGCCGTATGATTTCTATCAAGAAGGTCAACAAGTGGTATGGCGACTTCCAGGTACTGACTGATTGCAGCACCGAGGTCAAAAAAGGCGARGTGATYGTGGTGTGCGGGCCGTCCGGYTCCGGCAAATCCACCCTGATCAARTGCGTCAACGCCCTGGAACCGTTCCAGAAAGGCGACGTGGTGGTCGATGGCACCTCCATCGCCGACCCGAAGACCGACCTGCCGAAACTGCGCTCGCGCGTTGGCATGGTGTTCCAGCATTTCGAACTGTTCCCGCACCTGACCATCACCGAAAACCTGACCATCGCGCAGATCAAGGTGTTGGGCCGCAGCAAGGAAGAAGCCACCAAAAAGGGTCTGCAACTGCTTGAGCGCGTCGGCCTTTCGGCTCACGCCCACAAGCATCCGGGCCAGCTCTCCGGTGGTCAGCAACAGCGTGTGGCGATTGCCCGTGCACTGGCGATGGACCCGATCGTCATGCTGTTCGACGAACCGACCTCTGCGCTCGACCCGGAAATGGTCAACGAAGTACTCGACGTGATGGTGCAACTGGCCCACGAAGGCATGACCATGATGTGCGTCACCCACGAAATGGGCTTCGCCCGTAAAGTGGCGGATCGGGTGATCTTCATGGATCAGGGCAAAATCATCGAAGACTGCAAGAAGGAAGAGTTCTTCGGCGACATCAACGCCCGCTCCGACCGTGCGCAGCACTTCCTCGACAAGATTCTGCAGCACTAAAAAACCGGGATCGAGTACAAGCTCAATACCACCGCCGCCCAATGTGGGAGCGGGCTTGCTCGCGAAGACGGTATAACAGTCAACGATGATGGTGACTGAAACACCGCTTTCGCGAGCAAGCCCGCTCCCACACTGGGTCGGTGGAAGGTTGTAGATAAGCGATCTGGTTGACCCAAGGCATCTGTGATGAAATGCGACTCCACTCTCTATCGCGCTGCAAAGCCATCACTTGCCGTGAAACCCCGTCTGATTCGCCACCTGTTCCTGCCACCGCTGGTCATCTTGCTGATGGTCGGGCTGGGTTACGTCGGCTTCTGGGTCAGTGAGCACTACGGTATTCGCAGCCTGAGCGAGAACGGTCAACGTCAGTTGGAACTGCACGCCCGCGCGGTCGAAAGCGAGATCAGCAAATACACCTACTTGCCCAGCCTGCTGGAACTCGAATCGGGTGTTTCAGAGCTGCTGACCGACCCTACGCCAGAGCACCGGCAAGCGGTCAACAATTACCTCGAAGGCCTGAACCGGCGCAGCCGCAGTCGGGCAATCTACGTGATGGACACCACCGGTCGGGTACTGGCCACCAGTAACTGGCGCGATGTCGACAGCTACCTCGGCGAAGACCTGTCCTTCCGTGCGTATTTCCAGAATGCCGTACGCGGTCAGCCCGGTCGTTTCTACGGCATCGGCAGCACCAACGGCGAGCCCGGCTACTACCTGGCCCACGGCCTGGAGGAACAAGGCAAAATCATCGGCGTCGCAGTGGTCAAAGTCCGCCTCGAAGCCATGGAAGAACGCTGGCAGCGGGCACGCCTGGAAGCCTTCGTCAGCGACGAGAATGGCATCATCATCCTGTCCAGCGACCCGGCGCGGCGGCTCAAGTCGGTTCGCCCGCTCAGCGACGACACCAAGGAACGCCTGGCCCGCAGCCTGCAATATTACTGGTACCCGCTCAACGAACTGGAACCGCTGGCCCGCGAGCGGCTGTCCGAAGGCGTGGAGAAAATCACCTTCCCGGCCAACGCCGAGCTGGTCTCGGATGAGCAGGAAATCAGTTACCTGTCGCAGACCCGCTCCTTGAGCGATACACCGTGGAATTTCACCCTGCTCACACCGCTCGGGGATTTGCGTCGGGAAGCGATCAACCAGGGCATCCTGGTCGCTGTGGCCTTCGCGCTGGTGGCGTTCCTGCTGATTGCCTGGAACGAACGGCGCAAAGTCATCGCCACCCGCCTCGCCGCCCGCGAAGCGCTGCAAGAAGCCAACAATCAGCTCGAACGCAAGATTACCGAACGCACTACCGACCTGCGGGCCAGCAACGAGCGCCTGAAAAGCCAGATCCGCGAACGGCGCCAGGCTGAAGAAACCTTGCGTCGGGCTCAGGACGAACTGGTACAGGCCGGTAAACTCGCGGCCATCGGCCAGATGTCCACCAGCATTGCCCACGAATTGAACCAGCCGCTGGCCGCGTTGCGCACCTTGTCCGGCAATACCGTGCGCTTTCTCGAGCGCGGTCAGCTGGACATCGCCAGTGCCAACCTGAAAACCATCAACGATCTGATCGACCGCATGGGCCGGATCACCGCCAGCCTGCGCTCCTTTGCCCGGCGCGGCGACGATCAGGGCCAGGCCAGCCTCGGTAAAGCGGTAGATGCCGCCTTGCAGTTGCTCGGCGCACGCCTTGAAAGCGCTCGTTTGCTGTTGCACCGCGAGTTCAGCGACGTGCAAGTACAGATCGACCAGACCCGCCTGGAACAGATCCTGGTCAACCTGATCGGCAACGCCCTGGACGCTATGCAAGCGCAGCCATTGCCCGAACTATGGCTGGAAGGTGAGGTTGTCGACGGTAAATATCGCCTGCGCGTCCGCGATAACGGCCACGGTATCGACGCCGAAGCCCGCAAGCATTTGTTCGAACCTTTCTTTACCACCAAACCCGGCGAGCAGGGCCTGGGCCTTGGCCTGACCCTGTCGGCGAGCCTGGCGGCCGCCACCGGCGGTCATCTCGGCGTCGAGCACCCGGCCAGCGGTGGTACCGCTTTCGTCCTCAGCTTACCGTTGGTAAGCCCCCTTCCCGCCGAGCCGATATGAACAACGACCTTAGTGTGCTGATCGTCGAAGACGATCCCCATGTCCTGCTCGGTTGCCAGCAGGCGCTGGCGCTGGAAGATATCCCCTGCGAAGGCGTTGGCAGCGCAGAAGAGGCCCTGGCGCGGGTCGGCGACGACTTTGCCGGGATCGTCATCAGCGACATTCGCCTGCCGGGCATCGATGGCCTGGAACTGCTGAACCGCCTCAAGGCCCGCGATCGCAGCCTGCCGGTAGTGCTGATTACCGGCCATGGCGACATCTCGATGGCGGTTGGCGCGATGCAAAAAGGCGCCTACGACTTCATGGAGAAACCGTTCTCCCCCGAACGCCTGGTCGACGTCGCACGCCGCGCCCTGGAGCAACGCAGCCTCGCCCGCGAAGTGACCTCACTGCGCCGGCAACTGGCCGAGCGTGATTCCCTGGAGGGGCGGATCATCGGGCGCTCGCCCGCCATGCAGCACCTGCGCGAGCTGATCGCCAACGTCGCCGACACCTCGGCCAACGTGTTGATCGAAGGCGAGACCGGCACCGGCAAAGAACTGGTCGCGCGTTGCCTGCACGACTTCAGCCGCCGTCAGTCGAAGCAATTCGTCGCGCTGAACTGCGGTGGCCTGCCGGAGAACCTGTTCGAAAGTGAAATCTTCGGTCACGAAGCGAATGCATTCACCGGTGCCGGAAAACGCCGGATCGGCAAGATCGAACACGCCGACGGCGGCACGTTGTTCCTCGACGAAGTAGAAAGCATGCCATTGCCGCTGCAAATCAAACTGCTGCGGGTATTGCAGGAGCGCACGCTGGAGCGGCTCGGCTCGAACCAGAGCGTCGCGGTCGACTGCCGGGTGATCGCGGCGACCAAGTCCGACCTCGACGACTTGAGCCGCGCCGGTCAGTTTCGCAGCGACCTGTATTACCGCTTGAACGTAGTGACGCTGGAGTTGCCGCCGCTGCGTGAGCGTCGCGAAGACATCCTGCAATTGTTCGAACACTTCTTGCAGCAGTCGTCCCTGCGCTTTGACCGTGCGCTGCCTGAACTGGACAACCAGACCCTGTCGAACCTGATGAGCCACGACTGGCCCGGCAACGTGCGCGAACTGCGCAACGTCGCCGAGCGATTTGCCCTGGGTTTGCCGGCTTTCAAGAAGTCCGGCACCGGCGGCACCGCCCAGGGCCTGGCGTTCTCCGAAGCGGTGGAAGCCTTCGAACGCAACCTGCTCAACGATGCCTTGCAGCGCAGCGGCGGCAACCTGACCCAGGCCAGCCAGGAACTGGGAATGGCCAAGACCACGCTGTTCGACAAAGTTAAAAAATACGGCTTGAGCCACTAACCCACTGCGAGAGTTTTCGTGGATCTACTGTTAAAAGCTGCACTGGGCGCCGCGGTGGTGGTGATCCTCGCCTTCCTCGCCAAAACCAGAAACTATTACATCGCAGGCCTGGTGCCACTGTTTCCGACCTTTGCCCTGATTGCCCATTACATCGTCGGCAAGGGCCGCTCGCTGGACGATCTGAAGACCACCATCGTATTTGGCATGTGGTCGATCATTCCGTACTTCGTTTATCTGGCGACGTTGTATGTGATGGTGGATCGGCTGCGACTGGAGGCCTCGCTGGCGGTGGCTGCGCTTGCGTGGCTGATGGCGGCAACGGTGTTGGTTTCCGTTTGGGTCCGCGTTCACGCCTGACCACAATGGAACAGCGTTCCGATCGTGGCTGGCCCGTCCCTTGCATTTAACCCCTAAAGCCCGCCCGGCCTGCGCTCGCGATCGACTGCACCGGCTTTGGAGGGGCGCTGCCATGGGTAAAAATACGTTTTGAATATCTTGGACCTCGACCATAGCCTGACAGCCCAGGCGCCGATTGCCCGCCTGCTGGAAAGCGGGCGCGCGAAACGTCTGGACCTGCTCGATCTGGGCCCCAAACTGCGTTTGTGGTCCAGCGAGAAAAACTATCGACGCTTTTCCGAACGCCTGCGCGAACGGCCCCGCCATACGGGGCCGCAGCCGGAAATTTTCTTTATAGGTTCCGGTGACTACCACCACCTGACTCCGGCTTTTCTCGCCGAAATTACCGAGCCAGTCAGCCTGATTCATTTCGACAACCATCCCGACTGGGTGCGTTTCGCGCCGCGTCGGCATTGCGGTTCATGGGTCAACCGGGCACTGAAGCTGCCGAACATCAAACGCATCGTCACCCTCGGACCGTGCAGCGATGACCTGCATAACCCGCAACTGCGTGGCGGTAACGTCGGCGCGCTGAAGCGTGGCGACTTGCAGCTGTTCCCCTGGCAGCATCCGCCGTCCCAGGTCTGGGGTTTCATCGGCGATGGTGCCGGGCATCAACAGCGGGAAAACCTGCTGCACTGGCGTAACCTGGCCGACCTCGACTGGCCGGTGTTTCTCCAGCAACTGATCGAGAGCCTGCCGACCGAAGCGGTGTGGATTACCATCGACAAGGATGTGCTGGCCAGCGAAGACGCCGCGACCAACTGGGATCAGGGTGGCATGCGGCTGACGCACTTGCTGCAAGCCCTGCGGATGTTGGCCGCGAGCAAGCGAATCCTCGGCATCGATGTCTGCGGCGAGTTCGCCCAACCAGCCTTCAGCAACGCGCTCAAGCGTTGGGAAGCCAAATCCGACCAGCCGTCCCCCGAGCGCTGGAGCGAAGACGATCTGCTGCGAAATGCGGCAACCAACCAGGCGCTGATCAGCCTGTTCGAGGAGTTATTCCCGTGACCTTGACCGTGGTGTTACTGGTAGCGTTTTCGATTGTTCTGGACGTCATCGGCCAGCTTTGTTTCAAGCTGGGCCTGGACCGTTTACCGGAGCTCGAAGGCGGCTTTCGACTGAATGCATTCTGGGGCCAGGTGTTCAACGCGCCGTTGCTCTGGTGCGGGATCGGCGCCTACGCCATCGAGTTCTTTGTCTGGCTCGAAGCCCTGTCCCGCGCGCCGCTGAGCCTGTTGTTCCCATCCGCGGCATTGGCTTATTGCGGCGTGGTACTGGCGGGCAAAGTGGTGCTCGGTGAAACCGTCAGCCGCCGGCGCTGGCTGGGCACCGTGGTGATTACGGCGGGCGTGATGCTCGTGTGTGTCGCCCATGTCTGACGCTCAATCGATGATGGAAAGGAACAGCACTATGGGTTGGTTGCACGGACGTCTGGGCACTGTGGTGCTCTGGATGCTGCTGATCGGTTTTGAAAGTGGCGGTCAGATCGCCACCAAAGTCGGTGGCGATCAACTGGGGCAGATGGACTTCAACCTGCAATGGCTGGCCGCCGTGGCCGGTAATCCTGGGGTGCTGACGGCCATCGCCTGCTACATCGGGGCGTTTTTCGTCTGGATGTTGATCCTGCGGCGCAGCAGCCTGTCGCTGGCGTTTCCACTGAGTTCACTGGTGTTTGTCGGCGTGCTGCTCGGCTCGTGGCTCGGCCTCGGCGAACATATCAGCCTGCTGCACTGGCTGGGCGTGGCAGTGATCATGGGCGGGATAGCGTTGCTGGCGGAAGGCGAAGAGGCCTAAGAACAACGCATTTCCCTGTGGCGAGGGGCTCACCCTATTCAGGCTTAGCACACTCCCTGTAGCAGCTGGCGAAGCCTGCGTTCGGCCGCGAAGCGGCCGCAAACCCTGCCACCACGGTTAACCTGAAAAAATGTGGTGTCTGATTTTACGACTGCTGCGCAGCCGAACGCAGGCTTCGCCAACTGCTACGGATCGTGTCGCGGCTTAACTTACCCCTTCGCCACAAAAGTGCTTTTGGGTCAGCCTTTGCGGTGGGCCGTCAGAAAGCCCAAACCGTGTGACACCGGGATCACCTTCACCCCTGCCGCACGTTGCTGCTCGGCAATTTCGCGGTGGAATGCCTTGACCTGGGTCCAGTGCATTTTCGGCCGGTAATGGTGCTCGGCGTGATAGCCGTTGTTCATCCAGATCAGGTTGTAAAGCACGCTGTAGCTGCTCACGCCCCAGGCGATCGGCAAGTCCGGATTGCCGCCAAAATGCTCGTAATACCCATTGAGCGACGACAGTGCCTGGCCCAGATACCAGAACGGCAGCAACAGCAACACCGCATGCCAGTCATAGAACGCCAGCGCCACATACACCGCCACCGTCACATAGATCTCGACCTTGACCCAGCGCGCATCGCTCGGCCGCTTGCGCTGCATTTCTTCGTAGAACGGCTTGGGATCATCGCGGAAAAAGCTGAGAAAGGTGTACGACCAGGGGTTCTCGGGTTGCCCATCCTTGCCACGCAGGTAGATCGACAGCGGATCGACGGTTTTTCCGTGCGCATCCGGCAAGTCTGAATTACCACGGTGATGGCGATTGTGGATGTCGCGGTAGAGCGTCTGCGAGAAACCGATGGTGACCGACAACAACAGATCGAATGCCCGATTCATCCAGCCAAGGGTGAAGTACGGGTTGTGGATCTGATTGTGGGAAATGCTGTTGATGCTCCACGACAGGCTCACGGCATAGACCAGCGCCAGCGGCACAATGGCCCACCACGACAGGTCATGGAAGGCCAGCACCAACCACAGGACAAACGCCAGATGAGCCACACCCAGCGCAATCGGGACCAGGTCCCACAGCGAATAGGCAAGGAAACGATACACGGGACGAGCCATGAAGCACTCCTGAGAAATTGAGTTCTCCATAACTATTGCAAACGGCAGACCAAACTTACCTGTAGCAGCTGTCGAAGGCTGCTACAGGGGATGGTCAATTGAATTTGTAGCTGATCGCCGCCTGTACTTCGCCCTGGTTCACGCGGCCTTCTTGTTTGACGATAGTGCTGTCCGCCGCGGAATTGGTCAGGTGCTTCCAGGTGGCACTTGTCACCAGTGACCACTTTGCGGCCAGCGGGAACTCGAAGTTCTGGGTCAACGCCACATTCTGCATGCCGCCACTGGCCTTGTACGGACGGAACTCCGAATCCCGGGCGTCTTTTGCGGAAACACCAAAGAACGTCTGAGTCTGCTGGCGATCGGCAAAACTGGCGCTCAATTCGCTACTGCCAATGATCCCCAGCCCCAGTGGATAACCCACTTCCCCGCCCACCCGACCGAGCACACCACCCTGGCCGCGATTAGCCCCCACGGTATGGCCGACGAAAGCGAAAATGCGCCAGAAATCAGCCGGGCTGTACTGAACGAAACCACCGGCCTCGCCCATGGCCGACACATTGTGCAGGCCCCGCAGCGTGCCATTGGAGTTGCGGCCCGGAATGTAGTTGAGAAACGGCCCGGCACTGAAACCATTGGCTTTCAAGGCGCTCCAGGTCAAACCGTCGTCGGTGCTGAGGCTGACATCGCCCCAGTCCAGATCGAAGTAAGGCACCGGCACGGTTTCATAACGGCTACCCGTCGGGTCATAGGGCTGATTGCTCATGCCGAGCCCCGCCTCACCGGTTATCCCGGCAGCCTGCGCGGTGGCGCAAAAGCCGCCAAGGCCCAGCAAGGCAGTGAATACAGCAGAGGTAATCCTGAACATAAAGCGATTCCTTATCAGTACAGGCGCGCATCAACTCCCAGGTCGACTTTGCTGCGCAAGCACTCATGTTGTTTGTAGCAACCTACAAAAATTGTAGCTAGCCGGACATATTTCCTGCCCAGCATATCTCAGAGCCCTAGCCCACAGGGCTTGAAACAACTTGGCACAGTCCCTGCTCTACCCCGTTGCAAGCGCATCAGCGCGCCCCTGCCCAATAGGTAATGCAGATGATTGATTGGCATATCGTGTGTGATTTCGACGGGACCATCACCCGAACCGACGTAATCGACAGCATTCTCCAACGTTTCGCCGACCCGAGCTGGGAAGCGATCGAAGACGAGTGGCTGAGCGGTGCTATCGGTTCGCGTGAATGCCTCAGCCGCCAGCTTTCGCTGGTCAAGGCAACTCCCGATGAACTGCTCGGGTTCTTCGACAGCGTCGAAATCGATGCCGACTTCCCGGACTTTGTCGACCACGTGGTCGGCCTGGGTGCTTCCATCGAAGTCGTCAGTGACGGCATCGAACAAGGTATCGCGCGGATTCTGGCACGCAACTACGTCAGCCTCCTGCCGATCCTCGCCAACCGCCTGCGCCAGGTCGACAACAACAGCTGGCGCATCGACTTCCCGTATTCGAGTGACGCCTGTCGTGCGGCCTCCGGCAACTGCAAATGCAAATCCACGCCCAGCAGCAAACGCGTGCTGGTGATCGGTGACGGTCAGTCCGACATGTGCGTGGCGTCCACCGCCGACTTCGTCTTTGCCAAGGACCGCCTGGCCGAACATTGCGAACGCAATGGCATCGCTTATGCCCGCTTCGACAGCTTCGCCGAACTTCCGGCCTTGCTGGCCAAGCTGCCGGCCGGCAATGCGGCTAACGCCACCTCCTTCACGCTTGAAACCTCTTCTGAACTCTCGCTACAAAATCAGGAACTCTTCCACCATGTCTGATATCCGCATTGCTACACCAGAAGACCAGATTCTTCTGGAAAAAGAAGCCAAGTACTGCTCCTACGGCGACACAGTTCACTACATCGAACCACCGCGCATTTTCAGCCGTTGCGAAGGCTCGTACGTGTGGGACACCAGCGACCAGGCCTACCTCGACCTGCAAATGTGGTACTCGGCGGTCAACTTCGGCTACGCCAACCCGCGCCTGAACAACGCCCTGAAACAACAGATCGACACCCTGCCGCAAATCGCCAGCCAGTACCTGCACAAAGGCAAGATCGAGCTGTCGGAAATGATTGCGGTCGACGCCAAGAACAAGTTCGGCCTCGACGGCCGCGTGCACTTCAACGTCGGCGGTTCGCAGTCCATCGAAGACTCGTTGAAAGTCGTACGTAACGCCAGCAACGGCAAGAGCCTGATGTTCGCCTTCGAAGGCGGCTACCACGGCCGTACCCTCGGCGCCTCGTCGATCACCTCGAGCTACCGCTACCGTCGTCGCTACGGTCACTTCGGTGAACGCGCCAACTTCATCCCGTTCCCGTACCACTTCCGTGGCCCGAAAGGCATGACCAAGGAAGAATACGGCAGCCACTGCGTGCAGCAGTTCGCCCGCCTGTTCGAAACCGAATACAACGGCGTGTGGGACCCTAAAGTCGGCCAGAGCGAATACGCAGCCTTCTACGTCGAGCCGATCCAGGGCACCGGCGGCTACGTGATTCCGCCAATGAACTTCTACAGCGAACTCAAGCAAGTGCTGGATCAGCACGGCATTCTGATGGTCGTCGACGAAATCCAGATGGGTTTCTGGCGTACCGGCAAGCTGTGGTCGATCGAACACTTCGACGTCAAGCCGGACGTGATCGTCTTCGGTAAGGCGCTGACCAACGGCCTCAACCCACTGGGCGGCATCTGGGCTCGCGAAGAGCTGATCAACCCTAAGCTCTTCCCGCCAGGTTCGACTCACTCCACCTTCGCCTCCAACCCGCTGGGCACTGCAGTCGGTCTGGAAATGTTCAAGATGACCCACGAAGTCGACTACGGCTCGATGGTCATGGCCAAGGGCAAGTACTTCCTCGAAGGCCTGCAAGAGCTGCAGAAACGCTTCCCGATCATCGGCGACGTCGACGGCCTGGGCCTGGCCCTGCGCTGCGAAATCTGCACCACTGACGGCTTCACCCCGGACAAGGCGACCCTGGACTACATGGTCGAGGAAGGCATGAAGGGCGATATGGTGGTTGACGGTCAGAAACTGGGTCTGATCCTCGACGTGGGCGGCTACTACAAGAACGTGATCACCCTGGCCCCGTCGCTGGAAATCAGCTACGCGGAAATCGACCTGGGCCTGAAACTGCTCGAGCAATTGCTGAACCGGGCCATGAAACGATGAACCAAACAGAGATCGATCTCGGCGAAGGTAGTACCGGTTTCGTTCTCGGCAGTGGCGAGGTCGCGGTGTTGTTGATCCACGGCCTGACCGGCACCCCGACGGAGTTGCGTCGGGTTGCCATTGGCCTGGCCAAATCGGGTTGCACGGTGTACGTGCCAACCCTGGCCGGGCACTGCGGTGACAACGCCGACCTGCAAGCCACTGGCTGGCAGGACTGGTACGAAGGTGTACGCAAGACATTCGTGGGCATTCGCCAGAAGCACGAACAGGTGTTCGTCGGCGGTCTGTCCATGGGCGCGGTCATGTCCATGTACGTCGCGTCCGAGCATCCAGGACAGGTCGCCGGCCTGCTGATGTATTCAACCACCCTGCGCTACGACGGCTGGAGCATCCACAAACTGGCGTTCCTGACGCCTTTGTTGATGAAGATTCCGTATGGCGTGCGCATGTGCAGCTTCGAAGAGAAGCCACCTTATGGCATCAAGAACGAGCGCCTGCGGGCAATCGTCGAACGTCAGATGAAGGACGGCGAAAGCAGCAATGCCGGTCTGTTGACCATGGAAGGCGTCACCGTGCGCGAATTGCACCGGATGAATGCCGTGGTCAAGAAACGCATGCCGTCGATCAAGACGCCGGCCCTGGTGCTGCACTCCATCGAAGACGACATCACCAGCCGCTGGAACGCCGATTACGTCGAACGCCATCTCGGCGGCCCGGTCACCAAGATCCTGCTGGACAACTGCTATCACATGATCACAGTTGACCTGGAATACCGCCGTGTCGTGGACCTGAGCGCGGACTTTGTCCATCAGCTCTCCATAAAGCCCGGCGAGCGTGAAGAGTATCGACAACTGGCGTAGCTTAAGGACAAGACGTGATTACCGCCCAAGCCTTTTCAACTATCGAGGCCATTGAACGCTGCGCCTGGAATGACTGTTTCCCAGGGGAACTGGAGGACTGGGATTATTACCGGGCCGTTGAACAGGCGGGGGTCACCGACTTCCAGTGGCGCTACCTTGCACTCTATGAAGGCAGCGCATTGATTGCCGCAGCCGCGGCATTTACCACCCAGTACTCGCTCGACACCACGGTGCAGGGCATCGGCAAACGCATCACGCAACGCTTGCGCCAATGGTTGCCGGGCGTGCTGGATATTCGCTTGTATGCCTTGGGCTCGCCAGTGACCGAGCAATGCCACGCAAGCACCGCCAGCCACATCACCGAAGACCGACGTCCGGCGCTGCTGCGTCAGTTACTGACGTTGGCTCGTAACGATGCCAACCAGGCGGGTATCGGCCTGTTGGCGGTCAAGGATGCACCCAGCCACGATCAGCAGTGGATTGACGTCTGCCGCGAGGCCGGGCTGCAAACCATGCCTGGTTTACCGAGTGCGGTATTGCCGATCACGTTCGGCTCACTCGATGCCTATCTCGGCACACTGGGCAAATCCACCCGCAAGGACTTGCGCCGAAAACTTCGGGCGCAAGGCCCGCGAATCGAATGGCGACGCTCGGTCGACGATGTATTGCCCCAGATGATGCGTTTGTATGAAGCCACCCTGGCGCGCAGTGATCTGGAGTTCGAACGACTGTCCGCAGCGTATTTCACCAGTATCCTCGAACACCTCGACCAACGTGCCGCGTGCGTGCTGTATTGGGTGGGCGAGCAACTGGTGGCGTTCAACCTGGTGTTGCTGGACGAACATCGACTGGTGGACAAATTTTTTGCCCACGACCTGGAACAGACCCGTGAGTACAACCTGTACTTCAGAAGCTGGCTGACCAATGTCGACTATTGTATTCAACACAAAATCCCGCTGTATGAGTGCGGCCAGGCCGGTTATGCCAGTAAGCTGCGGCTCGGTTGTAAATTCGAAGGCAATACGCTGTTTTTTCACCACCGCAACGGGTTGCTCAATACAGTATTGAAACTCGTGAAACTGTTTGTCCGACCGGATAAATCCGACCCTGCCATGGCTGCTGCGATAAGCGAAACCTGATGATCAAAGTCCGACGCCGTAAAGCCCTGCCCTTCGCCATCTCCCGCTGGAGCCTGCAACGCAAGCTGGTATTGGCATTCTGGCTGGTCAGCGTGATCCCGACCATGATCGCAGCGGAACTGGCGGCCACCACGCTGTCACAGATCTTCGATAGCAACGTGCGCATCTGGTTGCAGGAGTCGACCAAGATCGTCGAAGACGAGGTCCGGGAAATCCTCCGCGAAAACACGCGGGTCGCCCAGTTGTTACTGCGCCACATCCGCCCGATCAACGACCAGCTCTCGGCCCGGCAGGACCGCCTCAGCGCCGACATTGCCGAAGCCATGGGCATCGACGTCGTGACGCTGGTGCGCACCAGCGATCACAAAGTGCTGTTCAGTACCGTGGCCGACGACATCGTCCAGCAAATCAACACCGCGCCCAAAGCCGTCCTGCAAACCATTCAGGTCACGGGCGCGTCCACCGGCATCCTGGTCTCGACCTTCCAGACAACCCAGGCTGGGGTCGATTATCAGTTGGTCCTCGCCAACTACCTGGACAGCAGCTTTCTCACCAGCGTCGCCGATGTGCATTCCCTTGACCTGCGGTTGTACCTGGCCAAGGCCGATGACTTCTCGGAAATTTTCGCGACCCAGCGCTTCGAAGATCACCCCATGAAGGTGCCCGAAGACATCGAGCAGATCCTGCGCACCACGAAAAATCCGATCGAACAGTTCACCAAAAACTACAGCGGCATCTATCGGCCAATCCTCAATGACAGCGGTGAACTTCAGGGGGTGATCTTCAGTGGCCTGCTGCGCCACAACAGCCTGGTCGGGCTGGTGAACCAGAGCAACCTGTTCATCCTGATTTTCATCCTCAGTTCGGCGCTGTCGCTGGGTGTCGGCTGGCTGGTCTCGCAACGCCTGACCCAGCCCCTGCGCGCGCTCTCCAAAGGCGTTCGGGCGGTGATCGACGGCGATTATCGTCAGCGAGTGCCGGTTTATGGCAGCGACGAACTGGCCGAACTGAGCAGCACCTTCAACCACATGACCGAACGTCTCGGCGAGTTGCAGCACCTGGAGTCGCAACTGCGCCGCCGCGATCGCTTGCACGCCCTGGGTGAAGTGGCCATGGGCCTGGCCCATGAAATCCGCAACCCGCTGGGCATCATCAAGACCGCGACCCAATTGTTGCACCGTCGCGCCGACCTGCCCGAAACCGACAAACGGCATCTTGAATACGTGGTCAGCGAGGTCACCCGAATCAACGACCTGATCACCGACTTCCTCGACTTTGCCAAGCCCAACGCGCCCATGCGCTCCACCCAACCGGTGCGACCGCTGATTGATGAGTTGGTCGGGTTCTGCGCCCCGGAACTGGCGACTCACAACATCGACGCCCGAATCGAAGATACCGCCCCCGGCGCGACCATCTATGCCGACGCACGACAGCTCAAACAGGCTTGCCTGAACCTGGTGATCAATGCCATAGACGCAATGCCTGACGGCGGCCGCCTGACCCTGGGCATAACCACCGATAAGGAATACACCGTCATCAGTGTTTCCGACACCGGCCAGGGCATCGAACCGGACATGCTCGAACGGATTTTTACACCGTTCGTCACCACAAAGGCTTCAGGTACAGGCTTGGGGCTGGCAAAAGTCTTCTCGATCATGGAAAACCATGACGGACGGGTCGAATGCATCAGTGAAAAAGATGCCGGCTCCACATTCAGCCTGTACATTCCGGCCAACGGTGAAGACGACAGCGACGACGAGGACAGTGATGACGCATAACATTCTGGTGGTCGATGATGAGCCCAAGCTTTGCGACTTGTTGGCCTCAGCCCTGAGCCAGAACGACATCCAGGTGTTCACCGCCAGCAATGGCCTGCATGCGCTCAAGGTGCTGGAACAGGAAAACATCGACCTGGTGATCAGCGACTGGCGCATGCCTGGAATGGACGGGCCGCAGTTGCTGGCGGAAATCAAAGTGCGTTATCCGCAACTGCCGGTGATCGTCATGACGGCCTACAGCACGGTGAAAAATGCCGTGCAATCGATGCGCAATGGCGCCTTCGACTACATTGCCAAGCCGTTCGACATCGATGAGCTGGACATCACCGTCAACAAGGCCCTGCAATTTCGCGACATCCTCAAAGACAACCAGCGCATGCGCGCCGAGCTTGAAGAACACCAGCAGATCGACAGCCTGGTGGGCGACAGCCCGACCTTCCGTCGAGTGCTGCAAGCAGTGGATTCGGTACGCGAAAGCAATGCGACCATTCTGCTCACCGGCGAAAGCGGTACTGGCAAGGAAATGGTCGCCCGGGCCATCCACAAACATGGCAACCGCGCTGACAAACCCTTCGTCGCAGTGAACTGTGCAGCGATCCCCGAAGGGTTGCTGGAAAGTGAAATGTTCGGCCATCGCAAAGGCGCCTTCACCGGCGCCGTGACGGACCGGGTCGGGCGCTTCATGCAGGCCGACAAGGGCACGCTGTTTCTCGATGAGGTCGGCGACATGCCGCTGGCCTTGCAGGCAAAAATCCTCCGGGCCTTGCAGGAGCGAGTGATCGAGCCGGTAGGCGACCCGCGCGAGCGCAAAGTCGATGTGCGAGTGATCGCCGCCACCAACAAGAACCTGCTGGAAGCGGTGGCCAACAAAGAGTTTCGCGAAGACCTCTACTATCGCCTCAATGTGTTCCCGATCCCCCTGCCCGCCCTGCGTGAACGGGTCGAAGACATCGCGCCACTGGCCCGACACTTCGCTCATACCCTGGGCGCTACCGCCGGCAAGCGGATCACCGGTTTCAGCCCGGAAGCCTTGCAGGCCATGGCCAATTATTCATGGCCGGGGAATATCCGCGAACTGCAGAACTGCGTTGAACGAGCAACCATCGTGGCCTCGGGTTCAGTCATCGAGGAAGATGATCTGCCGGCGTACCTGTTCGCCTCAAGGCCCACCGTCGACGGCGCCCGCGTGGCCCTCAACGAAGGCACTGGCGTGCCGCCAGACCTTGACGCCGCGCTGATGGAAGTCGAGAAGTCCTACATTCTTGCCGCCCTGCAACAAAGCAATGGCGTACAAGCGGCCGCCGCGCAACTGATCGGTATCTCGGAGCGCAGCTTCTGGTATCGGCTGAAAAAACTCGGGATTCACGTGGACAAAATCGTCCGCTGAAATCGGCCACGTCCCCAACCTTGTGGGAGCGAGCCTGCTCGCGATGGCGATGACACTATTGTCATAKATGTCGGCTGATACTCCGTCATCGCGAGCAGGCTCGCTCCCACAGGGCTCTTGCCCATTACAAACGTTTTACAACAGATTCGGTGCCTGCACCGGATTGATCTGCGCCCAATGCGAGGTGTCCTCACGATGGGTTTTCAGGTACGGCAACACCGCCGCCAGTAATGGCGCCTTGAACGCTTCCTGAAAACGATGAGCCAGCCCCGGAATCAGCTTCAACTGACTGCCCTGGATATGCGCCGCCAAATGAATGCCATGCATCACCGGCAACAGCGGATCAGCGGTGCCATGCACCACCAGCGTCGGCACCCGCAACTGGTTGAGCAGCGCCACCCGGCTCGGCTCGGCGAGGATCGCCATGATCTGGCGTTTCACGCCTTCAGGATTGAACGCCCGGTCGTACGCCACCGCGGCCTGATGCAACAGCGCCTGACGATCATCACTCACCTGCGGACTGCCCAACGCGGCCAGCAGATCGGCCTGTTGCTCCAGTGCAACCTCGCGGTTCGGTGCACTGCGCCGTGAGAGCAATTGCACCAGCGCCGCATTCGGCGCCGGCAGCCCTTCTGCGCCGGAACTGGTCATGATCAGCGTCAGGCTCTCGACCCGCTGCGGTGCCATGGCCGCCATGTGCTGGGCGATCATCCCGCCCATGCTCGCGCCCAGTACATGGAATTGCTCCACGTGCAGCGCATCCATCAGGCCGAGCGCGTCGTCCGCCATGTCGGTCAGGCTATACGGCGCCGCTACGGGTAATCCGAGCTTGTAGCGCAGCACCTCAAAGGTCAGGTTGGCGTTGGCCGGAGCCTGACGCCAGGTCGACAGTCCGACATCGCGATTGTCATAGCGAATCACCCGGAAACCCTGCTCGCACAGCGCCACCACCACCTCGTCCGGCCAGTGAATCAACTGGCCACCCAAGCCCATCACCAGCAGTAACGCAGGATCGGACGCACGACCGATGCTCTGATACGCCAGGCTCACCTGCGCCAGATCGACCCGTTCGGTCGGCACATTGATATCGCAGCGCGATGCCGCCAAGGACGGTAAGCCGAACAGCAGCGCGGCCAGAAAAACCGCAGTTGAAAAAAATCGTACCCGCATGAAGAAACACCGAAACGCAGAACCCCAGTAGAGAGCGAGTCTGATGAACTTTGTTAAAGCGCGCTGCCACAGTTACGTGACAGTTTGATGAAGAGTGCCGAGCGGTCGATTCGTAGACCGCGTTATCGTTCATCGCGAGCAGGCTCGCTCCCACAGGATTTATGTCGGATACAGAGTTTGTGTACGACACCGATCAACTGTGGGAGCGAGCCTGCTCGCGATGGCGTCCTTAAGCCAACTGATTACGCAACTGCCGCGCGGCGGCGACCATATTCACCAACGCCGCCTCAGTCTCCGGCCAGGCGCGGGTTTTCAGGCCGCAGTCCGGGTTGACCCACAGCCGTTCGGCCGGGATCCGCTGCACCGCCTTACTCATCAACTTGACCATCTCGGTGGTGTCCGGCACCCGTGGCGAGTGGATGTCGTAGACGCCCGGACCGATGTCGTTCGGGTAGTCGAAGGCCTTGAAGGCTTCCAGCAATTCCATGTCCGAACGCGAGGTCTCGATGGTGATCACATCCGCGTCCATCGCCGCGATGGATTCGATCACGTCGTTGAATTCGCTGTAGCACATGTGGGTGTGGATCTGGGTTTCATCACGCACGCCGGACGCGCTCAAGCGGAACGCTTGCACCGCCCAGTCGAGGTATTCCGGCCATTGCGCCCGGCGCAGCGGCAAACCTTCGCGGAACGCCGCTTCGTCGATCTGGACGATTTTGATCCCGGCCTGCTCCAGGTCGACCACTTCATCGCGCAGGGCCAGCGCCAATTGTTGCGCCTGGACTTTGCGCGACACGTCTTCACGCGGGAACGACCACATCAGCATCGTCACCGGCCCGGTCAGCATGCCTTTCATGACCTTGTCGGTCAGGCTCTGCGCGTAGCTGATCCAGTCGACAGTCATGGCTTTCGGACGGCTCAGGTCACCGTAGATGATCGCCGGCTTCACACAGCGCGAACCGTAGCTCTGAACCCAGCCGAAACGGGTGAACAGGTAGCCGTCGAGTTGTTCGGCAAAGTACTCGACCATGTCGTTGCGCTCGGCTTCACCGTGCACCAGCACATCGAGACCAAGACGTTCCTGGATTTGCACCGCATGACGGATTTCGCTGTGCATGGCGTCGGTGTAATCGTTGGCCGAGAGCTTGCCCTGTTTGAACGACTGGCGCGCCAGACGGATCGATGCGGTCTGCGGGAACGAGCCGATAGTGGTGGTCGGGAAAGCCGGCAAATTCAGACGTTCGCGTTGCAACTCGATACGCTTGGCAAACACCGAATGACGCTGGCTGTCGGTGTCGCAAATGGCTCTGACGCGGGCCTGCACCTCGGCTTTGTGGATGCGTGGCGACTGCGCACGACTGGCCTGCACGGCACGGTTCTGCGCCAGCGCAGCCTGGACCTTCGGCGCTTGCGGGTCGTTGAGCGCATCCCGCAGCACGGCGATTTCACCGCACTTTTGTACGGCGAACGCCAGCCAGCTCTTCAGCTCGGCGTCGAGTGTGTCTTCACGGTCCAGATCCACCGGGCTGTGCAACAGCGAGCACGAACTGCTGACCCACAGGTTGTCGCCATAACGCTCTTGCGCCGGTTTCAGTTGCGCCAGTGCCTGTTCCAGCTCGCAGCGCCAGACATTACGACCGTTGACCAGGCCCACCGACAGCACTTTGTAAGTCGGCAGGCGATCGAGTACCTGGCCCAGTTGTTCCGGCGCCCGTACCGCGTCGATGTGCAAGCCGTCCACGGGCAGGCTCACGGCCAGCCCGAGGTTGTCTTCCAGGCCACTGAAGTAGGTGGCCACGAGTTTCTTCAGCGGCGAATACTGAAGGATGTGATAGGCGCGTTCGAAAGCGTTTTTCCAGGCTTGAGGCAGGTCGAGGGTCAGGATTGGCTCATCGATCTGCACCCATTCCACACCTTGGGCCTTGAGCCGATTGAGGATTTCGCCGTACAGCGGCAGCAGGCGTTCGAGCAGCTCGAGCTTGTCGAAGTCGTTACCTTTGGTTTTGCCCAGCCACAAATAAGTCAAAGGGCCGATGATCACCGGCTTGACGCTGTGCCCGAGGGCGTGGGCTTCGTCGACTTCGTCGAACAGCTGCTCCCAGCTCAGTTTGAACGGCTGGTCAGCGCTGAATTCCGGGACCAGGTAGTGGTAGTTGGTGTCGAACCACTTGGTCAGTTCCTGCGCATGGTGCGTCTTGGCTGGCTCACCGCCGCAGCACTTTGCACTGGCGCCACGGGCCATCGCGAACAAGGTGTCGAGGGTCGGCAGGCCTTGCGCATCCTTGGTGCTGTCGAAGCGTTCGGGAATCACGCCAAAGGTCAGCGAGTGCGTCAGCACCTGGTCGTACCAGGCGAAGTCGCCCACGGGCAGCAGGTCGATGCCGGCGTCTTTCTGCACTTGCCAGTGTCTGGCCCGCAGTTCACGGCCGACGCTTTGCAACCCGGCCTGATCGAGGTCGCCTTTCCAGTAGGATTCAAGGGCTTTTTTCAGCTCGCGGTCGGCGCCAATGCGTGGAAAACCGAGTGTGTGGGCCAAGGCCATGGTGAGTTTCTCCCTATAAAAGATGGCCCTATTGTCGACAGCCAACCCAACATGAGACAAACTCAACCTTTTCGTGTTGATCACAAAATTTACTCATGGAGCCCCCCGGTGCTCGAAATACGTCACCTGAAAACCCTGCACGCCTTGCGCGAGGCCGACAGCCTGGTCGACGCCGCCGACCGTCTGCACCTGACCCAGTCCGCCCTGTCCCACCAGTTCAAAGAGCTGGAAGAGCGCATGGGCATGCCGCTGTTCGTGCGCAAAACCAAACCGGTGCGGTTCACCAGCGCCGGCCTGCGCCTGCTGCAACTGGCCGACGCGACCCTGCCGCTGCTGCGCGGTGCCGAACGTGACATCGCACGCCTGGCCGGTGGCACCGCCGGACGGCTGCACATGGCGATCGAATGCCACAGCTGCTTTCAGTGGCTGATGCCGACCATCGACCAGTTCCGCGATGCCTGGCCGGAAGTCGAGCTGGACCTGGCGTCGGGCTTTTCCTTCGCTCCGCTGCCGGCCCTGGCCCGTGGCGACCTGGACCTGGTGGTGACGTCCGACCCGTTGGAACTGGCCGGGATTACCTACGTGCCGTTGTTCACTTACGAAGCGATGCTCGCAGTGGCCAACCAGCATCGGTTGGCGAACAAGCCGTACATCGTCCCGGAAGATTTGCTCAGCGAAACCCTGATCACCTACCCGGTGGAACGCGATCGGCTGGACATCTTCACCCGCTTCCTGGAGCCGGCCGACATTGAACCGGCGCAGGTCCGTACTTCGGAACTGACGGTGATGATGATGCAACTGGTGGCCAGCGGCCGTGGCGTCTGCGGCATGCCACATTGGGCGCTGCATGAGTACAGCTCACGAGGTTACGTGAAGGCCAAGCGGCTCGGTGAGAAAGGATTGTTTGCCACGCTGTACGCGGCCATTCGCACCGACATGCTCGACGCACCGTACATGCGCGACTTCCTGCTGACAGCCAAGGACACCTCGTTCTCGACTCTGGATGGGGTCAGCGCGGTGCGCTGACTCACATGGATCGGGCAACACCGATCAAATGAGGGAGCGAGCCTGCTCGCGATTGCGGCGGCACATCCAGCATTGATATGACTGACACACCGCTATCGCGAGCAGGCTCGCTCCCACAGGTAATCGCACTGGTTTCAGATCTCGCGCCACATATGGATCTTGTCGAAGTACTCTTCGCCAACCCGCACTGCCAGCGGTTCGAGCCCGAACTGCACGAAACCGCAACGCTGGTACAACGCCATTGCGGCGTCATTGCCAGCGGTGACGGTCAATTGAATCAGCTTCAAACCCGACCGACGTCGTGCCTCGTCRAAAAGCGCCTGAACCAGCTGATAACCGAGCCCGCGCTGTCTGGCCGTGCCTGACACATACATACCGAACAGCGTTGACTTGTGCCGGGCTTTTTCCCGTGCCTCGAAGGCCAGGCCGACAATGCCCACCAGTTCGTCGCCTTCAAATGCGCCGAACAGCACGTCCAGCGGGCTGGTCAAGCGTGACTCCCACCAGCTCAACGGCATCACCGCGCGCTCGCGGACACTCGACGTGAACGCCTGCGGGTGACGGTCATAGGCCTCAAGCATCAGCGCCCGGTAAGCGAGTGCGTGGCTGGCATCGAGTCGTTGGATTGCCATGTGCTTCAGGACATGCGCTGGTTTGGGGGCAGCACCAGCACCAGCAGCAGCGAGGCCGCCGCAAAAATCAACGGATCGGGGGTTGGAATCATGACGCAGTCCTTGCCATTGAGCGGTCAGGCCGGAGCCGTCAGGGAGGCTCGATAAAACGGCAGGATCTGGTCTCGTGTCAATGGCGCCAGGATGACATCAACGACAGTGTGCGGATCAACCCACAGCACTTCTTCGATCTCTGCTGCCGGGGTGACCTGTTGCTGGATATCCAGCTGAAAAATCTCGGCCTCGACCACAAACCCCGGCTCATTGGCTGCCGGGGCGGAAAACTTGCCCAGATAACTCGCTTGAGTGGTGTCGATGAGCAAACCCAGTTCTTCTTCCAGCTCGCGGGCCAGCGCATCGATCGGTTGCTCACAGGCTTCAATCTTGCCACCCGGTTGCATGAAAGCCTGGGTCCCACGCTTGCGTACCAGCAGGGTTCGACCATCCGGGCCGATCAGCAAGGCAGCGGCAATGCGGATAATGCGCGGTGAAACAGAGGATGAAAGCGTCATGGATCAACGATGGTCCTGGGCAAAAGACGCAAGGATCACATGAGTGCAGGTTCTGCGTCACCTCGAAAAACACCGCCACTCAGGCTCCGCAGGAACATGGCTTGCCTGTGATGACGTCTGTGGAATCGCCATCGCCGGCAAGCCGTGCGCCTAAGGACGCCCGGTGAAGTTCACAACGCTATCTATGCAGAAATCACCGTTTCCAGCTCCTCGGGCACATGGACAAATACACTGTACCTGGCCCCTTCCATGGCTTCGAAGGCGATGAGTTTTTCCACCAGCGGACCATTGAGCACCTTGCCGGCATTGAGCAGCAGCATGCCGTTGTCGGCATTGAGGTTGCGCGCCAGCACCATCCCGGCTGCCAGGTCGCGGGTACTCAGCACCTTGACCGTCGGATCGCCGAGGGTGACATCACGCTGGTAGGTGGCGCAAACCTGAACGAAGTCCTCCACCAGCTCCGGATCGTAGAAACGCCCGCTGTATTTGCGGATGAACAGCAGCGCTTCATCACTGTTCATGTTTCGCTCAAGAATCAGCCCGCACTGCAATTCGATGAAGTCCACGGCCAGCTTCAGCAGGCGCGAACCCAAGGGGATTGCCTCCCCCTTGAGGCGATCGGGAAACCCGCTGCCGTCCCAGCGCTCCTGATGGTGCAGGATCAGGCGTGCGGCATCCTTCATCGGATCAAGGGTCATCAACAGCGATTCGCTCTGTTTCGGATAACCGCGATACAGCTCCCGTTCGGGGTGATGCAGCAGGTCCGAAGGCGTCGTCATCATGCTGTCGGTCCAGCTCAGCTTGCCGATGTTGTAAAGCGCCGCAGCCATGGTCAGGTCTCGGCTGCTGGCCTCATCCAGCCCATGGGTCTGGCAATAGATACGCACCAGATCGATGATTTGCCGGTTGGTTTGCTTGGCCGGTGGCAGACGCAGATTGGCCAGCAGCGAAAACACTTCGGTGCCGGTGACATAGCTGTGCTTGAGTTCTTCATAGGCCAGGTCGAGCATGTCGGCGGTCTGCTGCAGTTCGGCAGTGCGCGCTGCGACACGTTTTTCCAGGGACACGTTGAGCCGCTTCAACTCCTCGTTCTGATCCCACGTCAACTGCACCAGACGCAGCCGCTCGCGCTCCGAGCATTGATACGCCAGCGACTGACGCAACGTCAGCAGCATTTCCTCGTCGTTCCAGGGTTTGCTGATGTAACGGTGAATCTGCCCCTCGTTGATCGCCTTGATGATCATCGACAGGTCGGCATACCCGGTCAGCAGGATGCGTACGGTATCGGGATAGCGCTCGTGGATGTGCGCCAGCAGGGTCGCACCGTCCATGTTGGGCATCCGTGCATCGGTCATCACCAGATCGACCGGTTGCTGCTTCATGATCTCCAACGCCTGGGTGCCGCTGGTGGCCAGCAGCACCTCATAGGGTTGGCCGCGCAACAGCCGACGCAGGCTATTGAGGATCGATTCTTCGTCATCAACCAGTAACACTCGGGGTTTAAGCAGCTCATCCATGGCATTACCTCAGCTGAAACAGACCAGTCGTTTGTGAGCACCCAAGGGAATTCCCCCTCCTCCACGGGCCTGCACTACAGGCTAGACGGTTTTTCAGCACAGTTCGCTATAGATTTGACACACGGCAGGCGGCGAACTTGACAGTCGCAGACTATGCTCAGGGTACCTGGATCCAAGATCTGCCCCCTTAGCACACTGCGATCAGGAAGGGACGCCGTATGAACACAACGCTGCGAGGGCTCATTTGCAACGGTGCTTTGCAATGAAGACACCGTTTGCGCGAAAAAACCGGCGGATCCTGATCGTCGACGACACCGCCTCTATCCATCAGGACTTTGCCAAGATCCTCAGCCCCCACGTGCTCGACGATGATGCGCTGAGCAGCGCTGAAGAAGCCCTGTTCGGCACGCAAGTGGTGGCTTCGGATCTGGGGTTTGTGCTCGACAGCGCCTTTCAGGGCCTGGAAGCCCTGGGCAAGGTCGAAGCCGCCCTGGCCAAGGACCTTCCGTATGCGATGGCCTTTATCGATATGCGTATGCCGCCCGGCTGGGACGGTCTGGAAACCATCGAACGGCTCTGGCAGGTCGATCCAAAACTGCAAGTCGCGCTGTGTACCGCGTATTCCGACTACTCCTGGGACGATATCGCCGAACGACTGGAACTCGGCGATCGCCTGCTGATCCTGAAGAAGCCCTTTGATGCCATCGAAATCCGCCAGATGGCCAGCGCCCTGACCGTCAAATGGCAAATGACCGAAGAAGCCGCATTAAAGATGAACCTGCTGGAGCAGGCGGTCGAAGAGCGCACCCGCGAGCTGTCCGACGCCAATATCATCGTGCAGAACAGCCCGACCATTTTGTACCGGCTGCGCGGCGAACCCTCGTTCCCGTTGATGTACATTTCCCACAACATCACCAAATTCGGTCACGTGGCCGCGCAATTGGTGGCGTCGGCAAACTGGGCTCAGGAGCTGATTCATCCCGAGGACCAAGGCAAAGTCGACAATGCCATGGCACGGATACTCGACCGGGACGCTGTCGGGGCGTCCATCGAGTTTCGTCTGCGCACCGGCACCGGAGACTGGCGCTGGGTCGAAAACCGCTACGTGCCGGTGCGTAACCAGGACGGTCGTTTGCTGGAAGTCGAAGGCATCATCATCGATATCACCGAACGCAAACTGGCCGAAGAGAAGATCGCCCTGCTGGCACGTACCGACGGGCTGACCGGGCTGGCCAATCGGACGACGCTCCTCGAACGTCTGCACCAGGCATTCGCTGCCGCCCGTCGGGGCGGCGCACCCTTCGCCGTGTTCTACCTGGACCTCGATCATTTCAAACGCATCAACGACACCCTGGGGCATCCCATCGGGGATTTGCTGTTGCAGGAAGTCGCCCGACGCATCAAGGCCTGTGTCCGCGAAAACGACCTTGTGGCGCGTCTGGGTGGTGACGAGTTTGCAATCGTGCAACTCGATGCCAACGACCCAACACAGTCGGCGGCCCTGGCAGGCAAGGTCCGCGATGAGCTGGTGCTGCCCTACACACTCGACGGAAACAACGTGCGGGTTTCGGTCAGCATCGGCATCAGTACTTACTCCAGTATCAGCTTGAGTCCCGAGAGCCTGTTGGCTCAGGCCGACATGGCGCTGTATCGCTCCAAGGAAAAAGGCCGCAACCAGTACCATTTCCACTCCGAGGAGATCAATCAGGAAGTACTCGACCGGGTGTCGATTGCCAACGATTTGAAACAGGCCATCGAGCAAAACCAGCTGGAACTGCATTACTTGCCCGAAGTCGACCTGAGCACCGGGAAGATCCTCGGCATGGAAGCCCAGGTCCGCTGGAGTCATCCAGAGCGAGGAATACTGGAACCCGATATGTTTCTTCCCGCGGCGGAAAAAACCGGTGTAATCATCGCGCTCGGGCACTGGTTGCTGAATCGCGCTTGCCAGCAAATGCGTCAGTGGCGCGACGATGGCATGGCGCCCCCGGTGATTGCGATCAAGCTTTCGCTGGCCCAGCTCAAGAGCGGTCCGGACCTGATCTACGACGTGCTGCGCACCACGGCCCTGTGGAACCTCTGCCCCTGGGACCTGCGCTTCGACGTCACCGAAGCGACACTGGCGCAAACCAAATGGACCCACAACGATGTGCTGCCGCGCTTGCGTGAGCTGGGGGTGAAAATAGCCATCGACGACTTCGGCACCGAGTACTCCTCGTTCGACTACCTCAAGACCTATCGGGTCAATCACCTCAAACTCGCCCAGGCCTTCATCGACACCGCGACCCGCGATCCCGCCAGCGCCACGACCTTGCGCGCGATCATCAATTTCGCCCGCGAAGTGGGGATCGGCATCATTGCCGAGGGTGTCGAGACCCAGGAACATCGCAGCTCGCTGATCTCCACCGGCTCGCCAATGAACGCTCAGGGCTATTACTTCAGCAAAGCTGTCAGCGGCCAGCAGGCAGCGGCGTTGCTGATGGCCGGCAGCATCGTGCCTCCGACCTTCCCCGGCGCAACGAACCCGCTGCTCGAAGACTCGTCCTATACACCGGAGGACCGGGGATGAAACCATCGTTCGCCCCCACCAACCGGCGCATCCTGATCATCGATGACATGCCTTCGATCCATCAGGACTTTCGCAAGATCCTCAGCCCCGATGTGCCGGATGAGCCGTCGCTGGCCGGCACCGAAGAGCTGTTATTCGGCACTGAACGACGCGCTCACCCGAAGTTTTTCCTCGATTCCGCCTACCAGGGCAAAGAAGCGCTGGAACTGGTAAAACGTGCCCAGGCCGAGGGCAGGCCTTATGCCCTGGCGTTTACCGACATGCGCATGCCGCCAGGTTGGGACGGCCTGGAAACCATCGAACGACTCTGGGAGGTCGACCCGAACCTGCAAATTGCGTTATGCACCGCCTTCTCTGACTACACCTGGGAAGCGATGGCCGAACGCCTGGCGTTCGGCGACCAGTTGCTGGTGCTGAAAAAGCCTTTCGACAGCCTGGAAATCCGTCAGATGGCCAGTGCCCTGACCTGGAAATGGCAGATGGCGCAGGACGCGGCGATAAAAATGCTCAGCCTGGAGCGAACCATCGAGGACCGCGTTCAGGAGTTGCTCAAAGTCTCCCATCTGTTGCAATACGATGTACTCACCGGTCTGCCCAACAGCACCTTGCTGGGTGATCGACTGACTCAGTCCCTGGCCCTTTCACGGCGGCACGACAAACAACTGGCCGTGATGTTTCTGGGGCTGGACCGCTTCAAGCGTATCAACAACGCACTGGGCCATCCGGTTGGCGACGAAATGCTCAAACGGGTAGGCCAGAGCCTCGTGTCCACGGTGCGTGAATCCGATTCGGTGTTTCGCTACGGTTCCGACGAGTTCGTGGTGATCCTCGCGGACGTCCACCATCCCCAGCAAACCAAAGGCATTGCCGAAAAGCTGCTGAAAGCCGTCAACACCCAGCAGCACATTGCCGGCCATGACCTGAGCGTGACCGCCAGCCTGGGCATCAGCATCTACCCGGACGACGGCTTCGATGCCGTACCGTTGATCAAGAAAGCCGAAACCGCGATGCACAACGTCAAGGAAAGAGGCCTTAACGACTTCAGCTTTTTCATCGACGAGATGAATCAGCGCGCCCGTAAACAGCAAAGCATCGAATCCGGCCTGCGTCTGGCGCTGGAGCGCGACGAGTTCGTCCTGCATTACCAACCCAAACTTGATTTGCGTTCCGGCAAAGTGGTCGGTGCGGAAGCCTTGATTCGCTGGTTAAAACCCGGTCACGGGTGGGTGTACCCAACGGATTTCATCGGAGTGGCCGAGGACAGTGGGTTGATCGTTCCCCTGAGCAAATGGGTATTGACCCAGGCCTGCCAACAGGCCCGAGCCTGGCAACTGGCCGGATTGCCAGCGATCAGTATGTCCGTCAACGTTTCCGCCATCGACTTTCGTCAGAACGACTTTGTCGATGGTATCGTGCAGATCCTCGAACTGACCGGCCTCGACCCGACGCTGCTGGAGCTCGAAATCACCGAAAGCGTGCTGATGCAGAACGTCGAGGCTACCGTGCAGACCCTGCACGCCATCAAGGCGTTGGGCGTGCGCCTGGCAATCGATGACTTCGGCACCGGTTATTCCAGCCTGAGTTATCTGCGACGGTTCCCGGTCGATGTACTGAAAATCGACCAATCATTCATACGCGGGCTGAGTAGCGAAAACAACGACGCGGCGCTGGTCAGCGCCATCATCAGCCTGGGCAAGAGCCTCAACCTCAATATCATCGCCGAAGGCGTGGAAACCCTGGAACAGCTGGACTTTCTCAAGGCCCTCCAGTGTGAGGAAGGGCAGGGTTACTTCTTCAGCAAAGCCGTGCTCCCCCAGGAATTCGTACAGCTGCTCACCGACAGCCAACAGACACAACCGCGCACATAGACCGACGCCCCGACAGGCAGGCACCCGGCAAAGGAATCTCAGATGTCGCCCTATGGATTCACGCTGCTCACCACACTGATGCTCGGACTCGGCCTGACGGCGAGTGCCGAGCCTTTGGACGAACCCCTCAAACCGCTGCCATCGGTACCTGCGCAAGACCCTCAGCGCGTCGAACTGGGTCGTCAGCTGTTCAACGAAACGCGGTTGTCGGTCAACAACAGCCTGTCCTGTGCCAGTTGTCATCACCTGGAAAAGGGCGGTGCCGATAACAAGCAATTTTCCATCGGTTTCGACGGCCAGCCGCTGACCGTCAATACCCCCAGCGTGCTGAATGCCAGCCTGAACTTCAGGCAGTTCTGGAACGGTCGCGTCGCTACCCTGGAAGACCAGGTTCACGCAGTGGTGGAAAGTTCCACTGAAATGGGCAGCAACTGGGAACACGTGGTGCACATGCTGTCCACTGACCCGACCTATCGCTCGGCGTTTGGCAACGCTTACCCCAATGGGGTGACTGCGGCCAATGTGCAAAATGCCCTGGCCACCTACGAACGCACATTACTCAGCCCCAATTCGCGTTTCGACCAGTACCTGAAGGGCAACACCGATATTCTCAGCCTTGACGAAAAATACGGTTACCAACGCTTCAAGGACTACGGCTGCATCGCCTGTCATCAAGGGGTAAACATCGGCGGCAACATGTTCCAGAAGTTCGGGGTGATGGGCGATTACTTCCAGGCGCGGGGCAATCCGACCGAATCGGACCTGGGTCGTTACCTGGAGACCAAGGACGAGGAAGACCGCAACGTGTTCAAGGTCCCCAGCCTGCGCAACGTCGCGGTGACCGCGCCGTACTTCCATGACGGCACGGCGAAAACCCTCGAAGACGCCGTTGATGTGATGTTCAAGTTCCAGTTGGGGCGAGTCCCTTCCGAAGAAGACAAGGCCCTGATCATCAAATTCCTCAAGACCCTGACCGGCGAGTGGGGAGGCAAACCATTATGAAAGTGTCCCGTCGACTCAGTTTGCTGTTGCTCACCGGCATGACCGTCTTGCTGGCCTCGATCCTGCTGTTCCTGTATCTGAAGTCCAGTTCGGATCAAACCTCGACCTATACCGAATCGCGGGATCTGATCCGCCAGATCAAACAACTGGACGCGCAATGGGAAACCGAGATCCTCAAGGCCCGGATCGCCCTAGTCCACAACTACGATCCACTGGTTTCGCCGCTGACCGAAATGAGCCGTCTGTGGGAACGATTCGACTCGATAGAGTCCAGACACGGTCGCAACGACTCGACACAGTGGCAAACCAGCCATGACGCTTACCTGAACGCGATCAAGGAAAAGACCCGGCTGGTCGAACAATTCAAGTCACACAACGCGGTGCTGCGCAATTCACTGGCGTTCCTGCCCACTGCCGAAGACGACATTCAGAACCAGTTCGCACGCCTTGGGGACGAAAACAAACTGCAAATGCAGAACACCGCCACCGATACCTACGACCTGCTACTCAGCGGCCTGGAGTTTTCCCAGGTCACGTCCGACGACAAAGCCGCCGACATCCTGCTCGGCTTGAACAAACTGGCGGTGAACAAAGACCGCCTGCCTGCCGAGTTCCACACACCGGTGGAGCTTCTCAGCAACCACATCGCGCTGATCCTGCGTGAACAACCCCTGGTCAACAACCTGCTGGAACGGATCGAGGCAGTCCCCGTGTCCGAGCGCCTGGACAACATCACCAGCCTGCTGGACAACGATCAACAAAAGGCCGATGCAGTCGATCAACGCTACCACTTCTACATGGCGGTTTTTTCGGCGCTGCTGGTGCTGTTGCTACTGTTTCTGGCCAATGGGTTGCTACGCAGTTTTGCGGAAATCAACCGCGTCAACAAGGACCTGCAAGCGGCCAATGAAAGCCTGGAACATCGGGTTGAGGAGCGCACCCGCGAACTCAAGGACACCCAAAGCGAACTGCTGGATACCGCACGCCAGGCCGGGATGGCCGAGATCGCCACCAACGTGCTGCACAACGTCGGCAATGTGCTCAACAGCGTGAATATCTCCGCCGACCTGGTCACCCGCAAACTGCGCAACAGCAAGGCGCTGGGGCTGGGCAAGGCGATGCAGCTGATCAATGAGCATCAGGGTGATCTCGGCCACTTCATCACCGAAGACGAAAAAGGCAAATTGCTGCCCGGCTACCTGAATCAACTGGTGGACGCCATTGCCCTTGAGCAGCAAGGCATTAGCGACGAACTGGCGCAATTGAGCAAAAGCGTTGACCACATCAAGGACATCGTTGCCACCCAGCAGTCCTACGCCGGGGCCAACAGCCTGATGGAGCCGCTGCAAGTCAGCGAACTGCTTGAGGACGCGCTGCGCATGAATTCGGGCGCCCTGACCCGCCACCACGTCACCGTGGTCAAGGACTACGCCGAAGTGCCCACGGTCATGGGCGATAAACACCGGATGTTGCTGATCCTGATCAACCTGATCAGCAACGCCAAATACGCCATGTCGGACCTTAGCGACCGCCCCCGGGAAATGACCCTGGGGGTCAAGGTCGTCGACGACGCCACGCTGCAGGTCAGCGTCAAGGACGAAGGCGAAGGCATCTCGGCCGAAAACATGACCCGGATCTTTGCCCACGGTTTCACCACGCGCAAGGAAGGTCACGGTTTTGGTCTGCACAGTTGCGCCCTCGCCGCCATCGAGATGAATGGCCACCTGACAGCCCACAGCGACGGTCCGGGAAAAGGTGCACTGTTCACCTTGAAAATCCCCTTGAAAATCGCCGAAGGTGAAACATGAGCGAGTCATCGAATCGACGTATCCTGCTGATCGACGATACACCGTCGATCCATGACGACTTTCGCAAGATCCTGACACCTGAGCTGCCACAACACGGCGAACTGGACGAGATGGAGTCCGCGCTGTTCGGCACGCAAATCAAAGCGACGAGCCAAGGCTTCGAGCTGGATTCAGCCTATGCTGGCCAGGAAGGCTTGGGCAAACTGGTCCAGGCCCAACACGACAATCGCCCCTACGCGTTGGCGTTCGTCGACATGCGCATGCCACAGGGCTGGGACGGCGCCGAAACCATCGAGCATTTATGGCAAGCCGATCCGCGTTTGCAGGTGGTGGTCTGTACGGCGTATTCCGACTACTCCTGGGATGACCTGCTCAATCGCCTGCAGGCCCACGACCGACTGCTGATCCTGAAAAAACCCTTCGACAACATCGAAGTCCAGCAGATGGCCAATACCTTGACCAGCAAATGGGACATGACCGAACGCGCCAGCGTACAACTGGATCAGTTGGGGCACCTGGTAGAACGTCGGACCCGGCAGTTCCAGCAAGCGAGCGTCGAACTGCAACAGGAGATCGACGAGCGCAAGCAGCTCGAAAGCCAGTTGATACAGTCGGAAAAACTCGCGTCCCTGGGGCAACTGGCGGCGGGTGTCGCCCATGAAATCAACAACCCCATCGGCTTTATTTCTTCGAACCTCGGCGCCCTGGACGGTTACTTCAAGCAGTTGCAGAGCATGCTCGACGCCTATCAGGGGGCCGAAGAAGCCATTGGCTCCGTTGAGCTTCTCGAACGGCTCCAAACGTTGCGTAAAGAAGTGGAACTGGACTTCCTGCGTGAAGACATTCCGCTGCTGATCAAGGAGTCCAAGGACGGTATCAACCGGGTCGGGCAAATCGTCAGGGACCTGAAGGACTTCTCACGCGTAGACACCAGCCAGGAGTGGCAATCGGTCAATCTGCAAACGGGTATTGATTCGACGCTGAACATTGTCGCCAACGAACTCAAGTACAAGGCCGACGTGATCAAGCACTACCAGACGCTTCCCGAGATCGAGTGCCTGCCCTCGCAGATCAATCAGGTGATCATGAACCTGATCGTCAACGCCGCCCAGGCCATGGGCCCCGAACGCGGGACCATTACCCTGAGTAACGGGGTTGCCGGGGAAAAAGTCTGGATCGAAGTGGCGGACACCGGCTCAGGCATCGCGCCCGAATGCCTGCAGAAAATCTTTGATCCCTTCTTCACCACCAAACCAGTGGGCCAGGGGACCGGATTAGGCCTGTCATTGTCCTACGGTATTGTGAAAAAGCATCATGGCGACATTACCGTGCGCAGCGAAGTCGGGGTAGGCACCACCTTTCGCATCGAACTGCCGATCCGCCAGTCAAACCTCGTGACCTGAAAGATCGTCCGGCCGCGTTCGGACGATCTTTCGATGATTGCCCGACCAGTCCCTGTGCGCCAGTATGCACGGCAGCAATCGGCCGATAGGGATCGACGAATGAAACTCTCGCTGGAAGACATCGCCTGGCACCGCTCGGTCGGGCAGTTGATTGACGCCTTGGACAAACCCAATTTCTGGACGCAACTGCTGCGCCTGCTGGACCAGTACGTGACCTTCGACAGCTGGGTGGCGCTGCTTTTCAATGACGATCAACTCCCGCAGGTATTCGCCGAAAGCCCGAGCGAGGGCGGCAGCCCGGACCCGCTGTTTCAGGACTACCTCATGGGGTTGTTCCTGCTGGACCCCTTCTACATCGCCTGCCGCGAACAATCGCGCACCGGCCTCTATCGCCTGTCCGAAGTAGCGCCGGAGCATTTCGAACTGACCGAGTATTACCAGCGCTACTTTCGTCTGAATGTGGTGGCCGACGAAATCCAGTTCAATTGCCAACTTGAGGGCGACCGTACGCTGTGCCTTTCGCTGGGTAGCAAACAGCGTTTCAGCAGCGAACAAATAGCCCTGCTGTCACTGATCCAGCCCTGGGTATCGAGCCTGCTGCGTCAGCGCCTGCCGTTTGAGATCAATGAAACACCGACGCCTGCGCAACCGGCCCAACACAGCGACTGGCGTATCCGCCTCGAAGCCTCGGTGAAACAGCTCAAGGGCGCACAACTGACAGCCCGAGAGCTGGATGTCGGTCGCTGGATGCTCAGCGGTTGCTCCAGCAAGGAAATCGCTCGTAAGCTGGAAATCTCTGCCGAAACCGTGAAAGTCCATAAGAAACACATTTACAGCAAGCTGGGGATCAAATCCCAGTCCGAACTGTTCTCTATATTTCTCCAGGCACAAAACACGTAGTCGCTGGCTCGCCTGCGATTGACATAGGTGCCGAGCCACACCCGTAGCAACTGTCGAGCCTGCGAGGCGGCGTCCGGCCGCGCAGCGGTCGTTAAGTCCGGCAACGCGCCCTTTCAGGCAAACCGCGTATGCAGGATTTGCGAGGACTTCGCCCGAACGCGGTCCGCCTCTAACGCAGCCTCGCAGGCTCGGCAGCTGCTACGAAGTAGATCCAATAACTGATTGAGTCCGAACCCAAGGAAACCGTATGAGCCTGTCACTCCTGAGCCGCTACGCCTTCTTTGCCGTCTGTGTGATTTTCACCCTCGCCAGCCTGCCGTTTCTTGAATACGACTGGCTCTGGCCAATCTCCATCGTCACTGGCCTGCTGAGCCTGCTGGGTATTTTCGACCTGCTGCAAAGCCCCCACGCGGTACGCCGCAACTACCCGATCCTGGGCAATATCCGTTATCTGGTCGAAGGCATTCGCCCGGAAATCCGCCAATACCTGCTCGAATCCGACAGCGACGCCCTGCCCTTCTCCCGTGCCCAGCGTTCGTTGGTCTATTCGCGGGCCAAGAACGAAAGCGCCGACAAACCCTTCGGCACGCTGATCGACGTGTACCAGTCGGGTTTCGAGTTCATCGGCCATTCGATGCGCCCGGCGCCCGTGAGTGACCCGAGCAGTTTCCGGGTGGACGTTGGTGGCCCGCAATGTACAAAACCGTACTCGGCCTCAGTCTTCAACATCTCGGCCATGAGCTTCGGCTCGCTGAGCGCCAACGCAATCCGCGCCCTCAACCAGGGCGCCAAACTCGGCAACTTCGCCCATGACACCGGCGAAGGCAGCATCAGCCCCTACCACCGCGAACACGGTGGCGACCTGACCTGGGAACTGGGCAGCGGCTACTTTGGCTGCCGCACCGCCGACGGACGCTTCGACCCGGAACGCTTTGCCGCCCAGGCTCAAGACCCGCAGGTACGGATGATCGAAATCAAAATGAGCCAGGGCGCCAAACCCGGCCACGGCGGCATTCTGCCCAAGCATAAAGTGACCCAGGAAATTGCCGACACGCGTGGCGTTCCGATGGGCCAGGACTGCGTGTCGCCATCGCGCCACAGCGCGTTCTCCACACCGATCGAAATGATGCACTTCATCAAGCAACTGCGTGAGCTGTCGGGCGGCAAACCGGTGGGCTTCAAGTTCTGCCTCGGCCACCCATGGGAGTTCATGGGCATTGCCAAGGCCATGCTGGAAACCGGCATCCTGCCGGACTTCATCGTGGTCGACGGCAAGGAAGGCGGTACTGGCGCTGCGCCGGTGGAGTTCACCGACCACATCGGCGTGCCGATGCGTGAAGGCCTGCTGTTCGTGCACAACACCCTGGTGGGCCTGAACCTGCGGGACAAGATCAAACTCGGCGCCAGCGGCAAAATCGTCAGCGCCTTCGACATCGCCAGCGTATTGGCAATTGGTGCCGACTGGGCCAACTCGGCCCGTGGCTTCATGTTCGCCATCGGCTGCATCCAGTCGCAAAGCTGCCACACCAACAAGTGCCCGACCGGCGTCGCCACTCAAGACACCCTGCGCCAACGCGCATTGGTGGTGCCAGACAAGGCACAGCGCGTGTTCAACTTCCATCGCAGCACCCTCAAGGCCCTGGCCGAGATGCTCGCCGCGGCCGGCCTCGAACACCCGTCGCAGCTGTCGGCCAAACACCTGGTACGGCGCATGTCAGCGACCGAGATCAAACTGTTTTCCCAATTGCACGTGTTCCTCAAACCCGGCGAGTTGCTGACCGGCGAAGTGAACGGCGAGTTCTATTCACGGATGTGGCAGATGGCTCGGGCTGACAGTTTTGAGGCCAATGTCGTGTAAGGCATACTCGCGATTATCTGGTGGCTGGGTAGCACAGCCGCCGCCGGTGGTGGTGGCGGTGGTGATTTGTTCTGCCCAGGCGCGGGTCACATAGAGTCGAAGCTCCATGTCTCCCAAGCCTTGCGCGAACACACACTGCCAATTGCCTGGAAAGTGGTTTTCTTCATCCGCCAGGCGAGTCGATGTCACCCACCACACTCGCTTGATGTCGGGCGATATGCTGACAAGGTTGTCGAGAAAGACCTTATCCCGATCCTGATAAATCAACGTCGACGCGCCATACCCGTTGGGTCGGTGAGCCGTGCTGTTATCCCAGGGCGCCTGATACAGCCTTGGTTGAATGTCGGAGCGATTGTAGTAAGCAACGCTGTAATACCAGTACGCGCCATCCACAATGATGTTATCGCCTGCGATCGCGTTTTCATTGATACGCGACACAATATCGTCAAGCGGATACTGGGACGCGTTGCGTGGATCATCCAGATCATCTTGTTGTTGATAGATTGTATTCAACCCCATGAGTTGAACGCCGACCAACAACAAGGCCGATACCCACGCCAGGGCACGCGTGCGATGTGCTATCCGGCTGATTGCCAACGCCGCTGTCATCGGCAAGCCCAGCGCCGCAAAGGCCATGTACCGTTCAACAAAAATGGGAAAACCGAATGACACCACAAAAACAATCAACACCGGCAACAGCACGTAGATAACCAGCAACAGCTCAAGTTTCAACCGGCTTCTTTCCTTGAACCCGACCCACACCACCGATGCCATTACCAGCGCCGGAAGCAGTACATAAATCGGGCTGGCAAACTCCAGTCCACTCTTCACCGTTAAAAACTTCCAGACCGCTGAAGGCAACGTATAGATCGTCAATTCAGGGATCCAGAAAATATCCCCTCCGGTCTCCAGCTTCTCCGTATTTAAAAACAGCTCATTGCCCAGGCTGATCAACCAGGGAATATAAAGAACAACAATGGCCACATTCGTGCCCCACCACATTGGCCGCGAAAGGTAATGAAGGGTTTTATCTCGCTGAAGACGCAAGACAACGAGGTATAACCAGTGAGACAACAAACATAAAACAGCCAGGTAATGGGTGTATAACGCGGCCGTCATGAGCACGAGATAGCTCATCAGGTATCGGTTGCGAGCGCTTTTAAGCCAATAGACCAAGGCGATGGTTGCGCCCAGCAGCCATACCCCCTCCAGCGTATACATCCGGGCTTCCTGGCTGTAGCGAACGGATATCGGTAACAGGGCCAGGAACAACCCGGCCAACAAGGCCACCCTCGGTGTGCTGATCAATCGCATCAGCCACATGCCCAACGCGACTGTCGCACCCCCCGCCAGCGCACTCAGGGCCCGAATCGCAAACACACCCTCACCAAAAACCGCCATCCAGGCATGCAGCACCAGAAAATACAGCGGCGGATGAACGTCATGCCCCAGGTGAAACCAGATACGCCCCGGCGACTGAACCCCCACCAACGCCGAGAACGCTTCATCGGTCCAGAAATAAGGAAGGCTGATGCAGTAAAACCGAACAATGATCGCGAGCATCATGACCAGCACCCACCCACCGCTTTCTACCGATGAGTGCAGGGATAGAAACCCCGTATCGTCACGACGCTGAAAGTTCATATTTTCTCCCCGACAATGTAAACCTGATAGAAACAGGTGCCTGCCCGCCGACAACTCACCCTCATTGTGAATCCGTATTTACGCTAAACGCTCTCGATAAAACACTCTGCTGTCATTGATAAAGGCTAGCTAACGGGGCTGCTCGGATTGGTTTTTTTTTGTTTTTTCTCGGAATCCCGGGGGCTTACTGAAAATAATCGGACGTCACCATCCCCCTGGGTAAAGGTATCGAGCAGCCGCCAGTTTTCAGGGATAACGACCGGCTGCGCCCCGTCACCACGGCCGTCCAGCACCCACACCCGACCTGAGCCCGGTGTCAGGCGTTCAAGGTTATCGAGATAGACCTTATCTGCGTTTTGTTGAGTCAGTGTCGAGGTTAGATAGCCATCGGGATGTCCGGAAGTACCGTCCTTTTTGGGAGGCGTATAAAGCATCGGTGTCACGCCAGTCTTGTTGTAATACGCAAAGGGATAGTAAAGAAACCTGTTGGCTACCACGATACCGTCATCAGGACGAGCAGAGGCATTGATGTAGTCTGCCAACGCATCGACCTTGTTGACTTCGCCATACACAACATGCCCCCGTTGATGAACGTTATATAACCCGACACTTTCCACCGACACTATCAATAGCAACAGAACAAAAAATAACGCTTTTGCGCGCCCCCACAGTGCATCCAGTGCCATTGCCAGAATCATCGGAAAGCCCAGCGCAGCAAACACAAAATAACGGTAAATAAACAGTGGCCGAACCAGTGAGACCCCTGCAATCAATACCAACGGAAACCAGGTATACATGACGAGCAGCGTGCTGAGTTTTTTCTCACTCGTGTCCCGCATGACAATGACTGCCGACACCAGCAACATCAATAACGGCACACTGTAGAATAGCCAGATTGACTCTTTTGGCCCATCGCTATAACTCACAAACTGCCAGAACGCTGAAACCACCGTAGGAACATCCAGCGGCGCTATCCAGTTAAAGCCGGAAAACCTTAACTGGTTCATCAGGCTCGGCACCCAGGGCATGAACAGTAAAACGACCGTTCCATTGGCCAGCCACCATGCAGGCGCTAACAACTTGCTCTGACACCTCAATACCAAAAGCCAGGCCCAGTGTGATGCCATGCACACAGCGGCAAAATAGTGAGTATAAAGTCCTGCCAGCATCAGCAACGCATAGACGGCAAGCGGCCAATGACTGCCTGTACCTTTTACCCAGTAGACAAAAGCAATTGTTGCGCTAACCATTAACAGCGCAAGCAACGCATACATGCGAACTTCCTGACTGTAGCGTACCGCTATGGGTAGTAACGCCAACATGGTTCCGGCCAGCATCGCCGCCCGTCGCGTACTGACCAGACGAACCAGCCAGATGCCCAGCCCGACGCTTGCGACGTCCGCCAGCGCGCTCAGGCTTCGGGCAGCAAAAACGCCATTTCCGAACACATTCATCCATTCATGCAACACCAGATAATACAGCGGCGGGTGCACATCCCGGGCCGTATGGAACAGGATTTGGGAGGGTGAATATGAACTCAACAGCAAGGTAAAGCCTTCATCGGCCCAGACAGCGGGTTTGCTCAAGGCGTAAAAACGCACCCCTGCCGCCACGAGAATAATCAGCAGTATCCAGCACGTGTTCTGGAGAGTGCGGGTACTCGAATGGTTAACCCGGCTTACCACTTATCCTCTCCAGAAGAGGGCACTTCCTTCATAACGATAAAACCATAATCGCCAATCACGTACATAGAATAAAATTTGCTGTCCACCACGGGCGTGTACCGTTGATACCCTACCAGCGTCGCATTTTTCCGTTCATTTTCGATAACGACATTGGTAATTCCCTCCCTGAGCAGATTTTCAGACAGCATGTAAAAATCAATATTGAGTATGTATTTCAGCACCGGGATGCGCTCAAAACTTCCCTTGGCGCTTAGCAACCAACTGTTTGAATAGCTGATTGACATGTATATCCGCTTCGCTTCGCGCAAGCCTTGATGAGAGGCAATATCATAGGCCATATTGAATTCAGCATTCAGCCCAAACTCCTTCTGCAGATTCAGTACCCGCCCATACGCATACGACATCGAAAGCATACTGAGCAACGGCACAAGCAATACAACACCGAGCCTGGCATCAACCGTTACTATCCACTGATGAGCCAGATAAAACAAAAATACCAGCAATACGCCAAAGCCCATTAGGGTTCTGGCGCCCTCATTGAAAAACCTGAACAACAGGGCCGAACCTGACACCAGAAAAACCAGGAATAAAACCATAAGCACATACAAAAAAAACAGAAGCATCTTATTTAATGACGTCTCTTTCCCCTGGATGATATTTCGCCCAACCAGCCCTCCCCCAACGACCGCACACACCACCACCAGCCACGCCAACCAACGATTCCCTCCCTGAAACAGCAATCCGATTTTCCCAACCAATACGCCTGCATTGTTCAGGATCAGCAACAGCCCGCTCGCATTGAACGGAATCATCTCCAGGCGCTCATGGGTCATGAATGGATAAGCCAGCAAGAAATAAATGATCAAGCCTGCAACCAACTGCAGCGTTTTCACCCCTGCCATTGATAATAAACAGGCAAGGGACTGCTTATTATCAAGCCCCCTCACGAACTCGATGCAGCACAGCCCCAAAAACACATTGATACTCAGTTGATACAAGCTGAGCCCCACCGCAATCAATGCGCCAGGCACCAGTACCTGAACGACGCCAGCTTTATGTTGAAATGCCACCCCATACATCACCGCCACCAGGCTCAACGCCGTGGCTGGCCCGTCATATTGATAAGATAAATTCTGTAGCAAAAACGGGTTGTACCACAGTGGCAGGAGCACCAGACAGCATGAAACAGTCGGTGTTTTGTAGTAATGCATCGTCAGTTTCGTCAAGGCAAATGCCATGGCAAGCGTGGCGATCAGCAAGGGTAAGGGGAACATATCGGGCGCGCCCGAGGTGAAGCTCAAGGTGTTGTAAAACAGTTCGACCAGTAACCGTCCCTGCCCCACCCAGCCAGTACCGGCCGCCAAGGACCGCCAGTTATCATCTATATAGTAATAATCGACCAGTATCAGAGGGAGTACATAAACAAGAGTGGCGAGTAAAAAAAACACGAACACTTCACGACTGGGCAACTCCCTACTCAATACACTTGCCACCTTCATTTCGGCGCTCCTTTGCCGCCTACAATATCTTTCACCACATACCTCGGCCGATGTTTCGACTCAATATAGATTCGCCCCACATACTCACCCAATATGCCAATTCCGATCAGTTGAACACCCCCCAGGAATAAAATCGCGGTCATCAACGAAGGGTATCCCGGAACATTATTGCCGAAGAAAATCTTGTCCAGCACCATGTAAATGGCATAGATAATTGCAAACAGGGAAATCGCGCTACCGACATACGTCCACAACTGCAAGGGCACTGTACTGAAAGACGTAATCCCTTCCAGCGCCAGATTCCAGAGTTTCCAAACATTGAACTTGGTGGTACCCGCCACACGCTCGGCCCGTTCGTATTCGACAACTGCGGTATTGAACCCCGCCCATGAGAGGATGCCCTTCATGAATAACCGATGTTCCGGGAGCGTGCGAATTACATTCACGACCTTGCGGTCCATTAACCGGAAATCACCGACGTTCTCTTCTATCCGGGTATAAGCAATCCGGTTCAACAGGTGATAGAACAGTGCCGCGCTGTGCCGCTTCATATAACTGTCGGCGGTGCGATCGTGGCGCTTGGCAAGTACCACATCAGCCCCGTTCTGCCACTCCCGGATCAACAAGGGGATCACACTGATCGGGTCCTGCAAGTCGACATCCATTGGTATCACCGCATCGCCGGTGGCGTACTCCAACCCGGCAAATAACGCGGGCTCCTTGCCAAAATTGCGCGAAAAATTGATGACCAGCACATGCTCGTCAGCCAACGCGATGGCTTTGGCCTGTGCTGCTGTCTGGTCGGAACTGCCGTCATTGATGAACACAATCTCGACGTCACAATCAGCAATCGACAGTTCCTGACGAACCGCCTGATAAAACAGGTTAATCGCCTGTTCTTCATTGAAGACGGGAACAATCAGCGAGATCTTCACTGCTCACGCCCCCGAAAGATGAAATATTTCGAGTAAAAAAAACCGCAGACCAGGCTGATACTCGAAAAGACCACTAACGTCATCAACCCCGGCAGCCGTAACTGATCCGCCACATACCCCACGCCATAACTCAACACCCCCATGAGCCCGACAAACAACACGTACCGTAGAACACTGGTTCTTTGTTTGAAGGTGTATCGCGCATTGGCATAAAAGGAAAATGAAACGGCCAGACAAAAGCTCACGAAGTTACTGGGTGCCTGACGAAATCCCATGACTGTGTGCAGAACAAAAAACGCCGACCAGTGGATCAACGTATTAAGCAGGCCAACCGACACGAATCTGGGGAAACCGTGAAATGCGGCTCTCATGTCCATTACGTTTGTTTCCAGTCTGAACACCTGCCCAGTTGAAAGCTTGGCACCCTTGGTCCGCTTGTCTATTTTCCAGTCAACAAATAGACCAGTGGCTAAAAATGCTGTTCTAGCGACGCGCTTCAACGTTCAGAGATACGCCCCCAACCCGCTCCGTTCGCCGCTGAGACATCCGGTAATATCCGGCCTTTGCAATTGCCGCCAAATCGCGCCACCCTGCGCGCCGCCGATGTGCGGCGCACAGTCTTTTGCCCCGCGGACCACCCTTTACTCACATCTGTTCAAGAGCCCGTTGTCATGACCCAAGGACGCGACCTTCGTATCGATTTCTTTCGCGGACTGGCACTGATCTTCATTTTCTGGGATCACGTGCCACACAACCCCCTTGCCCATTTCACGGTGCGCAATTTCGGTTTCAGCGATGCGGCGGAAATCTTCGTGTTTCTGGCGGGCTACGCGGCGGTGCTGGCCTACGGCAAGATTGCCCGACGCGATGGTTTGCTGATTGCGACGGTGAAAATCCTGCGCCGCGCCTGGTTGCTGTACGTGGTGCATATCTTTCTGCTGGCAGTGCTGATGGGCATCGTGTTCTTTGCCAACAGCCATGTGGAAACCCGTGACCTGGTGCGGGAAATGGGCCTGCAATACTTCCTCAGCAACCCGCAACAGGCCTTGGTCGATGAGTTGCTGCTGCGCTTCAAACCCAACCTGATGGACCCGTTGCCGTTGTACATTCTGCTGTTGCTCGGGCTGCCGCTGGTGTTGCCGATGTTGCTGCGCAAGGCCGAGTACGTAGTCGGGTTGTCGGTGGTGCTGTACATGCTGGCGCCGTGGTTTCAATGGAACCTGGCGGCCACCGAGGGTGGCGTGTGGTTCTTCAATCCGATGGCCTGGCAGTTGCTGTTTATCCTCGGTGGCGCAGCGGCGATTCACGGTCAACGCCCCGCTTTGCCGGACGCCCGCACCTTGCCACATCAACCACTGTTTGTTGCGGCAGCGACCTATCTGCTGATCACCGGGCTGATCGCAGTGTCGTGGAAATGGCCGACGGTGCATGACGCGCTCATGCCCCGGATGCTGGGCGAATGGCTGTACCCGATCAACAAGACCAACCTGTCACCGGCGCGGCTGCTGCACTTTCTGGCACTGGCTTACGTGATCGCCAAACTCTTGCCCAACAGTGGCTGGACGCAGAACTGGCTGGCGCGGCAAAGCTGCCGCATGGGCCGTTACTCGCTGGAAGTGTTTTGTCTGGGTGTGCTGCTGGCGCCGCTGGCGGACATGCTCAACTCGCTGGCCGGGGATGCGCTGGTCATGCAGGTTTTCAGCGCCCTGCTGGGGGCGGGATTGATGGCCGTACTGGCCGCATGGCTGGATTGGAACAAACGGCTGAACCGACCGGCGCAAGTAGTAGCCGCCTGAAACCAAAAAGCCACGGTCACTCGACCGGGGCTTTCGCTTTTACAGCATCAGACGATTACGAAGCCGTGCGCACCGCACCTTGCGGGGCACCGGTCGGTTGCAACTTGAACACATAAAACAGCACCGTCAGCAGCACCAGGAACGCAGGCCCCACGTACAGTGCGACGCGGGTGTCCGGGAAGTAGGCCATCAGGCCAACCACCAACACCAGGAACGCCAGCGCCAGGTAGGAGCTCACCGGGTACAGCCACATGCGGTACTTGAGACCGGCACGTTCAGCCGGGCTCAGGCCTTTGCGGAATTTGAGCTGCGCCAGCAGGATCATCACCCACGTCCAGATCGCACCGAAAGTCGCGATGGCGGTGACCCAGACAAAGACTTTTTCCGGCACCAGGTAGTTGAGCAACACGCCCAGCAGCAGCGCGCCGATCGACAGCAACAAGGCGCGACGCGGCACGCCGTTCGAGGTCTTGGCGAAAGCGGCCGGGGCCTGGCCGTTCTGCGCCAGGCTATAAAGCATGCGCCCGGTGCTGAAGATACCGCCGTTGCAGGACGACAGCGCGGCAGTAATCACCACGAAATTGATGATGCCGGCAGCGGTCTTGATGCCCAGACGCTCGAAGGTCATCACAAACGGACTGCCCTGAGTGCCGATTTCGTTCCAGGGGTAGATCGACAGAATCACGAACAGCGCGCCGACGTAGAACAGCAGGATGCGCCAGAACACCGAGCCGATGGCATTCGGAATAGTCTTCTGCGGGTTCTTCGCTTCACCGGCCGTCAAGCCGATCATCTCGACCCCCAGGTAGGCGAACATCACCATTTGCAGGGACATCAATACGCCCTGCACGCCATTGGGCATGAAACCGCCATGGCTCCACAGGTTGGAAATCCCCAGCGCAACGCCGTCGTTGCCAAAACCGAAGGCGATCACACCGACACCGCCGACCACCATCGCAATGATGGTGACGATCTTGATCAGGGCGAACCAGAACTCGAACTCACCGAAGGCCTTGACCGCGATCAGGTTGATCGAGCCCATGCTCACCAGTGCCGCCAGTGCCCAGATCCAGCGCGGCACATCGGGGAACCAGATGCCCATGTACACCGCCACCGCGGTAATTTCCGCGACGCAGGTCACCAGCCACAGGAACCAGTAGTTCCAGCCCGTGAGGAAACCCGCCAACGGGCCGAGATAATCTTGTGCGTAACGACTGAACGAGCCCGCGACCGGGTTGTGCACCGCCATTTCGCCAAGGGCGCGCATGATCACCAGGATCGCCAGACCACCGATGATGTAAGACAGCATGATTGCCGGGCCGGCCATTTCGATGGCCTTGGCTGAACCGAGGAACAGACCGACACCGATACAGGCGCCGAGCGCCATCAAGCGAATATGCCGTTCGCCGAGTTCGCGTTTGAGCGGGCCGCCCTGAGCGGTCTCGCCGTGGGGCTGGTGATTGCCAACGGGCATAGGGGTAAACCTCGTCTTGTTATTGGATATAGCCACCGAGTGTCGAAGTACAGACCGATAAGCCTGGACTTCCTGAAACCGGATCCACCTCATGGGTAGATCCGTCTTGTAGGACAAAACCTGCAAGATCAGCGGGGCGTGCAGTATAAAAAGCTCAACGTAGGGCTTTTCACTATATAAACGACAAGATTCAGCGGGAATTCTCGGCAAAATCCGCATTTGCGGAGGGGCATTACCTGGGATTCTTCCGTGAACTCGCCAGCAAAACGGCACCGAGTATTGCACAGCAATGGTGCAGCGTCATGCCCCTACCTAGGCCGTATTTACCCGCTTGATGGCTCTAGCCCAATACTCTCGGACAACCACCAGCCTCCGTGGCGAAGGAGCTTGCTCGTTCGTTGCGCATCACAATGTTGAAATACGGATGAAGGTTATTCCCGTAGCAGCTGCCGAGCCTGCGAGGCTGCGTTAGAGGCGGGCCGCGTTCGGACGAAGTCCTCGCAAATCCTGGGAACACGGTTTTCCCGAAAGAACGCAGTGCCTGATTTACGACCGCTGCGCGGCCGAACGCAGCCTCGCAGGCTCGGCAGCTGCTACAGGAGCCGTCCTGCATTGCATTTCAACGTTGTGATGCCCAACGAATGAGCAAGCTTCCTTCCCCACAGGATCACGATCAGACGATCGTCGGAAATTCTGCATTCACAAAATTTTCACCGGTTCCAACCAGCGACTAAGCTTCAGACAAGTCCGATCAATCTACGTAAATGGATCAATCGACTATGGGCGCTTTGTGGCAATCCGATTCGAGTGAAACTGTTGTGCCAACTGATAGCGTGGAAGAAGCGCCTTCACCAAAAAAACCTCGCCGTCGTCGTTATGGCTGGCGACTGTTCTGGTTGTTGTTATTGATTATTCTGGTTGCGCTCGGCTGGGCAGCCTCCAAGGAAATGCGCACCTCGAAACTGCAAGCGCGCGAATTCAGCCAGTTTGCTGCATCGCTGAGTTACTCGATGCAACCGGGGCCCAGCGATTCGATTTTCTATCCGGGTGCCGGGCCTTTCGACAAGCGCCTGGGCTACAGTTCTCTGGGTGAGTTTTTGCCACGCTTGCTCAAGCGTGGCTACATGATCTCCGCGCAAACCCGTTTCTCACCGAAGCTGTTCAACTACAGCGAAAAGGGCTTCTTCGTGCCCTACGCGGAGAAAATCCAGGCCGGCCTGTCCATTACCGACTGCCGCGCCTTGCCCTTGTATCAGTACAACTATCCGCAGCAACTGTATTCGAGCTTTGCCGCGATCCCGCCGCTGGTGGTGCACAGCCTGCTGTTCATCGAGAACCGCGACCTGCTCGACCCCAAACAACCCCTGGCCAACCCCGCTGTGGACTGGCCGCGTTTTGGCAAGGCAGCCTGGTCGCAAATCGCCAAACTGTTGCACCTGCCCGGTCAGACTGCCGGTGGCAGCACCCTGGCCACTCAACTGGAAAAATACCGCCACTCGCCCGATGGCCTCACGGTGTCGGGCGGCGAGAAAATCCGCCAGATGATTTCCGCCAGCGTGCGCGCTTATCAAGATGGCCCGCAAACCCTCACGACTCGTCAAAACATCGTGCGCGATTACCTCAACAGCGTGCCGCTGTCGGCGGTGCCCGGCCACGGTGAAGTGCATGGCATGGCCGAAGGGTTGCGCGTGTGGTACGGCGCCGACTTCAATCAGGTCAATAGAGCCCTGACAAGTGTTGCCAGTGACCCGTTGAGTCTGTCTCAACGCGGTCTGGCCCTGCGTCAGGTACTGTCGCTGATGATCGCCCAGCGTCGGCCTTCACACTACCTGGCCAATGGCCGTGACGAACTGGTAGAACTCACCGACAGCCACATCCGCCTGCTCGCACAAAACGGCGTGATCGACGACCCGCTGGCCGCTGCCGCACTGGCGAGCAAGGTGACCTACCGCGACTGGCAACAACAACCGACCATTCAACCGATCGAATCCAACAAAGGCATCAGTGTGGCGCGCAGTCGACTGGCCGCCCTGCTCAATCGCCCTTTGTATGACCTCGACCGCCTTGACCTGTCGGCCACCAGCACCTTGCAGTACGACCTGCAAACCAAGGCCACCGAGTACCTCAAGCATCTGGCCGACCCGACTTACGCGGCGCAACTGGGCCTGCTCGGCGAACACTTGCTGACCCCCACCAGCACGACCCAGGTGCGTTACAGCTTCACCCTGTTCGAGCGGACCCCCGATGGCTCGCGCGTGCGCGTGCAGACCGACAGCACCGATCAACCTTTCGACATCAACGAAGGCAGCAAACTGGAACTGGGCTCCACCGCCAAACTGCGGGTGTTGWCCTCCTACCTGCAAATCATCTCCGAACTGCACGACCGTTATGGCGACCAGCCACCGGCCGTGCTGAAAAAAACCGCGGTCCCCGAGCAGGACGTGATTTCTCGCTGGGCCGTCGATTACCTGATCCAGAACACGGACCGCAGCCTGCCGAAAATGCTCGATGCGGCGCTCAACCGTACGTACTCGGCCAACCCCGGCGAATCGTTTTTCACGGGCGGCGGCCTGCACACCTTTCACAACTTCCGCAAGGAAGACAACGGCCGTAGCCCGACCCTGCGCGATGCCCTGCGCGAATCGATCAACCTGCCGTTCATTCGCCTGATGCGCGACCTGGTGCGCTACAGCACTTACTCGGGGCCCAACAGCAGCGGCCAGTTGCTCAGTGACGATGACAACCCACGGCGCCAGGAATATCTGGCGCAATTCGCCGACCATGAAGGCACCGCGTTTTTACTGCGCTTCTGGAAGAAGTACCAGAAGAAGGACACCCAGGCTCGCCTCGAGACCTTCCTCGACAGCATGCACCCGACGGCTATTCGTCTGGCCGCGGTGCACCGTTACCTGCTGCCCGAGGCCAGTCAGGAAAGCTTTAACAGCTTTGTGCGTGCACACCTGAAAACGGCCAAAAATACCGATAAAAATATCGACAGAACCGCCGGCAAGCTCAACGAAAAACTCACTGACGAGCGCCTGGAAAAACTCTATAAAACCTACGGGCCGGGCGCCTTTGACCTGCCCGACCAGGGCTTTATCGCCAAGGTCCACCCACTGGACCTGTGGCTGATGGGCTACTTGCTGAACCATCCCGACGCCAAGTTCAGCCAGATCGTCAAAGCCAGTGAATACGAACGCCAGGAAGTCTACAGCTGGCTGTTCAAGAGCCGGCACAAGAGCGCCCGCGACAGCCGCATCCGCACCATGTTGGAGATCGAAGCCTTCCTCGACATTCACCAGCGTTGGCAGAAAGTCGGCTACCCGTTCGACCACCTGGTGCCGTCACTGGCCACGGCCATCGGCAGCTCCGGCGATCGGCCAGCGGCTCTGGCAGAGCTGATCGGGACGATCCTCAACGATGGTGTGCGGATGCCGACCCTGCGCATCGACAGCCTGCATTTCGCCGCCGGCACGCCGTATGAAACAACAGTGATCAATGACCCGGAAAAAGGCAAACGAGTGATGCCGTCCGAAGTGGCGACGGCAATGCGCGAAGCGTTGTCGCAAGTGGTAGACGCCGGTACCGCCAAACGGGTCGCCGGTACATTCAAACTGCCAAATGGCACCCCGCTGGCCATGGGCGGCAAGACCGGCACCGGTGACAACCGCATTGAAGCCTTCGGCTCCGGTGGACGGGTGCTGAGTTCGAAATCGATCAACCGTACCGCCACGTTCGTGTTCTACATTGGCGAGAATCACTTCGGCACCCTGACCGCCTTCGTGCCTGGCGCCTCGGCCGAATCCTTTAAATTCACCTCGGCGTTGCCGGTACAGGTACTCAAAGGCATGGCACCGATTCTCACGCCGTATCTGCAACCGGGGAGCCACACACTGTGTCTGCCTGCCAACGTAGCGCAGCGCTAATAAAAGGGAACACTAAAAGAAGGTAGTAATTAGTTATTTTCGGCATTGCAAATTTCAATGTTTCATCAGCGTGGACAGCTGTTTAACAGTGAAAATCCAGACTGTTACTTTGAGCCCCGGGAGTTAGGCTGGTAACTCCGATTAAGGCTCAAGGTTTATTAAAAGCATGTCTGACTTACAAGGAAGTATCTCTGCTCCCCAGGCACCGCCAGCAGGCGATAATAAAGGCCGCCATTACGATTTCATCAAGCGTCGGATCCACCCCACCTTCAAAAAGGCTTCATTGCAAAGGGTTCGGGAGCTGAGCCTCACCAGAACCGGGGCTGCGCAATGGATAACCACAGCCACAGACTTCGATCACAGGCAGTTACAAAAGGCCAACCTTAAACTCTGGTCTGCTCAGAACACGGTGGACCGGTTTATTGAAGAGTTACAAAACATCTATGAGTTCGCGGAACCTTTACTCACCCAGGCGCTGATGGAACAGTTCGGCGTCGATGCCGATGTCAGAACAACTTACTTGCATCTCTATTTACCCAAGGAGCGCCCTTGGTATGTCATCAACACGTCCGCAGGTGTTGTCACCCGAACCGTCTCGCTGCTGGACGCCGCTTTACACAACTTCGCGCGCACCGAAACCTGCGAGCCCGATTCAGACTTCATCAGCCAGCCCGATGAGCGCGGGCACTTCGACACTCTGCCGATCAGACGCAAAATGTCCATCGCCCAGTTCCAGACCCTGTGCCGCGAACTGGACATCGGTGCCCGCTATACCCAATACCTTGAAGAGCGGTTGCTGCCCAGCGATGGGCTTGCGCAGAGTTTTTTGAAACTCAAAGTCGTCGAGAGCGAGAAAGCCTCATTCAAAGCCGCCGCTCAACAAGCGGTGATGACCGGCGACATCGACTCCGATGCCCGCGACCTGATCCTGAAGATGCTCGATGGCCAGCGCAACCTCACCCGTCATGGCCGGGTGATGCGGTTCGCTGAACTGTCCATTCTAAATAGCCGCCTGACCGGGATCGTGTTGATTACGCCGAACCTGGACCGCGCCCGCGAGGTTGTACCGATATTCGCCTACGTCCCACAGGACCCTGAGCATCCACTGAAAGAGTACCCCTCAACCGTCCACTTCATGAATGAACTGACTCGCCAACTGCGCGACAACGACGCCATATCGTCCAGCGCAATGACGTACCGGCAGTACTTCAGCCGCTTCGTCGATCAGCACCAGCGCGGGCATTTTTTCGGCGGGCTGCAACAACGTCTGTTCGAGGTGAAATGGCATCAGAAAGAACCGCTGGACCAAGGGCCTAGCTGGCGAGAAGTCCCGGTCACACCCCCCAATCTGCATTTCAGCGCCGCACCGATCACCGGCGAATTATGGGAGCACCTTTACCAGCAAAAACTGAACAAGATCCTCAATGACGCCCGACACATTGCCGTGTCCACCGCCGACACCGATCGCAACGCCCGCTGGGCCTGGTGGGAGAACTTCAAAAAAATAGTCTCGGACCTGTTCAACGTCGCGCTGTTGATCGCCACACCCTTCGTCCCGGGCCTGGGCGAATTGATGATGGTCTACTCGGCCTACCAGATTGCCAGCGACGTCATCGAAGGCATCGTCGACATGACGTTGGGCCAGTGGACCGAAGCCGCCGAGCATATCGTCGGCGTGGTGACCGACGTCGTTCAGCTGGCGGCCTTTGCGGTGGGCGCGCAGATTGGCCAGTTCGCTCTCTTGAAGCTCTCGCCGCTGATCGAGGGCATGAAACCGGTGGAACTGCCTAACGGCCAGCCCCGCCTGTGGCATCCCGATCTCAGACCTTACGAACTGCCGGATTACACCTTACCGGCCAACTCCAGACCTGACGAATCGGGCCTTCATTCCCACGACGGCCAGGACATTCTGCCGCTGGATGAAAAACATTACGCGGTGCAACAAGACCCGAAGACCGGCAACTATCGGGTCAAGCACCCACACCGCCCCAACGCCTATTTGCCCGAGTTGAAACACAACGGTCTCGGCGCCTGGACCCATGAAGCCGAGAACCCGCGCGCGTGGGAGAACCCGACACTGATGCGTCGTCTCGGCCACTCCGTGGACGGTTTCAGCGATGCAGAACTCGAACACGTTCGCCTCGCCAGCGGCACCGAAGACGGTGCGTTGCGCCGGATGTACGTCGACAACACGGCCCCGCCACCGTTACTGGACGACAGCCTCAAACGCTTGAACATCCAGCGCCAGACCCGGCAAGCCATTGAACGAATTCGAACAGGCCTGTCTCTGGACTCATCGTCTTACTGGTTTGAACCGCTGGCGACTTACCTGGACGGCTGGCCTTCGGATAAAGCCCTGAAGGTCTATGAAAACGCCGACATGAGCGGCCGGTTCCGCCAGTACGGCAATGCCGACGCGAGCGACGAGCAAACACTTTCCACCAGTCTGGCCAGCATCATGAGCGACCGGTTTGCGCCAAGCCTGGTCGAGTTCCTCAGCGAAGAAGAACTGCAAGCGGTGCTCGGTGGGCCAATCGCCAAAAACCATCGGGTGCAAGCGCTGCGTAATCGTCTGGCGGACGAAGCCAATCGCCTGAACGCCGATATCGTCAATCAGCTGTATCAGGGGGCACAAGCGTCCAGTGATCCGCAGGTTCGGCTGATTCGCCAGGCATTTCCGGAGCTGCCCTCCCGAGCGGCACAGACGTTGTTGAACAGTAGCGAGGGTGCAGACCTCATGCGCATGACACAGGAGCAACGCCTACCGCTGAGCCTCAAAAGCCGCGCCCGTGAAGCCGCCTTCGAAGCCCGGACCAACCATGCGTATGAGGGCTTTCACGACGGCGCGCAGTGGGTGCCGGAAACCGAAAGCCTGGTGCTGAACGCGCTCAGGATTCATACCGACACGTTCGCGCAATTGCGCATCGAGGTTCGCGAAGGCAGCGATGCCGGGCCACTGCGCGGCAGTGTGGGTGCGCAGGACGCGCCGACAGTCCGGGTGCTGGTCAGGGATGACGTGAACCAATTCGAAGTCTGGGACGCCGAAAACCACAAGTTGCATGAAGCCGCTGATTTTTTCGAAGCCGTGCTCAAGGCCTTGCCGAAAAACCAACAAACGCAATTGGGTTATCGACCCGGCCAGGGAGCCTTTTTCAAACAATGGGTGATGGTCAAGACCGAGACGCCTGCCGAACGCCGCACAGCGCTCGCCGCACCGCCTATCCGGCCGTTGGCTGACCATGAAGACATGATGCTGTTGCGCGGCCCCGGCCTTTCCATCACAGCTGCCACGCTCACTGAACGGGTGCAGGACCTGTACCCCCACTTCAACGACAGGGAGGTCAATACCTTTGTTCGGTCCCTGGGCTCGCAAGAGCAAGGGCAGCGGACACTGACACGACTGGACCGCGAGCTGGATGATCTTCGCGTGCTGCTCAATCGCTGGCGATACCAGCAACCTGATACGTGGGGGCCGGATCGACAAGGGTTCGTGCGAGGCGGCGGTCTGCACATTAGCGAACGGCTCGTCGATTGTTTTAAAAGAAAACCCACGGTCTTCGGCGAACGCAGTACCACCGTCGACGGCGGTTATGCGCTGGATCTGTCAACCGAGTTCGATGTTCTTGATCTCGAACGCTGGTGGAAAAAACTGCCGGATATCAAGCACTACCTCGATCAGGTCAGCACCTTGAACCTGGACCGCACGAACTTTTCCGCAACCTCCACCGGGCTGTTGAAGGACTTCCCCCATCTTCGGCAACTGAGTGCCAGGAGTTGCGGGCTGACGCAGCTGCCTGAGGATATTGGCAAGATGCACTACCTTCGAACGCTGCGTCTGATGAACAACGACATCACGTTGACACCCCAGGCTGTCGAACAACTGCGAAACCTGACCCACATGGAAACGCTCAGGCTCGATGACAACCCGAAACTGGCGAGGCTGCCGAACGTTGAACGCATGCCCAAGCTGAGAATCCTGAGTTTGAGCAACACCGGGGCAACCACGTGGCCCGACGGCCTCTTCGCGCCCATCGGCAAGCCTCGACCGCGCGGTTTTTTCCTGGATCTGCAGGAGAACCCGATCAGTAAAATCCCGACCGTCGTGCCCGGCTCGGAGGATGCATTCATCGTGGCGCGAACCCGTTTGTACGAAAGGAGTCTTTCAGAGGTAAATCTGGTCATTTTCAAAGAGTATCGGCGCTCGGTCGGCATTTCTCCCGAACAGCTCTATACCGACGCCGCTACCAATGCGATGGCCCAATGGCCGATGAACGACGACTCTCAATGGTGGAGCTCCGAGGTCTCCGGGCTGGGCACCTTCCGGCAAGAAGCCTGGCACGACTTGATGACCGAACCGGGTTCTGAAGGTTTTTTCTCGCTGATCCAGAAGCAGACCCGCTCGGCCGATTACCAGGCCGGCGGTGAATTGCGCAGACAGCTCAGCAGCCGGGTATGGCGAATGATCGAGGCCATCGACCTGGACAGCACGTTGCGCAAGGAACTGTTCGAGATGGCGACAGCGCCTACCACCTGCGCTGATGCGGGGGCCCAGGTATTCAACCATATGGGCATCAAGGTGCTCGCATCCGAAGCCTATGCCTTGTCGACGTCGGGCGCGAGCCTTGAAAGCCGCCTGGTCAACCTGGCCAAAGGTGCCGCTCGCCTGGAGCGGGTAGATGATATCGCGCGCGAAGAGTTTCGCCGTCGCAACGAACACCCGGAGAGTGTGGAGGAGGCGAACCCGGATGAAGTCGAGGTGTTTCTGGCGTTTGAAACCGGGCTGGCCGAACGCCTGGAGTTGCCTTGGCAATCGATAACCATGCGCTACCACGAACGGGCAGCAGTCAAACAAGCCAAGCTCGACACCGCCTTTGACACCGTGACGTCGATGGAGAGTGGCGATGGACTGATCAATGCAATGATCGAGCAACCCTTCTGGGAGAAATACCTGCGTGACACCTACCCGATCGAGTTCAGGCGCAATGCCCGACTGTACGAAAACAAGACCGACCTGCTGGATGAGTTGCGCGAAGCTCAACACGCCTGGGTCCGTTCCAAAGGCATGCAGATTGCTCAACGACAGGCACTCAAACAGCGCGTCGAGGACCTCGCCCGGCAATTCAACGTCGACGACAGCGTTGTACTCACCGATGAGGACATGAGCGATGAAGTCTATGGAGGATTGCTCAACGACATTGGCTACGAGGAGAAGCAGCTGAGCAGGCGGTTGACGCGCGAGGCGTTGCACAAGGCCGCGTAGAGGTAACCCGCCCTGAAGGCTCCCGGCCCCGCCTTCAGGGCTTTACCGGAAAACCGGTTCGCGCCTCACGGTTATCCCACTTCGGAGTCCCAGATCACCGTGATAGTCCCGGAATAGTTGGCTGCTACACCGGGTCTCAACATGAAGTCCACGTAATAGCTTGCAATCTCGAAGTGCAACACACCTGGAGCCCGATCCACATAAAACCCGGGTTTGAATTCTTGCGCATTCGCCTGGCCCACACGCAACGGATGACGATTGACCGGTTGCCCACTGAGGTTCGTCAAGCCGTTGGGCAGGCTGACACTGAGCTGCACCACGGCTGCGCGTTGTGAAACCGGGTCACGGATCATGCAATCGAACAGCCCTGTAATCTGGCACTCCACGAGCATCTTGAAGCGACTCGACGACGAAATATTGAATGTTTGATCACGAAACAGCCGTGTCGGTCTGCGCCCCTGCGTCAGCCAGGCCTGCCATCCCCCCTGCGGGACCAGTTCAACGCGATTGCCACCGGGAGGTATGTCGACTTTCAGGGTATGTTCGACCGTCAGGGTGAAATTAAGGGTAATCACATCATCATTGGGCAACAGGATATCGCCCATGTCGAAGTCTTTATAAGGCCCCGCGGTATAGTTCAATACACCCCGGTAAGTGCCGGTCGACATCTTTAGCGGATCGGGTGTCACCAGCTCATAGGAGAAACTTACATCCTGATAGGCAAACTGGAGTGACTCGGGAATCAGCTTCTGTGCCTGTTTCGAGCAAACGCCTGCATTAGCCGGCACTCTCCAGAAAAAAGCAAAAAAATGGGCAGACCCATAACCCACTCCACCATAGCCACAGGGTGGCGGAGCATATACCCAACCACTCTGCCAGACACCAGCCGGCAGAGGATCCTTGATCGTATAGGCCGCACCTATACCGTTGATGCGCATTTTAACCGTCTCGGGTTGACCGGTTCCGTCATGGATGACAGTGACTTCTTTCCAGTACGACGGCACCTTGAACATCGGGCCCTGACGTTCGTCATGCAGTGGAAGGATGGGGGCGATCGACTTGAAACGAATCGGCAGGGCGATGCTGAAGACCCCGTTTTCGCAATAGGCCGGATGATCGCCACAATAACCGCCTTGTGGTGTTGTGTTTACAAAAGCATTTTGCATCGGCTTTGCCGGATCAGGCCGGAACACGGCGGTCATCTCTACGGTGGCCGCACCGACTGACGATGCGAGAACTGACGAAAACACTCCCGCCAATACCGATGCTCTGTTGGTTCTCAATACCTTTAATGCTTGCATGACTCGCACTCTCCACTCCATGGTTCCAACGACTACAACCTCTAAACTTCCGAATCCCAGATGACCGTCGCATTGCCCGAATACTGCCGTTGCGATCCGGGGTGGATCATCTCGGCCACTTCATCCGCAGGGATTTCGAAGTGCAGCGTTCCGGGCTTTCGGTCCACATAAAAACCCGGCTGGAACAGTTCGGTGCCACTGCCGTCACGCAATAACCGTCGACGATTGACGGCTTGCCCGCCACTGTCGGCCAGGCCATGGGGAAGACTTACGGCAACGTGCAGCGGTACGAAATGGCCGGAAACGGGCTCTCTGACAGCGCAGTTTTTACCGTCCTGGGAGTACTGACACTCAAGGCTCATTTTGAAACGCGAGCTCGCGGAAATAGTGAACGTTTGATCTCTGAACAAGCGTGTCGGCTTACGGCCTTGTTGTAACCAGGATTGCCATCCCCCCTGCGGGACCAGTTCAACGCGATTGCCACCCGGCGGAACATCAACCTTGAGTGTGTGTTGCACATCCAGGGTGAAACTCAGGGTAAGGGTCGATGTATCGGGCAACATCACATCGCCCATATCGAAGTCCCCATAAGGGCCGACGATGTACGTCAGGCTCCCCTGGTACTTCCCCGAGGACATGCCCAGCGGGTTGGGTGTCACCAGTTCATAAGCAAAATCGAGATATTCGTAGCGCATCCACGGCACATTGAATTTCGCCTGCTTCAGGCATGCACCGTCCGTTGGCGTTTTCCAGAAAAAGGTATACCGCTGAGGCGTATATCCACCCACACCACTGTATAAGCAAGGGGATGGAGCATTTACCCAACTGAGACCCCACAATTGATTGTGGGCTACCCGATAGTCGTTCCCCCCACCCACCAGGCTGATCACATCATCGGTGACGTACTGAGAGCCCACACCCGTGATTCGAACTTTTACCGGCTCTGGTTCACCGGTCGCTTCATGATAGACGGTCAACTCCCGCCACTGTGCCGGGACTCTGATCATCGCTCCATGCCGGGCATCCACATGATTGGCAAGGATTGGCACACTGGAGTTGAACTGAATCGGTACCCGCAGACTGAACATTCCGTTGTCCCTGCACTCACTGGGATAGCTGGCGCAGTAACCACTGGAAGGCGTGTCATTCTTGAATTGATTGTGTTGCGGGTTGCCAGAGTCGGGTCTGAACGAGGCTTGAATCGACACCTCCTCAGCCCAGGCCGATGACAACCACACCGAGAAGAAAAGACCCGCCCCCGCACAGCGGCCTGCACATCGTTGGAACGCCTGAAAACGGCTCATCCTTTCAGCCTCGTAGAATCAGTGAAATCGGTATCAAGCACCCGGCAACACCGCATTGAAAATCATATTGACGCTGCCAAAGTAATTCCCGGGCTTGTAAACCCCGTCGGCAGGCGGCACGGGCACGACTTCCAGCAAAACCCGTTTACCCAGGGCCGCATCGCTCAGGGAAACCACTTCAGTGCTTTCCAGCTCGTTCAATAACCTGCCGTTGAACAGCACACGCAAGCCAATGTCATGGGCATCGGTACCGTTGGACAGATACGGCCTGCCTTCAAGCCGGGCCTTGATCGAACCGGCTTCATTCTTGACATCGAAATACTTGCGCAAGCCGCCCAAGGTCGAGGTCACCAGATTCCAGGGCAACTGCTGCTCCTGATGTATCCAGCCGGGGTCTGCGGGAATGACGTAGAACGCATGGCTCGGGATCGTCACCAACACCTCGAAATGATGCACTTCGCGGGCTGCAAACGCCGCAGTACATGCCCACAGGGCAACAGCCGACAAAGGCACGACAGTCAGTTTTTTGAGCATGGTCATCACCCGGAGTTATCCCTTCACGTCGAGGTTTTTGCTTTTCTCGCCTTCGACCAGGGTGAAGCGGTATTCACGACCGGCCTGTTTCTCGAACTGAAAGGTCCGGCCCGCGAGGATGTGATGCTTGGTCGTTGGCTGGCAGTCCTGTTCGTTTTTCACCGAGCAGTCCTTGAACTCATCGATCACCACCACGCTGTTGCCGTTGTTGCGAATCCGGTAGTTGCTCGCATCGTTCTCGATCGCGCTGTCGAAGCGCGTCTCCTTGGGTCGTACGAAAAATACCGTGCCGTACCCGGCCAGCACATTGACCCCGGCAGACAAACCTTTCTTGTAATCCTCACGGTCCTGGCTGGAGACGGCGAATTCGTCTTCCTTCTCCGGCACCACCGGCACGAAACGCACCCGGAAATACCGCTCTTTTTCACGCTCGCCCATATACAACAGGCGCGTGCCCTGCATGCCACTGGCCGGCACGATCAGTCGGGCCGGGCTGGCCATCAAACCATCACGGGCGGTGGCGTCGGCCTGGGTCTTGAGCGGCTCTTCCCGTGCGGTGCCATCGGCGTCATAAATGATTTCAAGAATGTTGACCTTGACGAATGCGGTGCTGTCGCCCCCATTGAACACGCGTTTCAAGTAGGTACTTTTGTCCCCGTCCAGATAGTCATACACCGTCCCGACATTGATGCTCGGTCCGGCATGGGCCGTCTGGGTGAATAAGCAAAAACCAAATAATGCCGCCAGGCGTTTCATAGTCCTGTCCCTCGTTGAATGAATGCCGCAATACCGCGACGAACTAAACGTCTGAATCCCAGATAACCGTCACGCTTCCCGAGTACTGCCGTTGTGAGCCGGGACGAATCATCTCTGCCACGTCGCTTGAAGGAATTTCGAAATGCAGGGTTCCCGGTTTGCGGTCGACATAAAAACCCGGCTGGAACAGTTCAGTTCCGCTGCCATCGCGCAGCAATTGCCGATGATTGACCGGTAGCCCGCCGACGTCGGACAGGCCGTGGGGAAGACTGACGCTGACGTTCAGCGGTACTGCGTGCCCGGAATCGGCATCACGCACACCGCAGGTTTTGCCATCGGGGCTGTATTGGCACTCCAGCTGCATTTTGAAACGCGAACTGGCGGAGATAGTGAACGTTTGATCCCGGAACAACCGCGTGGGTTTGCGGCCTTGCTGCAGCCAGGCATTCCAGCCGCCTTGCGGTACCAGCTCCACACGATTGCCGCCCGGAGGAACATCCACTTTGAGCGTGTGCGTTACGGTCAAGGTGAACCTGAGATTGATGACACTGTCACCGCTCACGGGGTACATGTTGTCCCCCAGATCAATACCGTCCGGCCCGATAGGGAACTGGATCGAACCCACATAGACCCCGGACGCCATTTCCAGCGGCCTGGGTGCAATCAGCTGGTAACCGATATCGAAATCCCTGTATCGCAACTCAGGAATAAGAAACTTCGCTTGCTTCGCACAAACGCCCGCATTCAACGGCACCTGCCAGAAAGAGCCAAATATAGTGACACCGCCTCCAGAAAAGCTCAGCGCACGACAAGGCGCAGCGCCATTGCTCCACCGTCCGCCAACCCATAGCAGCTCATGAGCCGCGAGAACGTTACTCTCTGGATCCACGCCCACCAGCTTGCGCACATCCTCGCTCAGAACGTAAGTAGTCCCGATTCCGGAAACCCTCACCTGAACCTCCTGCGTCTGACCACTTTGTGGGTCCGTGACGGTCAAGGTTTGCCAATGGGAAGGCAGGTTGAACATGGCACCCTGACGCTGCGCATGATCGGCCTCGACGGGCACCCTTGACCTGAACTGAATAGGCAGCCTGAAACTCACCATCGGTGGCGAAACGCAGTGCTGTGGATACACAAGGCAATAACCACTTTGCTCCGTCGTATTGGTGAACTCGTTCTTCATGGGTTTTGCAGGGTCGGGGCTGAACTCGGCCTTGATGTCCAGATCAATCCCGTGAGCCGGTGAAAGTGTCAGTGAAAGTCCGATCAGCAACATCAGCAGGAACGGGGTTTTAGTGAGAGAGGTCATGTCGTACACACTCTTTGGCAATGGCGTTCATCGGTGTGCATCAACCTGCCGACCGTGCGATAAAAGATGCATCGGCCAACGTCTCCGGCGTGCAGCGCAGATCACCGATCATCAACACATTGTTTTCAGTGCGCCCAACGCTTGGGTCCAGGCGGAACTGGCACAGCAACTGGCTGCCGTGGCGTACTTCCAGGGTTGGCGAGCCGGCGTTCATTTCCATCGAGAAGAAGCCGTCCACTTCACTGACGCCCCGGCTGGCGTGGTTGATGATGTGATGGCCCTTGAGCGGCTTGCCCGTGGGGTCAACCAGACGCCCAAGCACGGTGAGGGTTTTCATCACGCGGATCTTGCGGTAGTCCACACCACCCTTGTTCAGGTGATAGCTGGTGCGCACCGGTTGAATGGTCGCCGCCGGTACATCGGTGCCTTCGAAGTCGAAGCTCACCGAGCTGCTCTTGTACGCGGTGATCGGAATGAAATTGCGACCCGGACGCAGACGGGCGCTGCCACCGCTGAGGTCATCGGCGCGCAGGGCGATTTGATCGAGATCGGACTCCACATCGACAATCATCCCGGCCCCGCTGCCCTGATGCTGGTTGGTCATGACCATGTGCTTGCCGCTGACGGCAATCGTGCTGTCCAGGTTCAAGCCACCGGTCAGGTTGCTGTTGAACGAAGAGCGCTGGAAGAAAGCATCGCCATTGGCTGAATCGTTACTGAAACTGGTGGTACCGGACAGGCCGAGACCGTAAGTGTCGGTAATGGCCGTGGCCGAGACACTTTGCAGCACATGGTCTTTCAGGTCTTTGCGGTAGGTCAGCGAGGCATTGTTGTCGCGACCGCCCTCACGCGAGGTCCGTGAACCGATGCTGCCGGACAACTGCTCACCGGGACTGCCGAGTGCCAGGCTGAGCGTCAGGTCGACCCCGCGATTGCGCGAGTCGCCACTGCTGATGCTGCCGGGTCGGTCGAACATCGAAAAACGCCAGTGGGCATCGTTGCCGAACAGCGTGCTGCGTTGGGTCCAGCCCAGGTCCAGCCCCATCCCTTCAACGTTGCCCTCGCTATGCGAGACCCGCGCATTGAACGAGCTTTTGCTGGTAACGCGGTGGTTGAGCGACAACGACGAATTGCTGGTCTGGCCGACGAACACATTGCGTTGGCGCACCCGCGTACCGTCGGGCAGGGTTTCAAAGATATCGGTGGTGTCGAGCCAACTGCGGTTATGACTCAGGAACAGACTGCCGGCGCCATAGTTGTACATCGTCTGCACATCAAGACCGGTGCCGTGGTCCTTGGTCTGATAGACATTGGAGAACAGGCTGACGTTGTTGGCCACCGTCCAGTCAATCGACGAACCGTATTGCATCGTCTCTCGAACCTGACGCCCGAAAACCCCGAGAATCACTCGCGGGTGCAGCAAATAGTTGAACGCGGCACCCGCGGTCATTTTTCCGGAAGCCTGATCCTGCCAGTTACTCCACAGTTTGCTTTCCTCGCCGGCAAACAGGTTGTAGCGCCAGCGTTCATCGTAATGACGCCAGTTGCCGGGCTTGTACACCAACTCCTGGGTCGTCGAGGTGATTTGACCGTCTTCGATCAAGCGCACCTCCACCTCGTAAATACCACCGGGCAGCGGTCGGGTATCCAGCGTCTGCAAACCGGCATCCACCGGCTGGGTGTTGATCATCAGCCCATTACGATAGATCTCCACCGAGGCCTGCCGGTTGGCGGTGACATAAATCGGGTACACCGCAGGTTTCGGGTTATTGATTGCCAGACTGTCAGAGCTGCCATACATCACCCCCACCACCGTGTCGGGGCTGGCACCGAACGAACGCGGTTGACGGCTCAGGCCTTCGGAATTGGGCGTGAAATAGCCCAGGCGCAGGAAGCTGCCATCAAGCTCGCGCTGACTGTAGAGTTCGTGTATCGCGCGGTACATCTGATCATCCGCCCCCCCCAAACGGGCCAATTGCAGATTGAACCTCTGGCTCCAGTTACCCAGGCTGCTGCTGGTTTCCAGGCCATAACGGCCACCGAGGTCCTGGTCCTGCCCCCCATTGAGGTTCAGTTGATTACGCAGGATCAACCCGGTGCTGCCGCCTTCCGGCTGGTCGTAATAACGCTTGGCTTGCGTGTCACGCTCGGCGTTTTCGGTGGCTATCGAAACCAGGGAGTTTTCCAGGTTGTAATGGATGGCCAGCATCTGCTCCGGGCAAGTGCTTTCGCAGGCGCCAAGGGGCACGCCTTTTTGTAAGTAAGCAGCCCAGATTCCACGCTCACTGGCGGGAATGTGGCTGTCGCCCACATCGGAAAAATCAAGCAGGGTGATGCGATCATCACGGGACAACACGATCATCGCCTCACCGAGAAACTGTTGATCAAGTTCCACTCGAACCGCCAACGGTACATCAAAGAAGTGTTCTTCAAACTCCGCGGGCAAACCTTTGGCTTGGGCGAGCAAACTTCGCGGCGTTGTAGCGACAGTCGGCGCGGCGAGTGCGCCCGCACATAAAAAAAATGCAAGCGCAGCCGCGATGGGAGTCATCGGGAACATGAACGGAATACTCTGATTACATGAATAAGTTAAAGCCCGATCGACCGTCAGGAATAGCCGGTCGATCGGTTTTGTTATTGAACAAAGCAGACCTTATTCAACACAGATAGATCAAGGCGTTATGACAGGTTCGAAAACAACCGCAAAGGTACCGTTATAATTACCGGCAGGGTGCCCGCCAGCAGGTTTTGCAGCAGAAACGATCATGTCAGCCATCGTGCCCGGAGTGGAATCTACGGCATTAACAACTTCTTTGGCCACCTCGCTCAGTTCAACGCCATTGAAGGTCACGGTCAGCGGAATGGCATTGCTGCCACTGTACAGGGAGGCCGCACTTTGACCGCCCTCGACGAACGCATGGATCGAACCGTTGGGATCGCTATGCTTGACGTCGTAAACGGCGCGCAGAGCACCCAGTTCGCCACTGACAAGGTTGTAGCCCATCGTTTCGTCTTTACCAAAGTCCGGATTACTGTTGCTCGGTTGAGCGTGGAAGATGGTCGTTGGGACAGTGGCCTTGATGTTAATAGTGCTGCGCATTTCGTCAGCAGCAAAAGCCATCGAAGAGTTCAATGCCAGGATGGCCAATGGAGTAGCGATTGCGATTTTCTTGAACATCGTTAAATACCTGTTATTTCAAATGGGCTGGACAATTGAAAGTTCGAACAAACGGAGGTATTCAGGTGCTGAAAGTGCACGACGCCCTGTCACTACCGAAACGACTATTTGTTTGAACTTTCAACGCCGAGACATGATCGATCAATCGCCTAGGAAAGTAAGCAGGCAACGTCCGATGAACAGGTAGTCAATACGACCCGGAGCGATAATGAAAAAACCCGAAAAAAACCAAAAAGACATTAGTAACTGTAAGAGGTGGACTACCTACAGATTTTACTAAAAATACAATACAGCAGTACCCGTCGTTGATTTTCCGCAGAACAACGACCGTGCTCTTCGCCCTTTAAGGCCGGCAAAACAATTATTAGAGAGTTAACACTAATTTCTGTCAGCCCACCTGAATAAAACAATGCAATTTATCGATACCGACGGCATGAAACTCCGGTCCGTGCGGGATCAAGCCAGCCGTCTCCCCCTAGGCGATGGCCTCGAACCGTTCGTCTTGGGCCCTTGATTTCTGGATAAGATATATCTTAAGTTGTATCTAAATACGACGAGAGAGCCCAAGAAATGAGAGACCATCATTCCCACCGCGAGCACGCTGACGGCCGCGACGGTTTCGAAAAACGCCCTGGCCCCGGCCGCGAACGCGGTGGACGCGGCCCCCGGGTATTCGCCCCCGGCGATCTGAAACTGCTGTTGCTGGCGCTGATCGCCGAGCAGCCGTGCCACGGCTACGACCTGATCCGCCAGATCGAAAGCATGTTCGACGGCGCCTACTGCCCGAGCCCCGGCGTGATCTACCCGACCCTGACCTTCCTTGAAGAAAGCGAAATGATCCAGGGCGATGCCGAAGGTGGAAAAAAACGCTACAGCGTTACCGACGCCGGACGTCTGTCATTAAGCGAGCAGGCGATTGCCCTGGACGGCGTGCGCATGCGCATCGAAGTCAGCAAGCGCTCGTTGCGCGGGCAAGACCGCCCGGCCGAGATCCACGAAGCGGTGCACAACCTGCGGCATGCCTTGCAAATGCATCACGGCCGCTGGAGCCCGGAAGAAATCCTGCGGGTGCGTGACCTGCTCAACAACACCGCCAAAGCCATCGTCGATGGTCCTGTCGTTCAATCTGTTCAGGAGAAGGCCGAATGACTGAAGTCATCGTGCAAACCATTCACCGTGTCAGCCACGAACTCAAACGCCGTCGCCTGGAAGTACTGAGGGTGGTCGACCTGACCCCGCGCATGCGCCGGATCACTCTCGGCGGAGCGGAACTGGCCGGCTTCGTCAGCCTCGGAACCGACGACCACGTAAAGCTGTTTTTCCCGCAAACCGCAGCAGAACTCGCCACACTGGAAACCCTGGTGCTCGGTGCTGGCAAAGACAACGGGCCAATGCCGGCGATGCGCGACTACACGCCCCGCCGTTACGATCTGGACACGCTGGAGCTGGACATCGACTTCGTATTGCACGGCGATGGCCCTGCCGCGACCTGGGCAGCGCAGGCCACGCCCGGCCAGTTCCTGCACATCGGCGGGCCGCGGGGCTCGATGGTCGTGCCGGACGTGTTCGACAGTTATCTGTTGATCGGCGACGAAACTGCCCTGCCCGCCATCGCCCGCCGCCTCGAGGGCCTGGCGGCCAACCGTCGCGCTCTGGTGGTGGTGGAAATCGAGAACGGCGCCGAACAGCAAATCCTCGAAAGCCAGGCAGAGGTCAAGGTGATCTGGGTCTTGCGCGAAGCCGGTAAAAACCACCTGCTGACCACCGTGCAACAACTGCCAATGCCGGGCGGCGAGTTGTATGCGTGGATCGCCACAGAATCCAGAGCCTCACGACAGATCCGCCGCGTGCTGCTGGACGAGAAGGGTTTGAGTCAGGACCAGGTGAAAGCCGTAGGCTACTGGAAGCTGGACGACAGCGACGAAGAGTGATCATCTGACGGTATTCGACATCCTGTAGCAACTGCCGAGCCTGCGAGGCTGCGTTCGAGGCCGAAGGCCTCGCAAATCCTGCAGACGCGGTTTGCCTGGAAGAACGTGCCGCCTGATTTCACGACCGCTCCGCGGCCGAACGCAGCCTCGCGGGCTCGGCAGCTGCTACGGGGGGCAGAACGCAAAGAGGTGTCGTTACTTATGTCCGCGCCAGCGATCCAGCCCGATCACCACCAGCGCAATCAGCACAAACCCCAGCAATATCCCGCTGGCATTGATGAACACCTGGGGATAACCGAGCTTTTCAACATCGATGAAAGGATACGGGTAGAGCCCCAGCGAGTGCCCGCGCAGCAAGGCATAAGCGAAGTACAGCACCGGGTAAATTGCCCACCAACCGATATGGCCAAGGCGCAAGGTGCCCTTGGGCACACACCGCCACCAATAGAACAGAAACAGCAGCGGCATGACGTCATGCAGCAGTTCGTCGGCGATGAACTGCCAGCCCTGCGGATGCCATAAATGCCGCAACAACAGGTTGTACGCCAGGCCGACCAGGGTAATGCTCACGGCAATCCCGCTGCTGACCCACGGCTGCAAAAACAACGCACGGCCCTTCGACTCGCGTGAAGTCACGGCGCAGGTCAGCACCGTCGCCACCAGCGTATTGGTCAGGACCGTAAAGTAACTGAAGTAACTCACCAGCCCACCCAGCTGGCTGGCGCTGACACTCCAGCGACCGTAAAACACCAGGTACAGCTGAATGCTCAATCCCAGCCAGCCAAGCACGGCGGCCGAGTGGGTAAAACGTCTCATGACGGGCGACAGTCGAGTCGGCTCGGCGGGCATCTATATTCCTTAGAGCGGACGTTTGGTGCGCATCAACTTCACGTAGAGCTTTTCGACTTTCTCCCGGGCCCACGGGGTTTTGCGCAGGAAGGTCAGGCTCGACTTGATACTCGGATCGCTCTTGAAGCAGCGAATGTCGATGCGCTCGGCCAGCCCCGACCATTCGTAGTGTTGAACCAGCGTGTTAAGGATCTGTTCCAGGGTCACGCCGTGCAGCGGGTTGGTGTTCTGTTCGGTCATGCCGGGCCTTTGAACGAAGAAAGTAGAGGAAGTCGCGCACCTTAGCCGAGGGTGTCCTGCGGTGGAAGGACTCTGTGCGCTATCCGTTAAATGTAGGTGAACTCTGAAAGATCGCAGCCTGCGGGTGTACACCGCCCTATGTGGAGCTGCGATCTTTTCAAGGGTGACCGCACACTGTTACCAAATCCGAAATGATTCATGTCAAGAAAAGCCCTTTCTCTCTTTGTTACAGATCATTATCCTTGCAAGCCTAAAAGCTGAATCGCTTCACCTGCCCGTTGTCCCCTCGCAGCGTTCAGCTCTCTTCCCCTAAAAGACCAAGAATTCCTTCTCTATGCCTGACATTCAGACTTTGCGAGACAGCGCTGTCTTCCCAACTGTTGCTACCCGAAAAGCCATAACTCTGCTCGGTGGGCTCAGCGCCCTGAGTCTTGCCGCCTACGCTCAGGCTGCCCCTGCATTCGATAGCGACTCACCTTGGATGCTCGGCGACTGGAATGGCACACGCACCGAACTCGCGGAAAAAGGCTACGACTTCAAGCTCGACTACACCGGCGAGATGGGCAGCAACCTGCACGGCGGCTACGACCACGACCGCACCGCGCGCTACAGCGACCAGTTCGGCCTCGGCACGCACCTGGACCTGCAAAAAATCCTCGGCTGGCACGACGCTGAATTTCAGCTGACCATCACCGAACGCAGCGGCAACAACATCAGCAACGACCGGGTCAACGATCCGCGTGTCGGCGGTTTCACCTCGGCCCAGGAAGTCTGGGGCCGTGGCCAGACCACCCGGCTGACGCAGATGTGGTATCAGCAGAAATTCTTCGATCAGAAGCTCGACATCAAAGCCGGCCGTTTTGGCGAAGGCGAAGACTTCAACAGCTTCCCCTGCGACTTCCAGAACCTGGCGTTCTGCGGCTCCCAGGTCGGCAACTGGGCCGGTGGCATCTGGTACAACTGGCCAGTCAGCCAATGGGCGCTGCGGGTCAAATATCACCTGACGCCCGAGCTCTACGCCCAAATCGGCGCGTACGAGCAGAACCCGTCGAACCTGGATCGCGACAACGGCTTCAAGCTCAGCGGCAGCGGCACCCAAGGCACGGTGCTGCCGGTGGAGCTGGTGTGGACACCGAAGCTCAATGGCCTGCCGGGCGAATACCGCGCCGGTTACTACTACAGCAGCGCCAAGGCCACCGACGTCTACAAGGACAGCAACGGTCAGCCCGCCGCCCTGAGTGGTCAGGCCTACCGCAGCGCATCGAGCAAGCACGGCGTCTGGCTGGGCGTGCAGCAACAGCTGACCAGCCGCGCCAGTGATAACTCGCGGGGCTTGAGTGTGTTTGCCAACGGCACGATGCACGACAAGAAGACCAACGCCATCGACAACTATGTCCAGGCCGGCGTCGTCTACAAAGGCCTGTTCGATGCCCGCAGCAAAGACGACATCGGCTTCGCCATGGCCCGGGTTCACGTCAACCCGGCCTTCCGCAAAAACGCCGAGGCGATCAATCAGGCGCACGCGGTCTTCGACTACAACGACCCGTCCTACCTGCCGCCGCAAGACACCGAATACAGCGCCGAACTCTATTACGGCGTGCATGTGACCAACTGGCTGACCGTGCGCCCGAACCTGCAATACATCCGCCATCCGGGTGGTGTGAATGAGGTCGATGACGCGCTGATCGGCGGGATCAAAATCCAGTCCTCGTTCTAACAAACGCTACAAAACCCTGTGGGAGCGAGCCTGCTCGCGATAGCGGTGGGTCAGTCAACGTTGATGTAGAAGCTGACGGCCCCTTCGCGAGCAGGCTCGCTCCCACAAGGAATGCATCACTGAGCTTTTTGTACTGAAACCTGCTTGCGCCTGATCGTCATCTACAGTGAACAGGCGCGGGACTACTTAAACGTCACGGAGAACCACACTATGAGCACTGATGGTGCTTTGAGTCGAAGCCGCCTGCTGCCGAGCCTGCTCGGTATCGTGCTTCTGCTAATGGGCCTGGCCTTGCTGGCCGGGGGGATCAAGCTGAGCATGCTCGGCGGCTCGTTGTATTACCTGCTGGCCGGGATCGGCCTGGTGCTGACCGGTATTTTGCTGCTGGCTGCCCGCCGTGCGGCGCTGGGCCTGTACGCCGTGGTGCTGTTCGCCAGTACGGTGTGGGCGCTGTGGGAAATCGGTCTCGACTGGTGGCAACTGGTGCCACGTCTGTCGCTGTGGTTCGCCCTTGGCGTAGTCCTGCTGTTGCCGTGGTTCCGCCGTCCGCTGCTGCGTGACGGCGCCGCTCCGCTGGGCACTGCCGCGCTGAGCGTGGCCGTGGTTTTGGCCGGCGCCACCGCGGTTGCCAGCCAGTTCACCCACCCGGGTGAGATCATGGGCGAGCTGGGCCGCGACACTGCCGACATGACCAGCACCGCGCCAGCAATGCCCGAAGGCGAGTGGCAGGCCTATGGCCGCACCGAATTCGGCGACCGCTACTCGCCGCTGAAGCAGATCACCCCGGCCAACGTCGGCAAGCTGCAGGAAGCCTGGCGCATCCGCACCGGCGACCTGCCGACCGCCGATGACCCGGTGGAACTGACCAACGAGAACACCCCGCTGAAGGTCAACGGCATGCTCTATGCCTGCACCGCCCATAGCAAGGTGCTGGCGCTGGACCCGGACACCGGCAAGGAAATCTGGCGCTTCGACCCGCAGATCAAGAGCCCCGTAGGCTTCAAGGGCTTCGCCCACATGACCTGCCGTGGCGTTTCCTACTACGACGAGAACGCCTACGCCAAGGCTGACAACGCTTCGGCCGCCGTCATCTCCGAAGCTGGCAAGGCGGTTGCGCAAGCCTGCCCGCGTCGTCTCTACCTGCCCACCGCCGATGCTCGCCTGATCGCCCTGAACGCCGACACCGGTAAAGTCTGCGAAGGCTTCGGCGATCACGGCGTGGTTGACCTGACCCAAGGTATCGGCCCGTTCACCCCCGGTGGCTACTACGCGACCTCGCCGGCAGCGATCACCCGTGATCTGGTGATCATGGGCGGCCACGTCACCGACAACGAGTCGACCAACGAGCCGTCCGGCGTGATCCGCGCCTTCGACATCCGCGACGGTCACCTGGTCTGGAACTGGGACAGCGGCAACCCTGAAGCGACCGAGCCTTTGGCTCCGGGCAAGACCTACACCCGCAACTCGCCGAACATGTGGTCGCTGGCCAGCGTCGACGAGAAACTGGGCATGGTTTACCTGCCGCTGGGCAACCAGATGCCTGACCAGTGGGGTGCCGACCGCACGCCGGGCGCAGAAAAATTCAGCGCCGGCATCGTTGCCCTGGATCTTGCGACCGGCAAGGTACGCTGGAACTTCCAGTTCACTCACCACGACCTGTGGGACATGGACGTCGGCAGCCAGCCAACCCTGCTCGACATGAAGACCGCCGACGGCATCAAGCCGGCGCTGATCGCACCGACCAAACAGGGCAGCCTGTATGTGCTCGACCGTCGCAACGGCACACCGATCGTGCCGATTCGCGAAGTGCCGGCGCCGCAAGGCGCAGTCACCGGCGACCATACCGCGCCGACCCAGGCTCGCTCGGACCTCAACCTGCTCGCTCCGGACCTGACCGAGAAGGCCATGTGGGGCGCCAGCCCGTTCGACCAGATGCTCTGCCGCATCCAGTTCAAGCAACTGCGCTACGAAGGCCAGTACACCCCGCCGTCGTTGCAGGGCAGCTTGATCTATCCGGGTAACGTTGGTGTGTTCAACTGGGGCAGCGTGTCGCTCGACCCGGTTCGCCAGATGCTGTTCACCAGCCCGAACTACATGGCATTCGTCTCCAAACTGATCCCGCAGGCTGAAGTGGCTGCCGGGAGCAAGCGCGAGAGCGAGACCTCGGGCGTCCAACCCAACACCGGCGCGCCATACGCGGTGACCATGCACCCGTTCATGTCGCCATTCGGCGTACCGTGCCAGGCTCCGGCCTGGGGCTACGTCGCCGGTATCGACCTGACCACCAGCAAAGTGGTGTGGAAGCGCAAAAACGGCACCAGCCGCGACAGCTCGCCACTGCCTATCGGCCTGCCGATCGGCGTGCCAAGCATGGGCGGCTCGATCGTTACTGCAGGCGGCGTCGGCTTCCTCAGCGGCACCCTGGACCAGTACCTGCGCGCCTATGACGTCAACAACGGCAAGGAACTGTGGAAGTCGCGCCTGCCGGCCGGCGGCCAGGCCACGCCGATGACCTACACCGGCAAGGACGGCAAACAGTACGTGCTGCTGGTCGTTGGCGGCCATGGTTCGCTCGGCACCAAAATGGGCGACTATGTGATCGCTTACAAACTGTCGGAATAAGCGTTAACCGCAGTTAAAACGAAGGCGACTACCGCGAGGTAGTCGCCTTTTTTTGTGCGCTCACAACCTGCCGAACAAGTTGCCAACAAACTCGACGAACGGCGCTGCTTTCAGGTTGGAACTGTTATTTGTGACAGTAGCCAACCCGATCACTTCAAGTGCTCAATGACACATATACCGGTTACCGATATACCTCGAAAAGTACGCATTGCCGAACAAGCGGTTAACCGAACAACCTTGTGATCCTAGAGAGGCGCGTCATGAAACTAATCAACACGTTAGCCGTCGTTTGTACACTCCTGGCTGTGTCCACTCACTCTTTTGCCGCATCAAGCACTTTTTACATCGTGGCGCATCAGGATGACTGGCAATTGTTTATGGGCGCTCATGCTCACGCTGACGTAAACAAACCCGGTAATAACACGGTTTTCATTTACACCACGGCGGGGGATGAAGGATTTGGTACAGGGGTTGGTCATGGAGCGCAAGACCATCCTTATTACCTCGCCCGAGAAGAAGGTGCGAATCGGGCAGTACGTTTTATGGCGAATGATGACAAACCCAGGGGGGAAGGAAAAGGGGATACCATCACGATCAATGGTAAATCTCTTTATAAATATAGCTACGAAAATACTACTTCTTATTTCTTGCGACTGCCGGATGGAAAACTTAGACCCTTCCATCTAGGTGATATCAAAACCCTCACAGCAATAAATGACAGTGCCGCGTACTCTGACTGGAGTGACCTGGTAAAAACCATTGAATCCATCATTACAACCGAAGGAAGAGGCTCCGCCAAGGTAGTTGCAAATTACCCAAATAAAGATGAACAGGAAAACCCGGAAAACCATTCCGACCATATAACTACTGCACTGGCAGTCGATGCGGCGCTTGCAGGCTTATCGTGTATTGATCGACGGATATACATTGAATATTCAACGCGTTACAAGCCAACCAACTTGTCACCTACAGATAAAATAACAGAGGCAGCCATTTGGGCTACAACGGCATCAGGACTCAGCGACATGGGATACCGCAGTACGTATAACTCATTCCACAATGATTTTATTGGGAAAATTTACTATAGCGCCATCGATGGAACAGGTGATTGTGCGTTCTGATGAGTCAGCAGATGGTCTCGTTGGGGGAACTGCTGGTGAATCGGGCGCTGGATAATTACGATCAGCCAGAGGCGCCGTAACAGCGCCCGCTCCCACAATTTTGATCGATGTACATCAGCCTCTAAAGCCGTACACGCCCCAACCACTCAGGCCGGCCGGTAGGCCGCCGTGCTGTTGCTGTTGATCTTGATCCACCCGCCCCTTCGGAAGGCCGAGCGCAGGTGTTCATCAGGGGGTGGGCGCGCAGCGCCGTACGGCGCAGCCGGACACATCGAGAGGAGGTCGTCGCGAAGCAGACCGTAGGCGATGCCCCCTGATGGACACCGGAGTGAGGGAACGCCGAGCCTAGGCGAGGTGCCGTACGCTTGGGGCGAGCGTTTTTTTGC